>KL571195.1:0-1647 GCA_000715855.1 Actinoplanes liguriensis
GAGACAGTGACCGAGCTGCTCACCGCGTTCGGCGCCGAGGTCACCCGGACGGCGGAGGGGCTGACCGTCCGCGGCACCGGCACGTTGCGCGGCATCACCGCCGACCTCTCCGACGTCAGCGAGATGACACCGGTGCTCTCGGCGCTGGCCGTGCTCGCCGACGGGCCCTCCGAGCTGCGCGGGGTCGAGCACATCCGCGGCCACGAGACGGACCGGATCGCCGCCCTCGCCGCCGAGCTGACCAAGGTCGGTGCGCAGGTCACCGAGTTCCGGGACGGGTTGCGGATCGAGCCGCGGCCGCTGCACGGGGCGTCCTTCGAGACGTACGCGGACCACCGGATGGCGCACGCCGCCGCGGTGATCGGACTCTCCGTTCCGGGCGTTCAGCTCACCGACGTAGGTTGTACGTCGAAGACGCTGCCCGAGTTCCCGGAACTCTGGGCGGGCCACGCTCAGCACGACGACGCGGCGAGGAGCTAGATCTGCCAGCGCGGAAGCGGGAGTACGACGAGGACGACGTCCGGGTCCGGCCGGGACGATCGTCCCGCCCGCGCACCCGGACGCGTCCCAAGCACGACGACGCGACGGATGCGCTCGTGATCACCGTGGATCGGGGGCGGTACGGCTGTGTCCAGGAGGACACCGGCGACCAGCCCGAGGTGATCACCGCGATGCGGGCGCGTGAGCTGGGCCGCAAGTCGGTGGTGGTGGGCGACCGGGTGGCACTGGTCGGCGACGTGTCCGGCGACGTGGGGTCACTGGCCCGCATCGTCCGGATCGGCGAGCGCACCTCGGTGCTGCGCCGCACCGCGGACGACGACGACACCACCCCCGAGGGCCGGCTCGAGCGCGTCGTGGTGGCGAACGCGGATCAGCTGGTCATCGTCAGCGCGTTGTCCGACCCGCCGCCGCGCACCGGTTTCATCGACCGCTGCCTGGTCGCGGCGTACGACGCCGGCATCGAGCCGCTGCTCTGCCTGACCAAGGCCGACCTGGCCGGCCCGGAGACGGTGCTGGACTACTACGCCGAGCTGGACCTGCCGCACGTGCTGGTCCGCCCGGGCAGCGACCTGGCCGAGCTGCGCGAGCGGCTGGCCGGCCGGATCTCGGTCATGGTCGGTCACTCCGGCGTGGGCAAGTCGACCCTGGTCAACCGCCTGGTGCCGGATGCGTTGCGGGCGGTCGGGGCGGTCAGCGCGGTGGGCAAGGGCCGGCACACCTCGACCAGCGCGGTCGCGCTCCGGCTCCCCGTGGTCGGCAAGTCCCGCAAGGATCCGGGCTGGATCATCGACACCCCGGGGATCCGGAGCTTCGGCCTGGCCCACGTCAGCGCCGAGAGCCTGCTGCACGGGTTCCCCGACCTGGTCGAGGGCACCCTGGAGGATCAGCCGAACTGCGGGCACACCGCCGCCGACGTGAACTGCCGGCTGGACACGTGGGTCGCGGAGGGACACGCCGATCGCCGGCGCCTGGACTCGTACCGCCGATTGCTCTCCTCGCGTGCCGGCGACCTGGACTCGCGGGACCAACCCTCCCCCGACGCCGACCTCGCGTAGCGGCCGCAGCGCCCACCGTGGCTCGGCCCAGCCCGGACTCGCGCTTTTCCGGGCTGGTTCTCACCGTGGTTATTCGTCCCTCATAACCACG
>KL571195.1:1883-2510 GCA_000715855.1 Actinoplanes liguriensis
CGTGGTTATTCGTCCCTCATAACCACGGTGAGAACCAGCCCGGAACCGGGAGCGCGCCGCGGCCTCGAGCCGGGCTCACCTCGCGTGGGCTCATCAGTAGGGTCTAGCTATGGCCGGATATGCCGACGATCTCGCTCTCGCCCACACCCTCGCCGACTCGGCCGACTCCATCTCGATGTCCCGGTTCCGCTCGCTGGACCTGACGGTCGAGGCGAAGCCGGACCTGACGCCGGTGTCCGACGCGGACACCGCGGTGGAGCGGGCGATCCGCGCCACCCTGGCCCGGGCCCGGCCGCGTGACGGCGTGCTCGGCGAGGAGTTCGGCCGGTCCGAGGCGGCCGCCGGGCCGGGCACCCGGCACTGGGTGATCGACCCGATCGACGGCACCAAGAACTACGTGCGCGGCGTGCCGATCTGGGCCACCCTGATCGCGCTGATGGAGGGCGACACCCCGGTGGTCGGCCTGGTCTCCGCCCCGGCGCTGGGCCGGCGCTGGTGGGCCGGTCGCGGTCTGGGCGCCTACGCGGGCAAGCACCAGCACGCGGCCACCCGGATCGGGGTGTCGCGGGTGCGCGACCTCGCCGACGCGAGCTTCTGTTACGCCAGCCTGAACGGCTGGCAGGAGAA
>KL571195.1:2732-3310 GCA_000715855.1 Actinoplanes liguriensis
GCGACTTCTACGGCTACATGCTGATGGCCGAGGGCGCGCTGGACGCGATGGCCGAGCCGGAGCTGTCGCTCTGGGACATGGCCGCGCTGATCCCGATCATCACGGAGGCCGGCGGCAAGGTCACCGATCTGGACGGCCGCACCTGCGCGGACAAGTCGTCGGTGATCGCGACCAACGGCCTGCTGCACGAGAGCCTGTTGACCGCTCTGACGCCCCGGGGTTGACCGCACCCGGACGGGGTACTTCCCTTGCATGCCCGTAGTGGGCAAATGTCCGCATTTCGCGCCGGACCCCGACCGCCGTTCGCCGAAATGCGCCGAGGGGACGCGTTATGCACAATGGAGCGATCATGCCGAGCGAGGTTCGACACCTGGTGGACCGCGGCCAGAGTTATCCCCTGGTCCGGCTGACCGGGGTGCTCGACGCCGAGACCGCCGGGCCGGTCCGCTCCACGCTGCTCGACGTCCTGGCCGGCCAGCCGGAGGCGCTGGTGGTGGACGTCGCCGATCTCCAGGTCCCGCAGGACACCACGCTCACCACGCTGCGCGAGGTGTTCGACGAGACGCGGGACTGGCCGG
>KL571195.1:3537-4231 GCA_000715855.1 Actinoplanes liguriensis
CGGCCGCCCGGCTCGCGCTCTGCGGCGGCGACGGCCCGCGCTGGGAGTCGACCGGCTGGCTGGTCCGGGCCGACCGGGAGGCCGCGTACACCGCGCTCGGCCCGCCCGGCGCCGGGCTGCGGGTCGCCCTGGAGCTGGAGCCGGTGGTCGGCGCCGCTCGCCGGGCCCGTGAGCTGATCACCGAGATCTGCCTGCGCTGGGATTTTCCGGAGCTGGCCGGTGACGCGTGCATCGTGGCCACCGAGATGGTCAACAACGTGGTGGCGCACGCGCGCACCCCGATGCGGGTGCTGCTGGCCCGGCTCGGTGACGCGATCAGCGTGGCGGTCCGCGACGAATCCCCTGCCCAGCCGCGTTTCTCGGGGCCGGTCGCGCCCACCGCGTACGGCGGAAGGGGTCTTCTCCTGATCGACTCGGTGGCGTCCCGGTGGGGGCGGCTCGGGCTGCCCGGCGGCAAGGTCGTCTGGGCGTTGCTGAACCGGTGACGGATCAACGAATGACCTGCCCGGCGCGCGGGTAGATTGCGGACATGCGAGACAACGACTACCCCACCGAGGTGAGCGATCCGGAGGCCGCGGGCCTGCCGGACACCGCCGACGACGACTCCACCGCGTACGACGAGGTGAACAGCGGCCGATGGGCCGACGGCGCGGACCCGGCGGCGCTCGCCGGAGTCGGCCCCGGCGGCTCGAAC
>KL571195.1:4468-18388 GCA_000715855.1 Actinoplanes liguriensis
CGGCTCCGGCAGGAGGAGCCGGACTTCGGCGCCGAGGAGCCGAACCCGGGACGCCGCGACCCGATCGACGAGACGGTCGACGACTCCGAGGACGAGCGGTTCGACCGCGACGTGTGGGGCGACAGCCCGACCTCCAACCCGGACTCGGCGGTCTCGCTCTACGACGACGGCCAGCTCGACGAGGACGAGCCGGGCCGGGTCGGCCGGCTGGTCGCGCCGGACGGCGGCTCCGGCTTCGACGACGAGGCGGACAGTGTGGCCTGGGACGCGGGCGCGGCCGGCGGCGGCGCCAGCGCCGAGGAGCTGGCGATGCACGAGACCAAAGCGCCCGACTACGACTAAATCTACGTAAGAGATCCATAAACAGATGGCATCTGCTCTTGCCCTTACCACGGGAAGCCGTGCAGAGTCTGTGCGCTGGTGACTTCGGGGTGGGGGTGGGAACGGTGCGTCACGGTGCGCGGTGGCTGCGGTCGCTGCTGGCGACCGCTGTCGTCGTCTCCGGTTTGACCATGTCCGGCGCCGCGCGCGCCGAGACGGTCACCAAGACGGTGTTCAGCGACGATTTCGACGGTGGCCGGGGCGCCGGCGTCGACCCGGGCAAGTGGTCCGGCGGCGGCTGGGGCGCCTGGCAGGACGGCGACGGCCACCTCGTCCTGGACGACTCGCTGACCACCGTGACAAGTTTCGACCAGTCGAGCGGGCGCGTGACGGCCCGGCTGCGCGCCGGCGACTCCGGCCCCGCCTGGAACCTGCTCGGCGTGCGGACCACGACCGGCGGCACGGTGTCCGGGGAGTACGAGGCGCTCGGCGTCGGCACCACCAGCGTCGGCGACTTCCACACGTACACCATCGACTGGACCCGGACGTCGTTCGTCTGGGCGGTCGACGGCCTCCAGGTGCTGCGGCTGACCCCGTCCGATTCCGGGCAGCCGTTCAAGGTGGCGCTCAGCGCGGCCGGCGGTGGCCGCCGGTCGGACGAGCTGCTGGCCGACTCGGTCACCGTCGCGATGAAGCTCACCGTCGCGCCGGCCGCGGCGTGGAAGGCGTTCACGACGTACAAGGTGGGCACGCGCGTGTCCTACAAGGGCGCGACGTACCGGGTGCTGCAGCAGCACACGGCGCTCCCGGGGTGGCAGCCAGGGCTGGTGCCGGCACTTTTCCGAAAAGTTTGAGCAGTTCTCTGTTATCCGGGGTTCCGGAACCCGTCTCCATTGACCCACGGCAGTCAATCTCTAAAGACTGTTTGGAGTAACGGCACCCTCTCCCCCCGGAGGTTTCCCCCATGCGCAAGTTACGGGTACTGCTAGCCGCGGCGGTGGTCGCGACCACCGTCGCCTCATCGCTGTTCATGGCATCACGCAACGACCACGCCGACGCGGCCGTCGTCTGGAACGAGGACTTCAACGGCGCGTCCGGCGCCGGAGTCGACACGTCCAAGTGGAACTTCGACACCGGCGGCAGCGGCTTCGGCAACCAGGAGCTGCAGTACTACACGAGCGGGACGAGCAACGTCGCCCAGGACGGCCAGGGCCACCTGGTCATCACCGCCCGCAAGGGCAGCGGCGGGCACAACGACTGCTGGAACGGCACCTGCCAGTTCACCTCCGGCCGGATCCAGACCGCCGGCAAGTTCACCCAGCAGTACGGGCACGTCGAGGCCCGGATCCAGGTCCCCAACGGCTCCGGCCTGTGGCCCGCCTTCTGGATGCTCGGCGGCGGCAACTGGCCCACCGACGGCGAGATCGACATCATGGAGGTCGTCGGCCGCGACCCGAACCGGCTCTTCGGCACGCTGCACGGCCCCGGCTACTCCGGCGGCAGCTCGTTCGGCGGGCAGCTGGTCGCCGGCTCGCCGTGGTACCAGGCGTTCCACAACTACGCCGTGGACTGGTCGCCGAACCTGATCATCTGGACCGTGGACGGCCAGGAGTACTTCCGGGCCACCCCGGACTCGCTGCACGCCGCCAAGGGCAACGTCAACTGGGTCTACGAGCACCCGTTCTTCATCATCCTGAACCTGGCCGTCGGCGGTAACTTCGGTCAGGGCAACCCGGCCGGCCTGCCCGCCGAGAGCAAGATGCTGATCGACTACGTGCACGTCAACACGTCGACCGGCGGGGGCTCGACCACGCCGCCGCCGAGCACCGGCACCGCGCTGAAGAGCAACCTGAACGGGCGCTGCGTCGACGTCCCGGGCGCCAACTCGGCCGACGGCACCCGCCTGCAGATGTACGACTGCAACGGCAGCACCGCCCAGCAGTGGACGTTCAACAGCGACGGCACCCTGCGCGGCATGGGCAAGTGCATGGACCCGGCCGGTGGGGCGCTCACCAACGGCACCCCGATCCAGCTGGTGACCTGCAACGGCAACCCGGTCCAGCGGTTCACCCTGTCGGGCGCCGGTGACCTGGTGAACGTCTCGGCGAACCGGTGCGTCGACATCAAGGACAACAACGCGGCGAACGGCGCCCAGCTCCAGCTCTGGGACTGCGCCGGCACTGCCAACCAGAAGTGGACTAGGGGTTGATCCGGTAGCGGTCCCCGTACACGCTCCACGTCAGCGGCGCCACCAGGTCGAGATTGCTGCCCTTCAGGAACACGCGTTGGGCGGTGTCGACCCTGGTGGTGTCGCTGTGCGCGGCCTCGCGCCGCATCTCGGTGTCCCGGGCGTCCAGGAACGCGCCCAGGTACGCGATCTCGTCCCCACCCTGGGACGGCGTCCTCCGGGCCTGGACCGCCCGCTCGCGGATGGCCCGCAGCCCGGAGACGCCGTGCATCACCGCCGCGTCGTAGTACGCGAACTGGCCCAGCGCCCGCAGCCCGTCCGACTCGGCGAGCCGCACCGCGGGCGTGAAGTACATCCGGTCCCGCGCGTCCTGCTGCGTCTTCTGGAAGACCCCGTCCTTCGCCGCCGCCCGCCACGCGGCGGGGAACCCCGGGTCGAGCCCCTCGTGCGAGTCGGTGCCGTCCACCGCGCGCAGCGCCGGAAGATACTCGGCGAGTGGATTGTCCGGCTTGCGCCGGGTGTAGTCGGTAACCATCGCGAGCATGTCACCGGTCCCGGAGCAGAACCCGATGATCCCGCCGGTGTAGCCCCGGCCGTCGCCCAGGTCCTCCAGGTACCCGTACTCCCCGCGCCAGTTCAGCGTCGAGTTCTCGGCACTGGAGACCAGCTGGAACGCGGTCTCCTTCTTGGCCCGCCCGCCCAGGTCCCCGGCCACCGCCGGCACGCCCGCCCCGGGCGCGGTCACCGACTCCGGAAGCCGCGCGGCCGGGCCCGGCCCGTAGGCCCGCAGATCCCAGAGCGAGTAGCCGCCCGAATTGGCCCGCTGGGTGGCCAGCACCCGCAGGTAGCGCCCGCGCCCGGCGAGATTGCGCAGGTCGTCGACGCCGCCGTTGCCGGTCGCCGTCCGGAACGCGTCCCGCCAGGTCGCGCCGTCGTCGGAGAACTGCACCCGGTAGCTCTTGGCGAACGCCGTGGCCCAGTGCAGCCGCACCCGGGTGACCTCCTGGCCCGCGCCCAGGTCGATGCGCAGCCACTCGGTGCCCGTCCCGGCGCCGCTGGCCCAGCGGGTGCCGACACCCCGGTCGACCGCCGACGAGGCGAGCCACGCCACGCTCTGCGTCGACGAGGCGAGCGCCGGGCGGCCCATGCTCAGCAGCACGTCCGCGGACGCGTTCGCGGCGACCGACACCGCGGGCGGGACGCACAGGATCGCGGCGATCCCGCCGCCCAGAGCCATCGATCGACTACTACGCCTCGACATCCTCTCAAACTAGGACGGATGTCCTCAGCGGCGCCTGCGATTGCGGGAAATCAACACTATCGCCAACACCACACCACCCACCACGAACAGACAGCAGAGCCCGGGGAGGAAGAAAAATCCGAATCCACCCCGGCTGCGCGTACGCCGTTTGGCCGCCTCGATCGCGACCTCGTCCACCCCATTGGTCGCGGCCCACGCGTGCACCGGGATCACCAGGGCCAGCACCGCGCCGGTCACTGCCGCGGTCACCCGCGACCACCACTTCACCATGTCAGCCATGTGCCCCATGCTGACCGATGTAAGCAACGGCCGCGACTCGGAGTAACCAGGGACTCGGAGTAATCAAGGATGATCACGGGTACATGGCCGACACCTACCGAAGGGGCAGCATGGACGCGAGACTCGAGGCGTTGGCGGCGGCATACGGGGTGGCCACCCGGTACGAGAACTTCCAGCGCCGGGACACCGAGGTCGCGCCCGAGTCGGTGATCGGCGTGCTCGGCCTGCTCGGCGTCGACGCCACCACGCCCGCGGCGGTCGAGGCCGCGCTCGCCGGGGTGAAGACGGCCGAGGGCCTGCCGGGGACGATCGTGCTCCGCGAGGGCCAGAGCCGGAAACTGCCCGCGCCCGCCGAGCTGACCATGGACTGTCTCTTATACACATCGTGCCGGTCGAGCTGCCCCGGCCGCCCGAGACGTGGGGCTGGATGCTGCAGCTGTACGCGCTGCACTCGGACGGCTCGTGGGGCATGGGCGACCTCGGGGACCTGCGGTCCTTCGTGGAACAGTGCGGGGACGCCGGGCTGGTCCTGCTCAACCCGCTGCACGCGGTCACTCCGGTGCCGCCGGTGCCCGCCTCGCCGTACTCACCGTCCAGTCGCCGCTTCGCCAACCCGCTCTACCTGCGCATCTCCGACACCGCTGAGTATCGGCGGGCGGCTCACGACGTACAAAATCGGATTGATGCTCTTAGACCAGCGGCGAGTGAGCTGATCGATTACACCGCGGTCTGGGCGGCCAAGCTCGCCGCTCTGGAACTGCTCTGGCCCCTCGCCGAGCCCGTCGACCTGGACGCCGACCCCGGGCTCACCGACTTCGCGCGGTTCTGCGCGCTCGCCGAGCAGCACGGCCCCGACTGGCGCGCCTGGCCGGAGGAGCTGCGCCGCCCCGACTCCCCCGCGGTCCGGGAGTACCGCAGCGACCGGATCGCTTTCCACGCCTGGGTCCAGCACCTGGTCGAGGCGCAGCTCGACGCGGCCCGGGAAGCGGCCGCCGGGATGCCGGTCGGCATCGTCCACGACCTGGCCGTCGGCATCGACCCGGCCGGCGCGGACGGCTGGCTGCTGCAGGACTCGCTCGCCCCCGGCGTGCGGGCCGGCGCCCCGCCGGACGCGTTCAACCAGCTCGGCCAGGACTGGGGACTCGCCGCGTGGCGCCCCGACACCCTGATCAGAACCGGATACGCCGCCTACCGCGACATGCTCCGCCGGATCTTCCGGCACGCCGGCGGCCTGCGGGTCGACCACGTCGCCGGGCTGTGGCGGCTCTGGTGGGTGCCGCCGGGCATGGGGCCGGCCGAGGGCACCTACGTGCACTACGACCCGGAGGCGATGCTCGGCATCCTGGCGCTGGAGGCCCAGCGCGCCGGCGCCGTCGTGATCGGCGAGGACCTGGGGACCGTGCTGCCCGAGATGACCGAGACGCTGGAGCGGATGAACATGCTCGGCTCGTCCGTCCTCTGGTTCACCCGGGACTGGGACACCGGCGAGTTCCGGCCCTCCGCCGACTACCGCCGCAACGCCCTGGCCAGCATCTCCACCCATGATCTGCCGACCGCGGCCGGCTTCCTCGCCGGGGAGCAGGTCGAGGTCCGCGCCGAGCTCGGCCAGCTCGCCGGCACGGTCGAGCAGGAGTGGGCCACCTGGAGAGCCGACAAGACCGCGCTGCTGGAACTGCTGCGCGCCGAGGGCCTGCTCGACTCGGAAGAGCCCGCGGACGTCGTGCTCGCCATGCACGAGTTCCTCGCCCGCACACCGTGCCGCCTGGTCACCGCGTCGCTCTACGACGTCCTGCTGGAGCGGCGCCAGCCGAACCTGCCGGGCACCTTCGACGAGTACCCGAACTGGCGGATCCCGCTCCGCGCCGACCTCTCCCAGGTGACCGCCGACCCGATTTTCCGCAAGGTTGCCGAGATTCTGGGTAAGCGGTCCAGTGAGGTACGACAGAAGGAGACCCCACGATGAGCTTCCTCGACAAGGCCAAGGACTTCGCCGACAAGCACGACGAGCAGGTCGACCAGGGCCTGGAGAAGGCCGGCGAGCAGGTCGACCGGCGGACCGGCGACAGGTACTCGTCGCAGATCGACCGCGGCGTCGACGAGGCCCAGAAGCGGACCGGCGACGGCGACACCCAGCCCTGATCACTTCCGGGCGCACGGCATGTCGTGCGTCCGCTGTGGTCCCTCTCCGCCGCTCCCGCTGGGACCCGGCTGGCACTCAGGGCTCATACCGAGCCCGAAAACAACCGTGAGTGCCGGCCGGGTGGTGCTCGGGGTCAGATGGTGAGGGGCTCGGGGCCGGGCTCGTCGTCGAGCGCGAAGAGCATCGGGTCTGTCTCTTATACACATTGACGACCGGTGCTCCGGGTGTTCCCGACAGTGCCGCGTGGCCCGGCTGATCGCGTCCGGATGATGCCGGCCGCCCCCGTACTCGCCGCAGCTCTCGCAGTCCCACCGCCAGAACGGCAGGCCCTCCTCCGAGTGGTGCCGGCGGATCCTGAGCGGTGGCCCGGCCCGGTGCCGGGCAGCGCGCAGGATCCCCGGCATCTCCCCGGTGGGCGGCGGGCCGGGCGGGCGCCGCTGCCCCCCGATGAGCTCGGCCAACAGATTGCTGGTCACCGTCACCTCCGTACGTCGAAAATGTCGGTGCCAGTGTGAAACGGGGACCGTGCCGTGAATCGGAGTTTCAGCGTGCGGTCACCACACCGAGCGACGATGCCGAGACACCGGGGAAGACCGAGGTCAGGTCGCCGACGCCGCACCGGGCGCGAAGGATCTCGCCGATCACCGCGCGATAGTCGGTGGTGACCGCCAGATCGCCGTCGCGGAGCCGGGCCGCGGCCAGGCCGGGCCAGTCGCCGTAGACCTGGCCGCCGCGGACACCGCCGCCGAGCACGAACATCGCGTTGCCGTAACCGTGGTCGAGCCCGCCGGAGCCGTTCTGCGCGACCCGCCGGCCGAACTCGCTGATCGTGATCAGGGTGACCCGGCGCAGCCCGTCCGCGCCGAGGTCGGTGGCGAACGCGGCGATCGCGCTCGCGAGCTGCCCGAGCTGGTCGTGCATGCGCCGGCCGGGCTGGGCGCTGCCGAGGTTCTCGTGCATGTCCCAGTCGCCGGAGTCCACGGTCGCGGTCATCAGCCCGGCGTTCGCCTTGATCAGCCGGGCCACGTCGCGCAGCGCCGCCCCCAGGTCGGTCGACGGGTAGGACGCGCCGTTCGCCGGCGTGTACCCGGCGGTACGCAGCGCCTTCGCCCGGTCCAGCGCACCGGTGAGCTGGCCCGCGGTCCTGGCGAGCGCGGCCGGCGCACCCCGGTAGAGGGCGGTCATCGTGGCCGCGACCGGCTTGGCCGCGTCGTCGCCGTTCAACGCGAGGCCGTCGATCGAGGTGAGGCCGAGGTACGGCGCCGGCCCGTCGAGCACCCGGGCCGGGCGCGCGGTGCCCATCGCGATCGCGTCGAACGGGTCGTCGGCGCCGAGCGAGCCGAGCATCCGGCTCAGCCAGCCGGTCCGCAGCGAGGTGCCCGGCGCGGCCCGTTCCAGCTCCTCCATCGCGGAGAAGTGCGACCGGTTCGGGGCGGGCTGCCCGACGGCCTGCACGGCGGCGAGCTTGCCCGCGGTCCAGTACGGCAGCAGCGGCGCCAGGGCCGGGTGCAGCCCGAAGTACGCGCCACCGCCGATCAGCTGCGACTTCGGCACCGCGATCGACGGCCGGGCGGTGTAGTACGCCGGGTCCCCGGCGGGCACCACCGCGGAGAGCCCGTCGAATCCGCCGCGCAGCGACAGCAGCACGAGCACGTCACCGGAGTACGCCGGGTCGGCCGCGAACGCCAGCTGCGTGTCGAGCTGCGAGCCGGCCAGCCCGGCGAACGCACCGGCCGCGCCCGCGGCGAGCAGCCGCCGCCGGGACAGGGCGACCTTCCGCTCCTCGTCACAACCACAGTTCACAGTCATCACCTCAGGGCAAAGTTCGGGGCGTTGAGGAGCATCGCCAGCAGATACGGGTACATCCAGCCAACCGCGGGATCGTTCGACTTCAGTTGCGACGCCGGTGTCTTGCCGTAGAAAGCGGCGAGCGCCGCGGTCTGCTCGGCGCCGAGGACGACTCCGAGCAGCCGTTTCGCGGTCGCGTCGATCAGCGCGCCGTAGGTGGCCGGCCGGGCGCCGATCATCCCGGTCAGCAGGTCGGCCGGTTTGACCAGGTCGGCGGGCCAGTACCCGGCGGCGATCGACAGGTGGAAGTTCCACCGCACCAGCAGGCCGGACGGCGACGCCCAGGCGGCGGCGACGTCCGGGTAGCCGTTCGGCGGGCCCCAGAGCATCGGCGCGTGACCGGCGTTGCGGGCCATCCAGTAGAGGCTCTCGTACGACTTGGTCCCGCTCGGCGGCGGACCGTAGCCGAGGATCCGGACGGTCGCCGCCAGGTCCTCCAACGGCGTACGAACCTTGGCGCCGATCGCGCCCGCGAACTCGGTCGAGGTGAACAGCGCCCGCAGCACCGGCACGATCGACGACCGGTTGTCCAGGTAGACCTTGACCAGCTTGGTGATCAGACCGGCGGGCGGCACGTCGGCGACGAACCGGATACACAGCTTGGTGACGATCCGGCGCGCGGTCGACGGGTGCATCGCCAGGTAGTCGACGAACGCCATGGCGGCCGCCTCGCCACCGGTGGTGGTCGCGTTGGCGTGCGAGAACCCGAGGATCTTCACCGCGCCGACGACGTGGTTCGCGGCGTCGTACCGGTACTGCCCGGTCGTGTTGTCCACGCTCAGCCCGGTGAGCAGCTTCGCGGCGTCCTTCACGTCCGCCTCGGTGTACTCGAGCCCGACGGTGTGCAGCTCCATCAGCTCGCGGCCGTAGTTCTCGTTCGGCGCCAGCCGCGTGGAGAACCGGTTGTCCAGGTAGGTGAGCATCGCCGGGTGCCGGGCCGAGGCCTTGAGCAGGTCGGCGAACGTGCCCAGGGCGTGCTTGCGGATCACGGCGCGGTCGTAGTCGGTGCGGCTGTCCCAGACGTCGCCGGACGGGCAGGTCACATTGAGGTGGTTCGACCAGAAGTCGGCCATCACCTCGAACAGCTGGCGCTCGCTCCAGATCGCCCGGATCGGGGCCGCGAACGAGAGCTGCCACATCGGGGTCCAGTCGAACTGTTTGAGCGCCCCGGCGGTGACCTTGGCACGGATCTCGGCGATGCTCAGGCCGCACAACGGCAGCCGGGCGATCAGCGCGTCGGCCTTCGCGTCGTCGATGCTCGCCGGCTTGAGCTGCCGGTCCAGCCAGGCGCTCGCACCCAGCGCCCGGATCTCCGCGATCGAGGCGGGGCTCGGCCCGTAGGTCGCCCGGCGCAGCAGGTGCAGCAGCGGGTCGGCGGGGAGGAGACCGGCGTTGTTCTCCTCGATCACGATCCCCGGCTCGACCGCGGTGTGCAGCCGCGAGTCGGCGAGGGCGGGCGAACCCGTGGCAAGCACGGCCGCGGCGCCGGCCGCGGCCGCGCCGCCGATCGCGGTACGCCGGTTCAGGGCCTGCTCGATAACGGTCACGGCGTAAACGTCGGAAGTATCCGGGCCCACTGTCGGCTTCCCTGGCCGGTGCAACCGAATCGCTCCCTGGACAATTGCCGGATGGCACAGCGCAAGGCGTCACGACGGCGTATGGAGACGGTCGCCTCGGGCGTCGCGGAACTGGTCCCGGACCCGGATCGGGACACCGCGTTCACGCTGCTGCTCGACGGCGCGCCGCAGTCACACGTGGATCTCGCCGACCCGACGTACCTGCAGTTCGAGTACGTCCGGCGGATCGCGGCCGCGATCGACCTGGTGGCCGAGCCGCGCCGGCCACTGCGCGCGCTGCACCTGGGCGGCTGGGCGGCGGCGCGCTGACCCTGCCGCGCTATCTGGCCGCGACCCGCCCCGGCTCGGCGCAGCGGGTGGTGGAGATCGACGGGCCGCTGGTGGAGATGGTCCGCCGCGAGCTCCCGCTTCCGGAGAAGGCGAGCATTCGCGTACGGGTCGGGGACGCGCGCGAGGCCGTGGAGAGCATGCGCGACGGCGCGTACGACGTGATCGTCCTCGACGTCTTCGCCGGCGCCCGCACTCCCGCGCACCTGGCCTCGCTCGAATTCGCCGAGCAGCTGGCCCGCGTGCTCGACCCGTCCGGGTGGCTGGTCGCGAACATCGCCGACGGTCCACCGCTCAAGCACGCCCGCGCCCAGGTCGCCACGATCCGCGCGGTTCTGCCGCAGGCCTGTCTGGTGGCCGACGCAGCGGTGCTCCGCGGCCGCCGATTCGGCAATCTGGTGGTGCTCGCCGGGCGCACCCCGCCTCCGGTGGCCGAGCTCACCCGGCGAGCGGCCGGGGACTGGTTCCCGGGGCGGGTGGAGATCGACCTCGACCGGTTCGCGGCCGGCGCGACGCCGGTCCCGGACGCGTCGGCGGTCGCTTCTCCGCCGCCACCGGCCGGGCTGTTCGGTAACCGAAAGTGATCAAAGGTCCGACCCTTGGTTCACCTGGCATTACCGTCCGGTGTCGAATCCGGGAGTTCCGGTGTGATTCGCGTCGGGTGACTGGCGACACTGGCAGGACAACGCTGTAATCGTTTCGGCCGCGTTTTTCCGACTGCGGCGTGAACGGGGAAGGCAACCATGTTCCACCAGCACTTCCTGTCCGCACCGGGCACCGATCTCGGACCGCTGGACAGCGGCGAGCGGATGCTCTGGCGCGGCCGCTGCGCCGTCGCCGAGTATGCGTTCGACGAGGCGTCCTCGCTACCGCGATGGACCCTCCCGGAGGAGACCGAGGTCCTCATCACGGACCGGCGGGTTCGCTATACGTATGCGGATGAGAGCACGCTGAGTAGTGGTGAGCTCTTCTGGCTGTGGCCGCAGCACCTGCGCGTCCAGCCGGGGAACCGGGATGTCGGCCGGACCGCCACGGTCACCCAGATCCAGCTCGTCTGCAACGGGCCGGAGGGCAGCTTCCCGGCACTGGTGTTCGCGGGCGGTGACCTGGCCACCGTGGGCGACGCCGACAAGGTGGCGAACGTGCTGCGCCAGGCGATCGCCCGCTTCCGGGTGGAGAACCAGACCGAGATCGGCGTGGCCCCGGTGCACGCGCGGATGCTGTCGCGCCTGGTGATCGGCCCGGAGTTCAGCAACTACCAGGGCGGCGAGGGGCAGACGGTGACGCTGCTCGGCTCCGTCCAGGTCCCGGCCCCGGAGCCGGCCGAGCCCGCCTACGACGAGCCCGCATACCAGGATCAGGCCTACGCGGAGCAGGGCTACTCGGAGCAGGGTTACCAGGAGCAGCAGTACGGGCAGGCGGCCTACCAGGAGCCGGCGTATCAGGACTCGGTCTTCCAGGAGCAGTCGTACACCCAGCCGGTCTACGAGGAGGCCCCGGTCTCCTCGGTCCCGGTCTCGGCCACGCCGACCTCCGGCTCCCGGCCTCCCTCGGACCGGCCCGGCATGGCCGCCGACGCGGTCCGGGCCGAGCAGGCCATGCGCGCCGAGCAGGACACCCGTTACACCGAGCCGGACCTGGCGTCCCGCGCGTCCAGCCTGGCCGCCCGGGTGGCCAGCCTGCTGTCGTCGAACGAGGAGGACGAGGCGGCCTCCCGGCTCGGCGGTCAGACCACGAACCTGTCCGCTTACCTCAACCGGTCGGACGACCCGCAGTCACGCCGCTGACGGCTCCGGCCGGACGAAACAGCTGCCGGCCGCGACCCGCTCCGCGTGCACCCGGTGCGCGCGGCGCAGCAGGTCCGCCAGCTCGCCCTGCCGGATGCGCTCGCGATAGCGCTCCGGCAGGGTCTCCAGGTTCTTCTCCTCGGCGAGGAGCAGGTGGTAGACCTCGTCGCAGTACGTCGGGTCCTTCTCGATCTCGAGGAACTCGGTCGCCCGGCGGCGCGCGGCCGCGGTGTACGTCCGGGCGCGGCCCCGCGGGCTCAGCAGCGACGCCACCACGGTGACCACCAGCACCCCGATGATGATGCCGAGCGACGCCACGGTCGGGATCTCGGTGACCCCGATGTGCTCGCCCTCGTTGATGAACGGCACGTTGTTCTGGTGCAGGGCGTGCAGGATCAGCTTCACGCCGATCAGCGCGAGGATCGCGGACAGGCCGTAGGACAGGTACACCAGGCGGTCCAGCAGGCCGTCGATCAGGAAGTACAGCTGGCGCAGCCCGAGCAGCGAGAACGCGGTCGCGGTGAAGACCAGGTAGACGTTCTGGGTGAGCCCGAAGATGGCCGGGATCGAGTCCAGCGCGAACAGGATGTCGGTGCCGCCGATCGCGACCATGACCAGCAGCATCGGGGTCAGCACCCGCTTGCCGTCCTGGTAGGTGACCAGCTTGTCGCCGTCGTAGGTGTCCGAGGTGCGCAGCACCCGCCGGGCCAGGCGGATCACCACGTTCTCCGGCGCGTCCTCCTCGTCGTCGTCCTTGCCGCGCACCAGGTTGCCCGCGGTGAGCAGCAGGATCAGGCCGAAGATGTAGAAGATCCAGGCGAACGAGTTGATCAGCGCCGCGCCGAGCAGGATGAACGCCGTCCGCGCGACGAGCGACACGGCGATCCCGACCAGCAGCACCTTCTGCTGATCCGCCCGGGGCACCTTGAAACTGCCGAGCAGCAGCAGGAACACGAAGAGGTTGTCGACCGAGAGCGCTTCCTCGGTGACGTAACCGGCGAAATACTCCGCGCCCATCGTGGACCCGCCGAACACCCAGACGCCGGCGCCGAACAGCAGCGCGATCGACACGTAGATCCCGGTCCACAGGGCCGCCTCACGCAGGCGCGGCACGTGCGCCCGCCGGACGTGGACGAAGAAGTCGAACAGCAGCAACCCGATGATCCCGAGAACGGTCAGGAGCCACACCACACCGGAAACATCCTGCATCGGTCCAGCTTAGAGCCGATCGCCGCGGCTCACCGCCCGGCCACGGGTGATCTTCAAGCGTCGTCCGTCACTGCGGCGCGCCGCTGGGCCGCGGTCAGGAAGAGCGCCCCGGTCAGATCCGCCCCGCGCAGATCCGCCCCCCGCAGGTCGGCGCCGGTGAAGTCGGCCCGCCGCAGATCCGCGCCGCTCAGATCGGCGCCGACGAGCACCGCGCCGCGGAAACTCGCCCCGCGCAGGTCGGCACCGCGGAACCGGCGGCCGATGAGCTGGGCGCCACTGTGGTCCGGGCGACGTCCGCCCGCGCCCGCCCGGGCCAGGTCACTGGCCTTGCGCAGCAGGGGCACGACCCCTTTCCGGTACGTGTCGACGTCCAGTCCCCGCAGCTCGGCGGCCGGCCGGGTGGCCACCGCGTCGATCCGGTCCAGCGCCGCCCGCAACCTCGGGTGCAGCGACTTCGCCTCGTCCAGCCCGAGCGCCTCGGTCAGCAGCCAGAGCAGCTCGTGCAGCTGGCGCACCACCGGCAGGACGGCGAACATCGCGCCGGCGATCTCCGGGGCGGACCGCCAGTCGCGGCCGCCGAACGTCTCCTGGGTGATCCGCTGGCCGGCGCCGAAACAGTCGAACACCACGCAGCCCCGGAACCCGCGCTGCGGCAACTGCTCGTGGATCGTGCAACGAAAGTCGTCACCCAGGTTGCGGCACGCCTGACCGGCGGGCTTGTTCACGGCGAAGTCGGAGGACTTGGCGAAGGCGGGCGCGACGCAGCACAGCGCCGCACACCGGGTGCAGTCGGCTTCGAGCCTGGTCACGTGAGCGCGTCCGTACGTACGCGGGAATTGGTCTTGACGTTGGTTTTGATCATCTCTCCTCGTGCCCTCGCGCGGACACCACCAGTCGCCCCTCCCGTGCCTGCCGCGGCAACGCCGTGCCCTCGGCGTCCGCCACCGACGCGGTCCGCAACTCCTGTCTCTTATACACATCTC
>KL571195.1:18658-19519 GCA_000715855.1 Actinoplanes liguriensis
ACAGAGCCAGGAGAGGCCGAGCAGCAGCACGATCGCGCTGAGCACCAGGAGCCAGGCGGGCATCCGGGTCGCCTCGTGGGCGTGCCGGATATAGGTGTACCCGATCCGCTGGTGCAGCAGGTAGAACGGGTAGGTGAGGGCGCCGGCGACGGTCAGCCAGCGCCAGCGGATCCGATCGGTCCAGCCCAGCGCGATGACCAGCACCCCGGCGAAGGAGAGGGTGACGATCAGCAGACCCGGCCAGACCGGCACGTGGAAGCCGGGGTGGATGTCGCTCACCCGGTCGCTGACCCGCTCGACGGCGAGCAGCCAGGCGAACCCGTAGATGCCGAACAGCAGCGGCGAGCGCCCGAACCGGTGCATCAGGAACGCGGCGATCCCGGCGATGAAGTACGGCGCGTACTGCGGGATCGCCAGGACGGTGACCGCCGTGCTGCCCAGCGCCGGCCCGATCGCCGCCACGGTCATCCAGACCGCGCAGAAGATCACCACCCGGCGGTAGGTCAGGCCGAACGCCGCCAGCGCCGCGAAGAGCAGGTAGAAGCGCAGCTCCACGAAGAGCGTCCAGTAGACGGTGTCGACCGCCGGGATGCCGAGCGGCTCCTGCAGCATGGTCAGGTTCGCCGCGATCTCGCGCACGCCGGGCTCGCCGGTGACCGGGAGCCCACCGGTGATCGGCGCGAGCGTGACCACGGCCGCGGTGATCAGGACGCAGATCCAGTACGCCGGGTAGAGCCGGCTGACCCGGGACGTGAAGAAGTCCCCCAGGCTGCGGTTCCAGCTGCTCATCCCGATGACGAAACCGCTGATCAGGAAGAACAGCTCGACGCCGAGGAAGCCGTAGACGGTGACATGGGTCAG
>KL571195.1:19681-20081 GCA_000715855.1 Actinoplanes liguriensis
GGTCAGGTGCGGCAGGAAGTGCTCCGGCTCCTGCCGCCCGTCGATCCGCCAGCCGACGGTGAGGTGGAACGCCGCCACCGCGAGCGCCGCGATCAGCCGCATCGCGTCGAGCGTGGCCAGCCGGACCGGCGCCCGCGCCACGGGGCGGGCCGGACCGGCGGAGACGGCGGGACGTGTCATCGCGACCTCGACGACGTCCTTCTCCTGACTTCGCGGGGGCTCCGGCAACAGTGTCCCATTCTGCCGGATTGATCCGGTTCGGGCGCTGTTGGCGGTGTTCTCGTTCGTCATCGGAGCGGAATATAGCCGCCCTGACCAAAAAGGCAATCGCTGCGCGATTCCGGGGGTACGGGTAGGGCCGGTCTGGCGGATCACGCGGGGCTGCGGCGTGGCCCACCCG
>KL571195.1:20342-21482 GCA_000715855.1 Actinoplanes liguriensis
CTGGACCTCGCCTCGCACTCGCGTGATCCGCCAGACCGGCCCTAAGATCCGCTCCATGGACTCTCAGCTGCCCGTTCTCTACAGCCGGCGGGCGGCTCTGCGGCACAGCGGCGCGCACCCCCGTGGGCTCCCGCCCGGCGCCCGCCGCCCCGGAGACGGCACACCCGCCCGGTCGGTGCCGGTGGTGCTGGTCCACGGCACGAACGGGCGCTCCTCGTGCGACTGGTTCACGCTCGCGCCGCTGCTCGCCAACCACGGCCGTGAGGTCTACCCGTTCGACTGGCGACGGGCCCGCCCTTCACCGGACGTCAGTGCCACCCATCGACACGCGCTGGAGCTCGCCGCGTTCGTCGACGAGGTCCGCACGGCGACCGGCAGTGACGAGGTCGACATCGTCGGCCACTCCTGGGGCGCGGTGCTCGCGCACTACCTGGTCCGCTGCCTGCCGGACGAGCCCGCCGCCGGATCGGTGCGCACCCTGGTCGGACTCGCGCCCACGTATGGCGGGACGACGCTGCACGGGCTGCTGCGCCGGCCACACCGCCTGCCCGGTGGACTGCGGCGCTGGCTGGACGCGAAGATCCCGACCTGGCGGGAGCAGATGCCCGGCTCGGCGGTGCTGACCGCGATCCGGGCCGCCCCGGCGGCGCCGTCGGTGCGGTTCACCACGATCGTGACCCGATACGACCAGATGGTGACGCCGTACACCGCCTCGCTCACCGCCGCGCCCCACGCCACCCCCGTGGTGCTGCAGCGACACGCCCGCCGCGCCGTGGTCGGGCACCTCGGAATCCTGCACCACCCGGCCGCGCTGGCCCAGGTAGTACAAGCCCTCAACGCCACCTGATCCGGCCAGGCATTCCACCTTCTCCGGCCCGCACCGCCGGCACCCGGTCCCGCCCGCACGCGCGGGGCGTCTCAATGCCGTACCACCAAAGCAATCGCCCAAAGCGCAAGCCAAGACACCCACCGCGCCCACCAGGCGGTCTCACCGCAACCAGCCAAAGCAACCGCGCCCACCAGGCGGTCTCACCGCAACCAGCCAAAGCAACCGCGCCCACCAGGCGGTCTCACCGCAACCAGCCAAAGCAACCGCGCCCACCAGGCGGTCTCACCGCAACCGGGCGAAGTAACCGCGCC
>KL571195.1:21641-21830 GCA_000715855.1 Actinoplanes liguriensis
CCGCGCCCACCGTAACGCGGGGTTTCAGGGGGCTCGGCCCCCTGAGCAGACATGCGAAGAGGGCCCCCGGTTCGCGCATTCCGCGAACAGGAGGCCCTCAATCCCTCGTAGCGGGGACAGGATTTGAACCTGCGACCTCTGGGTTATGAGCCCAGCGAGCTACCGAGCTGCTCCACCCCGCGTCGGTAT
>KL571195.1:22157-30170 GCA_000715855.1 Actinoplanes liguriensis
TCCACCCCGCGTCGGTATGTGTAAACCCTAGCGCACTGCCTCCGGAAGCTGCAAAACGGCCCCCGGAGGCAGTATCAGCGCTGGTCAGCCGCCCGTGCTCGGCGAGGGGGCGACGGACGGTGCGGTGCTGGGTGTGGTGCCGGCGGTGGCACCCTGGGCCTGCTGGAAGCGGGTCATGGCGTCGTCGAGGGCCTTGAGCGCCTGTCCCTGGGCGACGAAGTCGCCGTTCTTCTGGGCGGTGCGCAGGTTCTCGATGGCCTTGTCCACGTCCGCGGCGGCCGTGGCGAGGTCGCCGGGGATCTGCGTGGACGGGGAGGTCGGCTGGGTGGTGGTCGGCGGTGTGGTGCCGGTGTTCCCCGGGTTGGTGGTGCCGTTGCTCTTCCCCAGCTCGGCGAGGGCTTTGAGGCCTTCGGTCAGGTTGTCCTCAAGGACGACCTTGGACCCATCGCCGTACGACATCAGCACCTTCTGCAGCAACGGCGGCGCGTTGGCCTGCGTGCTCTTCACGTAGACCGGCTCGACGTACAGGATGTCGTTCTTCAGCGGCAGCGAGATGAGGTTGCCGTAGAGGACGGTGGCCTGGCCGTTCCGGCTGAGCAGGGTCAGGTCCTGCGAGATCCGCGCGTTGTTGACCATGAGTCGATGGACCTGGATCGGGCCTGGCACGACTGTCTGGTCGGGTAGTTCGAGCACTTCCAGTTTCGGATTGAGCCCGTCGTACGACGCGGAGATCAGCGCCGACATGTTTTCCCGGTTGGCCGGGGTCACGCCGGAGGTGAGCTGGAACTTCGTGGCGTCCTGGGTGGGCAGTTTCACGTTCAGGTAGAACGGCGGCTGCTTCACCCCGCTCTGCGGAGCGTCCGGCGCGTTCGGGACCTGCCAGAAGTCGTCGCCGTTGAAGAACGTCTGCGGGTTGGTGACGTGGAACTTGGTGAGCAGGTTGCGCTGGACCTTGAACATGTCGGCCGGGTAGCGGAAGTGCGCTGCCAGGTCCGTCGGGATGTCGGCCTTGGGCACGATCAGGTTGCCGCCGAAGGCCTTGTTCCACGCCTTGAGGACGGGGTCCTTGTCGTCGAACTCGTAGAGCTTGACCGTGCCGTCGTACGCGTCGACGGTCGCCTTGACCGAGTTGCGCATGTAGTTGACGTCGTCCCGGGCCAGCGCGAACGAACCGGTGCCGGTCAGCTCGTCACGGGTCTCGGTAGCCAGGTTGATCTTCTGCGAGTACGGGTAGGTCTGCGCGGTCGTGTACCCGTCGAGAATCCAGACGATCTTCCCGTCGACGACGGCCGGGTACGGGTCGCCGTCGATGGTGAGGAACGGCGCGACCTTCTGCACGCGTTCGCGCGGCTCGCGGATGTACATCAGCCGCGAGTCGGAGTTCACCGCGTCGGAGAGCAGGAAGTTGCTCTCGGTGTTCTTGATCGCGAACACCAGCCGGCGGAAGAACGAGCCGATCTCGACGCCGCCCTTGCCCTCGTACGTGTAGTTCACCGAGGCGTCCGCGTTCTGTTCCTGCGGACGGTCGAACTCGACCGGGTTCTTGCCCTTGTCGGACTGGCCGACGATCGCGTACTCGGTGGACTGCTCGCCGTAGTAGATCCGCGGCTGGTCGGTCTTGATCTGGTCGCTCGTCGCCGAGCAGCTGCCGGCCGTGGTGCTCTTGCCGAGGAAGCCGGAGACGAAGTACGGCAGGCCGGTGCCGCCGCACACCTCGTTCGCCGGGGCGGCGACCAGGCCGTACCCGTGGGTGTAGACCGTGTGCCGGTTGAGCCAGTTCCGCTGCTGCGAGGAGAGCTTGTCGTCGTTGATCTCACGGGCGCCGACGACGTAGTCCTGGGTCTTGCCGTTGATCGTGTAGCGGTCGACATCCAGCTTCTCGCCGAAGTCGTAGAAGCCGCGGGACTGCTGCGACTGGGTGAACGCCTGCGAGACGAGCTGCGGGTCGATCAGCCGGACGTTCTGGGCGCTGGTGTCCGTGGGCAGGTCGGCCGGCGGGTTCCCGCTGGTCGGCGTGTACTCGTCGACCTGGGTGGAGGCCAGCCCGAAGGCGTCTCGGGTGGCCGCTATGGACCGCTCGATGTATGGCCGTTCCTTGTCGAACAAGCTCGGCTTGACCTGGAAGTTCTGCACCGCGAGCGGGTAGATGCCGCCGATCGCCACGGCCGAGATGGCCAGCAGCGCCAGCGAGACGCCCGGCCATACCAGGTTCCGCATCACCGCGTTGGAGAAGACGATGATCGCCACGGCGACGACGATCGAGATGTACGCCAGGATCTCCTTCGCCGGGAGCAGGGCGTTGACGTCGGTGTAGCCGGCGCCGTACAGCCCCGGGGAGACGTGCTGCTCGAGCAGCAGGGCCCGCCTGTCCAGCACGTACGCCACGGCCTTGAGCAGCACGAACACCGCGACCAGAGTGGTCAGGTGGGCCCGTGCGGCGGTGGTCATCCGGTCGCCGACGCCCTGCAGGCGCACGCCGCCGAAGATGTAGTGCACTGCCAGCGCCCCGAGCACGGACAGCACCACCGCGGTGAAGCCGACGCCGAGCAGGTAACGCAGCAGCGGATAGTCGAAGATGTAGAACCCGATGTCCACCTTGAACTGCGGGTCCGTCTGACCGAAGTCACCACCGTTGCGGAACAGCATCCAATCCGCCCACCGGCCCTGCGCGGAGAGACCCGCGAAGAAGCCGATGATCACGCTGACCACGGTGATCCAGGTGCCGAGCCGGGGCGCGAGGACCATCCGGTAGCGCTCCAGGGTGGCCTGTTCCTGCGAGTGCGGCCGCAGCAGCGGGCGCAACCGGTAGGCCAGGTACAGGTTGGCGCCCACGATCAGGGCCATCGCCGCGCCGACCGCCAGGAACAGCAGCAGCTTGGTGACCAGCACACCGGAGAAGACCTGGGTGAACTGGACCTCGGAGAACCACAGATAATCCGTGTACGCGTCGATGCCCCAGCCGAGCAATGTGAAAAGTATGAAGACCCCGACCAGGACGCCGACGGTGACGCGACCGCGCCGGCTCATCCTCGGTAGGGGGCTATTACGCATTACCAACGTTGGCTCCACACTTCGTCGGGCCGGTGACTCACCTTACGATCTCCGGTCACTGCCAGTGGTCATGATGCCGAGCACGGCGTCGGGGTGCCACCCGACGTGAATGTCTTGAGCGCGGTGAGTGCGTCGTCCACGGTGGCCACCTTCGCCATCGGCAGGCCGGAGACCGAGTTGCGCAGCGCCTCGGCGCAGTTGTCCTTCGGCACCAGGAAGAGTTTGGCCCCGGCGGCCTTCGCGCCGTTCAGCTTCTGCGGGATGCCACCGATCGGGCCCACGATGCCGTCGTCGTCGATGGTGCCGGTGCCGGCGATGACCTTTCCGCCGGTCAGGTCCTCGTCGCGGAGCTTGTCGATGATGCCGAGCGTGAACATCAGGCCGGCGCTCGGGCCGCCGATCTTGTCGAGGTCGATCTTGATGGTGAACGGGTGCGGCTGCTTGGTGTCGATCTCGATGCCCAGGCGCGGCGTCTTCTTGTCGTCGTCCCCGGCCTTGGTGGTGATCTCCACGGTGCCGGCCTTGCCGTCCCGGGTGTAACCGACCGCCAGTGCGGTGCCCGCGGGCTTCGCCCGGACCAGCTCGGTGAGCTGCGTCGGCCCGGTCACGGCGGTGCCGCCGATCGAGGTGACGACGTCGTTCTCGGCGAGCTTGCCGACCGCGGCGCCGCCCGCGGTGACCTTGCGCACGTACGTCTGCACGGGGTAGCCCAGCTCGCGCAGCGCCACCGTCTCGGCGCTGGTCTGCGAGTCCTTCCACTCCTGCGCGTTCTGCTGCTGGACCTGCTGCTCGCTGCGGTCCGGCGGGTAGATCAACTCGCGCGGGACCACCGCGTCCTTGCCGCTCAGCCAGCCCTGCACGGCCTGCACCAGCTCGACCTTCGACTGCACGTTCACGGTGGTGAGCCGGAGCTCGCCGGTCGACGACGAGGTCTTGGCGCCGGTCACCTGGATCACCTCGGTGCCCTGCGCCGAACCGAGCGTGTTCACCGTCGGGCCGGGCGTGAGTACCACGTACGGCAGGTCGGAGATCATGACACCGGCGGCCAGCAGGGCGGTTACCAGGGCGCCCAGGATGACGGTGACACCGCGTCGTCTCATGCGCGTGAGACTACCCACCCTGTCTGAGTTCTCTCTGAGCTGATACCTCCATCAGTCCGCTACGAGCGTTTCGCGCGTACCGTGGGGGTCGTGCCTGATATCCCGTTCGGCTTCTCCCTGCCGGGCGCGCAGCCGCCCGACCCCTCCGACCCGCAGCAGATGCAGCAGTTCATGGCGCAGCTGCAGCAGATGTTCGCTGCCCCTGGCAGTGGCCCGGTCAACTGGGACCTGGCCCGGCAGGTCGCCGCCAGCCAGCTCTCGGCCAGTGGCGACCCGGCGGTGAACATGCACGAGCGCCACCAGGTCGAGGAGGCGCTCCGGCTCGCCGACCTCTGGCTCGACCCGGTCTGCTCGTTACCCAGTGGCATCCACAAGGCGGTCGCCTGGAACCGCAACGAGTGGATCTACAACACCCTGGACGTCTGGAAGAAGCTGTGCGAGCCGATCGCCGGCCGCATGGTGGGCGCCATGGGCGACCTGGTGCCCGAGGAGGCCCGGGCCCAGCTCGGGCCGATGCAGTCGATGGTCGCGACGCTCGGCGGCGCGCTCTTCGGCGGCCAGCTCGGCCAGGCGTTCGGCCAGCTCGCGGCCGAGGTGCTCTCGGCCGGCGACATCGGCCTCCCCCTCGGTCCGGCCGGCACCGCCGCGCTCATCCCGGCCAACATCAAGGCGTACGGCGAGGGCCTCGAACTGCCCGAGGACCAGGTCCGTCTCTACGTGGCGCTGCGCGAGGCGGCCCACCAGCGGCTCTTCGGGCACGTCCCGTGGCTGCGTGCCCACGTGCTGAACGCCGTCGAGACGTACGCCAATGGCATCACCGTGAATCGTGAGGCCATCGAGGAAGCGATGAGCCGCGTCGACCCGACCGATCCGGAGTCGATGCAGGCCATGGCGCTCGAGGGGATCTTCACGCCGGAGGACACCCCGCAGCAGAAGGCCAGCCTGGCTCGCCTGGAGACGGCGCTGGCGCTGGTCGAGGGCTGGGTCGGCCACGTGGTCGACGACGCGGCCGGCGACCGGTTGCCGTCGGTGGCCGCGCTGGGCGAGGCGTTCCGGCGCCGTCGTGCCGCCGGTGGCCCCGCCGAGCAGACGTTCGCCGCGCTGGTCGGCCTGGAGTTGCGGCCCCGCCGTCTCCGCGAGGCCGGCGCGCTGTGGACAGCCGTCACCGAGCAGCGCGGGATCGCGGGGCGCGACGCCCTGTGGGACCACCCCGACCTGCTGCCCACCGACGAGGACTTCGCTCACCCGGAGGTCTTCGCCCGCAGTCAGTCCGACTGGGACATCAGCGAGCTGGACGGTCTCGAGGGCAACCCCGAGCCCGAGGCCGGCACGGACGAGCCGGAGAAGTAGGCCCCGGCCCGATCACTCACCCACAGAGCCCTCCTGGTCAACCGCCCAGGAGGGCTCTGGTGTTGTCCCAGCCCTCCAGGGCGACGTCGAGGGTCGCCAGGTCCGCCGGGCCGCGCAGACGACGCCACGGCGGGGTGGAGGTGACGTCTCCGGGCGCCGGGGCGGTCCTGCGCAGCAGCTGGGCGGTGGCGGTGTCCAGGTCGTGGTCGGCCAGCCACTCCGGCGCCGGCAGGCTCGTGGCCACGCCGAGCACCCCGCCGCCGGGGCCACCCGGGGCGACGGCGACCGCTTTGCTCTCCAGCGGCCGCAGGAGCTTTCCGAGAATCATTCCCGGTACGTCGGGAGCATCGCCCGCGATCACGGCGGCCTGGTCGAAGCCGTCGGCAGTCGCGGCCGCCAGCACGGGCCGCACGGTGGCCCGCTCGACCTCGTAGATCCGCATCCCCGGCCAGGCGATCTCCTCGGCGAGCGGGCGGTCGGCCGGTGTCGCGGCGATCGCGGCCTCCGCCTGGGCGAGCCGGGCGAGCAGGTCGACGACGTCCTCGGCGAGCGCGGCACGCCAGGCGGCGAGCTCCACCCCCGGAGGGCTCCACGGCACCGGGACCAGCATCGCCACCACCACACGCCGCGTCACGACCATGACCCTACTCACGGTGGGCCGGTCGCCGGCGTGGAGCGGGGCGGCTCACGACGTACGGGAAAATCGCCGAAGGCGCCGGACAAGCGTGACGCGACAGCGGATCTTGCACCGAGCGTAACCGGCGCGGCGCAGCCGCAGGCGGTTATTCCGCCATCACCAGGGAGCCCGCGGCGGAGACGCCCTCGAGGTAGCCGCGGGCGCGCTCGGCTTTCGGGAAGCGGTCGACCAGCTCCCAGAAACGCGCATTGTGGCTGGGCACGACCAGGTGGGCGAGCTCGTGCAGCAGCACGTAGTCGATCACCCAGTCCGGCATCTCCTGGATCCGGTGCGAGATCCGGATGGTGGCGTCGTCCGGCGTGCAGGAGCCCCAGCGGCCGTTCTGGTTCGTCACCCAGCGCACACTGGCCGGGGCCACCGCGTCGGCATAGTCCGACAGGTATCGCGCGGTCAGCCGGCGGGCGCGGTTGAGCAGCTCGGCGTCGGTGCACCTGAGACGTTCCTCACGGGCAGCGAGCCTGGCGAGCATGCGCTCGACCCACTCGGTCTCCTCGGCGCGCGAGAACCGGTCCGGGATGAGCACGACCACGCGCTCCCCGTCGCGGTACGCGGACACCGTCCTGCGCCGGCGCTGACTGCGCCGCACTTCCACGACAGGCTTGCGCACGCGGGCCATTACCGGCTCGCGCGGCCCAGATTCGGGTTCACGTTGAGACGCTAAACCGCGAGACCCTGGTCACCGCAAGAGTACGCCCAATGACTGTCACGGAATGCGGTCGGTTCGTCCGCATATACCCGAAAAAAATTTCCCCAGCCGCAACATCGGAGACAGCCGTCAACCTAGACCATCTTCGACTCAGTGGACTACTCGGGGCGCACATCCCTTTCGTGCCGTTATGAAGCCAATCGTCGGCGTGTCCCGGCAAATCAGTGCAAAAAGGGTGCTCCGGGCGGGCACACTCACGTCGTCGGTGACACTGCCGACACTGCGCTGACATGGAAACGGCCTGACCTGGGTAAGTCCACGCCCCGGACGAGGGCCACGCCACATGGCGGCCCAGCGCCGCAGACAGGTTCACGCCCGTCGCCGCGAACAGGCACGGGGCCAAGCGGCCGACGAACACGAACACTAGGAGGAACCGTGGCCGACACCACATACAACGGCTACTGCGTCAAGTGCAAGGAGAAGCGTGACTTCCAGGGCAACGTGGAGGTCTCCAAGACCGGCATGAACATGGCCAAGGGGAAGTGCCCGGTGTGCGGGACCACGATGAACCGGATCCTGGGCAAGGCCGCGAAGTAGCCGACCGGCGCTCCCGGGGAGGCCGGTCGAACCGGCCGCCTCCCCGGCGCACCGTAACCGTGTCCACACCAGCACGTTGAGTTATCCGGAGACGAGTCCATCCACCTGTGGATAACTCGCCCCAGCTTGTGGATAACCCTGCGGGGTGAGCCGCGGGGCTGTGGATAACGAACTCGCTCCGCAGCCTCGCAGTGACAACCTGTCACTCATGACTCCCGCGCCCCGCACGCCACCACGCACCCCGCTTCCCCGGCCCACCCTGATCCCGGGGCTCGCCCGGGTCTGGCGGGGGCCGGTCGAGTTGCAACTCGGGCTCGACCCGGCGCGCGCGGTGCGGCTGGAGCTGCCCGATCCGCGCCTGGCCCGGGTCCTCGACCTGCTCGACGGCAACCGGCCGGAGCGACAGGTCCTGCTGCACGCCGCCGAGCTCGGGGTGCCGCCCGACGAGGCTCGGGAGCTGCTCGATCTCCTGCACCGGGCCGGTCTCGTGCTCCCCTCCTCGACGCTGCTGCCCGCCGGGCTGCCCAGCGCCGAGCGACGCCGGCTGGCCGGTGAAGCCGCCGCTCTCGCCC
>KL571195.1:30412-31827 GCA_000715855.1 Actinoplanes liguriensis
ACTCCCCACTCTCGTCACCGGCACGTGCCCTGCGCCGCCGACGCGCGGCCCGGGTCGTGCTGGCCGGGCGCGGCCGTCTCGGCTCCACCGTCGCGGTCGCCCTCGCCGAGGCCGGAGTCGGCCACGTCTTTCCGGACCTCTCCGGCATGGTCGGGCCGGGCGACCTGGCCGGCAGCGCGCTGCGAGCCGCCGATCTGGGCAGCCCACTGCGCACCGCGGTGGCCGCCGCGATCGCCCGCGCCGTGCCCGGCACCGACGTGCGCGAGGTCCGCCGCGGGCCGGTCAGCCTGGTCGTCCAGCTCGCCCACGACGAGCCGGCCGCCCTGGTCGCCGCCGCGCACGCCGGCCGGCGCCAGCCGCACCTCGCGGTCCAGATCCGGGACGGTGTAGCGGTCATCGGGCCGTTCGTGCCGGGCGCCGGCGGCCCCTGCCTGAGCTGCCTCGACCAGCATCGTCTCGACCGTGACCCGGACTGGCCCGGCGCGCCCGCACCGCCGGGGCCGGACGCCGCCGAGCCGTGCGCGGTCGCGACAGTCCTGACCGCGACCGGGTTCGCCACGGCCGAGGTGCTGACGTTCCTGGACGGCGGGACGCCGGAGACCCTGGGGGTGGCGGTGGAGATCAGCGCTCCCGCCCGGTCCCGTCGCCGCACCTGGCAGCCACACCCGCGCTGCCCCTGCCAGCGCCGCTCCCGCCGCCCGACGGCCGGCCCTTGAAACCCGCCGCCGCCCTCGCCGGCCGGGCGAGGACTGTCGCTACCACTCCCGCCGGCCATCAACGGGGGCCAGGACCGGAAACCCACCAGTCCCGAGCCAAGCCGGGCCGGGCCGGGCCGGGCCG
Source organism: Actinoplanes liguriensis (assembly GCA_000715855.1). Taxonomy (GTDB): domain Bacteria; phylum Actinomycetota; class Actinomycetes; order Mycobacteriales; family Micromonosporaceae; genus Actinoplanes; species Actinoplanes liguriensis. The sequence continues at coordinate 31,253 of KL571195.1, forward strand.
GGCCGGGCCGGAGCTGAGCCAAGCCGGGGCCTGGGCCGAGCCGGAGGCCCGAGCTCGGGCGGGGCCTGAGACTTCCGCCAGTCGCGGCCCGGGGGCCTTGGGGTTCGGTAACCCGCCGGCGCCGCTCCGTCCGGCCGGGCCCGAAACCTGCCGGCGCAGCCCGCCGGCCCCCGGGCTGAAAATGGGACTGAGCGGCCCGAAGTGTGGAGGAAGTGTGGATCCTTAATCGAACCTTTGTCGCATAACCTGGCAAACCAGGGCTCGACCGGCCGAGTTATGCCCGCCCGTCGGTCACAATGATCTGGTGACGGACATACCGCGCCGCGCGGCCTCCCGGACAGCAAGGCTGGCCGCCCTGCCCCTCGGCTTCGCCGGCCGCACCGCCCTGGGTCTCGGCAAGCGGGCCGTCGGGATCGCCGCCGACGTCATCTCCGCGGACATTCAGCAGCGCACCGCCGAGCAACTGTTCAGCGTGCTGGGCCAGCTCAAGGGCGGGGCCATGAAGTTCGGCCAGGCGCTCTCGGTGTTCGAGGCCGCCCTGCCCGACGAGATGGCCGGGCCCTATCGGCAGGCGC
>KL571195.1:32099-32612 GCA_000715855.1 Actinoplanes liguriensis
GGAAGCCGAAACTGCTGCCCGTCGCGGTCAAGGTGCAATATCCGGGGGCCGGCGAGGCTCTGGTCTCCGATCTCAAGCAGCTCTCCCGGCTGGCCGGGATGTTCAAGATCATCCAGCCGGGCATCGACATCAAGCCGCTCCTGGCCGAGCTGCACGAGCGGGTCGTCGAGGAGCTGGACTACGAGATGGAGGCGGAGGCGCAGCGCATCTTCGCCGCCGCCTTCCAGGACGACCCGGACATCTTCGTGCCCCGGGTGGTGGCCTCCGCGCCGCGGGTGCTGGTCACCGAGTGGGTCGAGGGCACCCCGCTGGCCAAGGTGATCGCCGACGGCAGCACGACGGAGCGCGACGAGGCCGGCCGGCTGATGGCGCTCCTGCACTTCTCGGCTCCGGCCCGGGCCGGCCTGTTGCACGCCGACCCGCACCCGGGCAATTTCCGGATCCTGCCGGACGGCCGGCTGGGCGTGATCGACTTCGGCGCGGTGGCCCGGCTCCCGGAGGGGCATCCCGAGC
>KL571195.1:32828-33236 GCA_000715855.1 Actinoplanes liguriensis
GAGCCGATCGGGCGGCTGGTGCGCCTGGCCCTGGCCGGGGACGCGCAGGCGGTGGTGGACGGGTTGCGCGACGAGGGCTTCATCAAGCGGGACGAGTCGATCGACGCGGAGGCGGTGCTGGGCTTCCTGCGGCCGATGATCGAGCCGGTGGCGGTGGAGCGGTTCCGCTTCACCCGGAGCTGGCTGCGCGGCGAGGCGACCCGGCTCGCGAATCCCCGGTCACCGGCCTACCAGCTCGGCCGCAAGCTCAACCTGCCGCCGTCCTACCTGTTGATCCACCGCGTGACGCTGGGTTCGATCGGCGTCCTGTGCCAACTGGAGGCGGAGGCGGGATACCGGGAGATCCTGGAGGAGTGGTTGCCGGGCTTCGCCCCTGTCGGCTGACCGCCGCACGCGCCCCTGAGCCCC
>KL571195.1:33502-35610 GCA_000715855.1 Actinoplanes liguriensis
AGCCTGTCACGCAGCCCACCGGCAGCGCCCGAGCCCGACGCGCAACCCCGGTCGGCAGCGCCTGAGCCCGCCGCGCAGCTCTGCCGCCGCCCGAACCGGCCTGGCCGGAACCGGCCACGAAGGACCACGGAGACGACGGAAGGCCCGTCCGCATCGGCGGACGGGCCTTCTCATTTCCCAGGTAGCGGGTCTATGCGGGGATCAGTAGCCGCCGACGCCGAGTTCACGGGCGGCCTGCTTGCGGCCTTCCATGGCGATGCGGCGGGCGGAGCGGTAAGCCTCAGGTGCACGGTCACTCTGAGGCCGACGCATTCGAGCCCTGGACAATGCCTCTTGGATGAGTCTCACTTTGGTGGCTCCATTCGGGTGTACGTTCTCGGTGCTCGTCATTCGGCTGTCGATTTCGGAGTGGGTCGTGACGGTCATCTCAGGCCGCCAGCCGCACGCTGTTGCGCGAGTCGAGACCGTTCGCGGCGAGCCGCTCCTCGACCTCGACGGCCAGCTCGGCGTCGCGAGCCACATCCGCCTTACGCGGACGACCCCGCGGCCGCTTGCGCGGCACCACGGCGCCACGCTCGAAGATCTCGCCTCCCCAGACACCCCAGGGCTCGCTCCGCTCCACCGCGCCGGCGAGGCACTCGACGCGCAGCGGGCAGTCCCCGCAGAGCGACTTGGCCAGCTCCAGCTGGGCCGGGGAGTCGGAGAACCAAAGGTCCGGGTCGAACTTCCGACAGGGCAGGTTTGCCTCGATGTCGACGGTGATGTCGATCGGGGCCAGCGCCAGACTCATAAAGCCCGGTCACCTCTCTCTTTCTCGCGATCTTCTGGATCGTCTTCCGGGTTGTGCACCGGCTGGTGAGCCGGAAAAACAATTGAGGCCGCGGATCCCGGTTAGGGGTTCCGCGGCCTCGAGGTGAGCCGGAGGTCTGGTCTGTCAGACCGGCCTTCCTCGAGGCGGGGTGCCGCTGCCACCATCCGTGTAGCGCTTGACGGAGATGGAATCGTCGCCCTTGAACCCAGTGGTGCCATTGGTGCCGTTGATCCCGACGAGCACGCGCTCGACAGCCCATTTGCCCAGCTCGGCCTGGGGCTGGCTGACGACCTGGTGCGCCCGCGGAGCCAGAACCCGCTCAGCAGCCAGTAGCGCCGGCGATGCGGCGACGGGCAGCGGAGCGGACGGAGCACAGGCAGCAGACGGCAGCAAAGACGTACGCATCAGCATCGTGTTGATCCTCATCTTGGCCACCTCCTCCAATTACCTGCACTCGTAGTTTGATCTCGCCCGGGAAGGCTCCCCGGCAAGGTGTGTTCTGAGGCTATGCCTGCCCTACAGGAGAGGGCAAACGAATTAACGGACTAGTTTTCAAAGTTTTTTCGGCCAAGATCATCGGGGCTTGCGCCGGCCACCAGAGCGAAGACCGCGTCGCCGTACTGGCCCAGCTTTCGGGGGCCGATTCCGGCGATCGCCAGCAGCTGGGCCGGATCGGACGGCCGACGTTCCGCGACCGCCACCAGGGTGGCGTCGGTGAACACGACGTACGCAGGAACTTTCAGCTCCGCGGCGGTGTTCGCCCGCCACGTCTGGAGACGCTCGAAAAGGTCCTCGTCCATGTCCGACGGGCAGGTCGGGCAGCGGCCCAGCTTCCGGTCCGCGCCGGCCAGCAGGGTCGCGCCACAGATCCGGCAGGAGGACACCTTCGGCGGGCGCCGGTCGGGTTTCCGACTCGGCTCGCCTGCGGTCCTCGTGAAACCACCGGTGGAGCGCTCCAGCTGTGGCAGGAAACGGCACGGCCGCCGGGTCCGGCCACCCGGTGACCGGGCCTGACCGAGCGAGAGCCACAGGAGCTGCCGGGCCCTGGTCACCCCGACGTAGAGGAGGCGACGCTCCTCCTCCAGCTGCTCAGAGCTTTTCGCGTACGTCGTGGGCAGCGTCCCGTCCGCGAGCCCGACCAGGAACACCGCGTCCCACTCCAGGCCCTTCGCCGAGTGCAGCGACGCCAGCGTGACGCCGGCAACGGTCGGCGCGTGCTGCTGCTCGGCACGGCGGAGGAGCTCGTCGTTGAACGCCGAGAGGGTCACCTCCCGCTGGACCTGTCTCTTATACACAT
>KL571195.1:35829-37923 GCA_000715855.1 Actinoplanes liguriensis
GTGTATAAGAGACAGCCTCGGCGAGCGTGACGAGCGCGGCGAGCGCCTCCCACTGCTCGCGGGCGGCGCCGCCGGGCGGTGGCTTCGACCGGTTCCACCCGGTCGCCGCGAGCCCCTCGACGACCGCCTGGACGAGCGGGGTCTCGCCCGGGATCGAGCGCACGGCGGCGCGCAGCGCAACCATCGCCTGCCGTACCTCAGGACGCTCGAAGAACCGTTCGGCGCCACGGACGACGTAGGGCACCTGGGCCTCGGCCAGGGCTTCCTCGTACGCCTCGGACTGCGCGTTCGTCCGGAAGAGCACCGCGATCTCGCTGGCCGGGGTGCCCGCCGCGATCAGCTCACGGCAGCGCCGGGCCACCGCGTTCGCCTCCCCCGGCTCGTCCGGGAAGATCTTGAGCTCGGGTTCCGGGCCGGACGGCCGCTGGCCCTGCAACTCCAGGCGCAGCTTCGCCTCGGTGCCCCGCGCCTGCCGGATCACCGCGTTGGCCAGCCCGACCACCTGCGGGGTGGAGCGGTAGTCGCGGACCAGGCGCACCACCGTGGCGCCGCGCCACTTCCGCGGGAAGTCGATCAGGTGCGAGGAGCTGGCGCCGGTGAACGAGTAGATCGTCTGGCTGGCGTCACCGACCACGGTCAGGTCGTCCCGGCCGCCCAGCCACGCCTCCAGCAGCCGTTGCTGCAACGGGTTGACGTCCTGGTACTCGTCGACGACGAAGTGCCGGTACTGCGCGCGGATCTGGTCGCCGACGTCCGGGTGCTCCTCGATGCCCCAGACCGCGGCGCGCAGCAGGTCCTCGAAGTCGATCACGCCCTGACGCCGTTTCAGCGACTCGTAGGCCGCGAACACCTCAGCGACCCGTTCCGGCTCGAACGGCGGCTCACGCAGCGCCTTGGCGGCGGCAACGGTGTACTCCGAGGGCTCGACGAGGGAGGACTTGGCCCACTCGATCTCGCTCGCCAGGTCACGGGAGATCGCGCGGTCGGCGCGCACCCCGGCCTTGGCGGCCGCCAGGCCGACCACGCGGATCTTGCTCTCCATCAGCTCGGGCATGCCGCGGCCCTCGAGCAGGCGGGCAGCGAAGTAGCGCACCTGGCGCAGCGCGGCCGCGTGGAACGTGCGCGCCTGGACCCCGCCGGCGCCGAGCGCGGTGAGCCGGGCACGCATCTCGGCCGCGGCCCGGGCGGTGAACGTCACCGCGAGCACGTGCCGCGGGTGGATCTCGCCGGAGAGCGTCCGGTACGCGATCCGATGGGTGATCGCCCGGGTCTTCCCGGTTCCGGCACCCGCCAGGATGCAGACCGGGCCGGCCGGGGCCGTCACCGCCGTCCGCTGATCCGGGTCGAGCCCGGCCAGCACCGCTTCAGTCCGCACGGTAGGGAATCATGACACCCCTTCGGAGCGTTGTGCCGTAAGGCGTAGTGCCGTGTGACCCGTATCCGAAGGAGCCCTGTCCGATGCTGACCATGTACTCGACGTCCTGGTGTGGGTATTGCCACCGCCTGAAGTCGCAGCTCGATCGGGAAGGCATCGCCTACGACGTCGTCGACATCGAGCAGGACGAGACGTCGGCGGCTTTCGTCCGCAGCGTGAACGGCGGCAACCAGACCGTCCCGACACTGAAGTTCGACGACGGGTCGGCGCTGACGAACCCCACGATCGTGCAGGTCAAGCAGCACCTGGCCGCACTTTCGGCCTGATCTGAGCAAGCGAAAAGGGGCCGTCCTCCGCGGACGGCCCCTTTTTCGTGTCCTTACGGGATCAGCGCCGGGATGCTGCTGTCCAGCAGGCCCCGCTCCTTGAGCTCACCGTAGAGCGGCGTGGTCGCCGGGTAGTGACCCCACTGGTGGTCACCGTCACCCTTGCCGAAGCCGCCGAGCAGCTGCTTCTGCACCTCGGTCTTGCCGTCCCATTCCGGCTTGTCCGGCAGGTCGGCGACCTCGTCGCGGATCGCGATCCAGCGCGGGGTGTAGCCGAAGAACGCGCCGACACGGGTGATGTCGGAGTAGTTGTCCGACCGGGCGTGCCAGATGCGGCGGTCGAAGACGACCAGGTCGCCCGCGTTCGCGGTGATCTGGACCTGTCTCTTATAC
>KL571195.1:38092-41863 GCA_000715855.1 Actinoplanes liguriensis
TGGCTGCCGGGCAGGACGGTGAAGTTGCCCCGGCCGGTCTCGCTCACGTCGGAGAACCAGTAGGCCAGCTTGACCGACAGCATCGGGCGGGGGTCGGTCTCGATCTCCCGGTTCTGCCGGCCGCCGTCCTGGTGCCAGTGCCACCACTCCTTCTGCTGCTCGTGCAGCTTCGGGTGGACGTCGATGTGCGAGTGGTACACGTGGATGTTCCACCCGAGCAGCGACCAGATGTACTTGAAAGCCTTGGGGTGATCGAGCAGGAAAGCCAGCTCGGGCACGTAGGCGATCGGCGAGAGCTGGTGCAGGGCGCCGGTGGCGCTCAGCTTGCCCTCGGCCTTGGCCTTCTCGTAATACCCCAGGATCGCGGCACGACCGGCCTCGATCTCGCTCTCACTCAGCACCGACGGCACGACGATGTAACCGTCGCGGTCGAACGCCTCCCGCTCCTCCGCGGACATCGGCGTCCACGCCGGCGCTTCCACCTGGGTCATCGGATCCCCTCTCGTCTTTGTAAGTCTGACGCACCGGGACGGTACCCAGGTTGCCTCCTAAACGAGAAATTCTCTGATCAGACGTTTAGAGGTGATCTTGAGCACTGCCGGACAGCCACTTCTCGATGAGGTAGAACGCGATCGAGGACCGCATCGGCAGGCTCATCGGGACGCCGGAGTCGGGGTGCACGAAACCGCCGGCGATCATCTTGGCGATCTGCTCCCGGGTGAACCAGTGCGCCTCGTCGATCTCCTCCGGATCCAGCCGGAGCTCCTGCGACGGGTCGGCGGTCGCCAGGAAGCCGAGCATCAGCGAGCCGGGGTAGGGCCAGGACTGGCTGCCCTCGTACCGCAAAGAATTGATCTTTATGCCGACCTCCTCGGCCACCTCACGGATGACCGCGGCCTCGGCCGACTCGCCCGGCTCGACATAACCGGCCAGGCAGGAGAACCTGGTCAGCCCGTCGGCGCCACGCCCCCAGCCGGAGTTGTGGCCGAGCAGGCAGCGGCCGGCGGGACCGGCGACGCCGTCGTGCACCACCACGATCATCGCCGGGTCGGTACGCGGCCACATCAGCTCGCCGTCCGGGTCGGCACGGGCCCAGCCGGCCTCGACCGCGACCGTGGGCTTGCCCGAGCGCGGCGAGAACCGGTGGCTGGCGTGCCAGTTGGCCAGCGCGGCGGCGGCCGTGAAGATCCCGGCGTCGCGGGCGTCGAGCAGGTGCCCGACGTCGCGCAACGTCACCGCCCGGGTCCCCTCGGACGGCGGCGGGGTGGTGTCCATGGTCCAGAGCGGGGTGCCGTCGGCGTCCACGCCGAGGAACCAGCGCTCCGCCTCCGGCGCCTCGGCGGCGGGCACCAGGACCAGCTCGGCGCCGCCGTCGGCCCGCTCGGTGACCAGGGCACGGCCGCCCTTGGACAGGTCCACCACCAGGACCTGGCCGCGGGTCCAGGCCTCGGCCAGCCAGGCCTCGTCCTTGCGGTGGTGGGCGGCGCGGTCGAGTGTGGTCCGCGCCAGCGGCGGGGTGCCCGGCTGCTCACCCAGGTCGGGCTGCTCCGGTTGCTCGGCCGACCCGTGCCGGTCTGTGCTGGTCACTGCGCGCTGCGCTCCACCACGGTCAGGGCGGTGAGCTGCGCCTCGATCTGCTCGGCGTCGCCGAGGACCACGGTCACCGCGCGGGACGGGGCGAGGTGCCGCGCCGCGACGGCGGCGACCTCCTCGCGGGTCGCCGAAGCGAGCCGGGCCGAGTGCTCGCGCAGGTGGTCCAGCCGCAGGCCGAAGCCGGCGTAGACGGTGGCCAGCGCGGCCAGCCCGGACTGGGTGGACATGCCCAGCCGGAGGGTGCCCAGCGCATACCTCCGGGCCTGCTCCAGCTCCTCCTCACCGGGTGGGAGGCTGGCGATGCGACCCAGCTCGTACGTCGTCTCGAGCAGCGACGGCCCGGTCACCCCGGTCGCCACGTCGGCGGCCGCGACCAGCGAGGAGCCGGCCGCGAAGTGCTCGATCACCGAGTGCGACCCGTACGTGTAGCCCTTGTCCTCCCGGATGTTCTCCACCCAGCGGGACGAGAAGTAACCACCGAAGACCAGGTTGGCCAGGGTCAGCGCGGCGTAGTCGGGGTCGGTGCGGGTCAGCGCCGGCAGCGCGATCCGCAGCGAGGACTGCACCGAGCCGGGCCGGTCGACCAGCAGCAGCGGGCCGGGCTCGAGCGCCGGGGCAGGCGGGATGTCGCCGTCCCGGGCGACGCCGCTCCAGCCGCCGAGCATCTTCTCCGCCACGTCGATGGCCTGCTCCGGGTCGATGTCGCCGACCAGGACCAGGATCGAGCCGGCCGGGCGGACCCGATCGGCGTGCAGCTCACGCAGGGCCGCCGGCTCGACCGCGCGGACCTCGTCCAGGCCCGGGGTCTGCACCGCATACGGATGCGTCACGAACATCCGCTTCAGGAGCGCGACCCGGGCCAGGTGGGACGGCTGGCTCTGGGCGACCTGGATGTGATCGACCAGGCGCTCCCGCTCGGTGACCACCTCCTCGTCCGGATAGGTCGCGTCGGTCAGCACCCCGGCGAGGATCTCCAGGGTCCGGCCGAGGCCGCCGGCGAGCGCGTTGCCGCTGATCTGGAGACGGTCCGGGTCCAGCCCGGCGCCCAGGCCACCGCCGAGCCGGTGCCGGTGAACATCGCTTGGGACAGCACGGTCGCCGGGGCCAGCGGGGCGCGGCCGAACGGGATGCGCAGCCGCACCTCGACCAGCGGCACCGCGGCGCGGCGGATGGCGATCACGGTCAGCCCGTTCGGCAGCTTGCGCTCGGCCTGCGGGGGCAGCGTCAGCTCGGTGTCCGGAATGAGGTCCGGCAGGGTCTTCGTCATGCTCCGGCTCCCGGGAGAACGTCGACAACGGCGCGGCGCTCGGGCCGCAAGAAGGGCTTCGTCATGCTCCGGCTCCGGGCAGAACCTCGACGACGGCGCGACGCTCGGGCCGCAGGGTGGCGGCCGCGGTCACGATCTGCTCCGCGGTGACCTCGCTGATCAGCTTGGGCAGCTCGTTGAGCAGCCCGGGGCGGCCGCGCTGCAACTCCAGCACGGCCATCGGCAGGGCCCGCCCGAGCACCTCGTCGGTGCCCTGCAGCAGACGCGCCGACATCCGCGCCTGGGTGCGCTCCAGCTCGCCGGGCTTGAGGCCGTCGGCGGCCAGGCGGTCGAGCTCCTCGTCGACCGTGCGCAGCACCTTGCCGGCGTCGCCACCGGGCGGCATGTGCGCCTGCAGCAGCAGCGCGGTCGGGTTGCGCACCTGGTACTCGTCGCCCATGAAGCCGAGGTAGCCCCCGACACTGGTGACCGAGCGGTCGCGCTGGACCAGGCGCTCGACCAGGCGGGACGCGTCGCCGTCGGTGAGCACCTCGGCGAGGACCGAGAACGGCAGGTACGCGTCGAAGGCCGCGATCGGGTCGGGCACCCGGTAACCGGCGGCGACCGCCGGGAGCGGGGCGATGCGATCCGTGTACGACTCGCGGCGCTCACCGTCCAGATCCGGCTCGTCGAAGGCGGGCAGGACCGGGGCCGGCCGGGCCGGGACGTCGCCGAAGTGCCGCTCGATCATCGCGGTCGCCTCGGCCACGTCGAAGTCGCCGGCGACCGAGAGCACCGCGTTGCCGCAGGCGTAGTAGCGGTCGAAGAAGCCCTGCGCGTCCGCGACGGTGGCGCTCTCCAGATCCTCGAACGAGCCGTAGCCGTCGTGGGCGTTGGGGAACGTCGTGAACCTGTCTCTTATACACATCTCT
>KL571195.1:42062-46832 GCA_000715855.1 Actinoplanes liguriensis
CGGCAGCTTCAGCCAGGGGAAGCCGCCGTAGGGCCGGTTCAGCACGTTGACCCGGATCTCCTCCTTGACCACGTCGACCTGGTTGCGCAGGTTCTCCTCGGTCAGGCGGGGGCCGCGCATCCGGTCGGCCTCGAGGAAGAGCGCCCGCTCCAGCGCACCGGCGGGCAGGACCTCGAAGTAGTCCGTGTAGTCCAGGTGGGTGGAGCCGTTGAAGCTGCCACCGGCGCCCTGCACGTGCCGGAAGTGCGCGAGCTTCTCGAGGTTCTCCGAGCCCTGGAACATCAGGTGCTCGAAGAGATGGGCGAAGCCGGTCCGCCCCTCGGGCTCGCTGCGGATGCCCACGTCGTAGACGACGGCCACGCCGACGACCGGAGCGCTGCGGTCCGGTGACAGGACCACGCGCAAGCCGTTGGCGAGCGTGAACCTTTCGACCGGGTATTTCGTCGCGGGGATCTGGATTCTGGACGCCACGAGGTGACATTAGCGCGCTGCGTGACCACCCGCGGGACTACCTGTGGCGGCCCCCGGGACGTCCCGTCATCCGGTCGGGCGCTTGACGCACTAAACCCATCTGTTCCACTATTCCCATCCAGCAGATAGATTAAGCAAAGATTGATCCATCGGGAGGGGGCACCGCTGTGTACGTATCGGCACGCACGGACTACGCCGTCCGCGCCATGCTCGCCGTCACCGCGGAGCAACCACGTCTGGTCAAGGCCGCCGGGCTGGCGGCCGCGCAGGACATCCCACTGAGCTTCCTGCAGGGCATCCTGCTCGATCTGCGCCGCGCCGGGCTGCTGCACAGCCACCGCGGAGTGGACGGGGGCTATGCCCTGGCCCGTCCGGCCGAGGAGATCACCGTCGGCGACGTCGTGCGCGCCGTCGGCGGAGCGCTCACCACGGTCCGCGGGCTTCCGACCGCCACCGCGACCTATCACGGGGCGGCGACCGCGCTGCACGACGTGTGGATCGCCGTCGAAGCGGCCATCGAGGGCGTGGTCGACCACCGGACCCTGGCCGAACTCTCCACCACCTCAATAAACAGAAACTAGGAGTTGTTGAGCATGCGCTCCCGCACCCTTCGTGCGCTCGCCCTTGCCACGGCCGCCGTCGCGGCCACGACTGCTCTGGCCGCTTGCGGATCCGACGACGACAGCAACAAGAAGGCCGGCACCGCCGCGGGCGCCGAGGCCGAGGCGAAGACCATCAAGCTCGGCTACTTCCCGAACATCACCCACGCGCCCGCGCTCGTCGGCGTCAACAAGGGCCTGTTCAAGGACGCGTTGACCGGCACCGAGCTGCAGACCCAGACCTTCAACGCCGGCCCGGCCGCCCTGGAGGCGCTGCTCTCCGGCGCGATCGACGCCACCTACATCGGCCCGAACCCGGCGATCAACGGCTGGGCCAAGTCCAACGGCCAGGCCCTGAAGATCATCGCGGGCAGCACCTCCGGCGGCGCCGGCCTGGTCGTCAAGCCGAGCATCAACACCGTGGCCGACCTCAAGGGCAAGAAGATCGCCACCCCGCAGCTCGGTAACACCCAGGACGTCGCGCTGCGCGCCTGGCTGAAGCAGAACGGGCTGAACACCGACACCAACGGTGGCGGCGACGTCTCGATCCTGCCGCAGGACAACGCGACCGCCGTGCAGGCGTTCGCCCAGGGCGCCATCGACGGCGCGTGGGTGCCCGAGCCCAACCTCAGCAAGATGGTCATCGAGGGCAAGGGCAAGCTGCTCGTCGACGAGTCCACCCTGTGGCCGAACCAGCAGTTCGTCACCACGCACCTGATCGTCAGCCAGAAGTTCCTCAAGGACTACCCCGGCACGGTCAAGAAGCTGCTCCAGGGCCACATCGCGGCGGTCAAGTACATCAACGACAACAACGCCGACGCGCAGAAGGCGGCGAACGCCCAGATCGAGGCGCTGACCGGCAAGGCGCTCAAGGACGACATCCTGGCGGCCGCGTTCAAGAACCTGAAGTTCACCAACGACCCGATCGCGTCGTCGCTCTACACCAGCGCGCAGCACGCGGAGGACGTCGGCCTGCTCAAGAAGGTCGACCTGAAGGGCATCTACGACCTCGGCCCGCTGAACGAGCTGCTCAAGGCGGACGGGCAGACCGAAGTCAGCGACGCCGCGGCATCCTGACGAGTTGACGGGAGGGCGAGAAGAGCATGAGCATCCTCGAAACCACCGGCGTCCGTACCGAATCGGTCGTACGCATCGAGAACGTCTCCAAGACGTACGGGTCGGGGAGCAATGCCCTGCTCGCCCTCGACCGCGTCTCCCTCGACGTCCAGCAGGGTGAGTTCGTCTGCCTGCTGGGCGCGTCCGGCTGCGGCAAGAGCACGCTGCTCTCGCTCGTGGCCGGCCTGGACCAGATCAGCAGCGGCTCCCTGGACACCGGCGACCGCAAGGTCGCGCTGATGTTCCAGGAGGCCGCCCTCTTCCCCTGGCTCTCCGTCTCCGGCAACGTCGAGCTGCCGCTGCGGCTGCAGGGCCTCGGCAAGGCCGAGCGCCGCAAGCGGGCCGGCGAGCTGCTGGAGGTCGTCCGGCTGAGCGGGTTCGCCGACAAGCGGCCGCACGAGCTCTCCGGCGGCATGCGGCAGCGGGTCGCACTGGCCCGGGCGCTCGCCCAGAACGCGGACATCCTGCTGATGGACGAGCCGTTCGGCGCGCTCGACGCGATGACCCGGGACATCCTGCACGACGAGCTGGAGCGGATCTGGCGCGAGCAGAACCTGACCGTGCTCTTCGTGACCCACAACGTGCGCGAGGCGGTCCGGCTCGGCGACCGGGTGATCCTGCTGAGCAGCCGGCCCGGCCGGGTGATCGAGGACTTCGCGATCAAGCACCCGCGCCCGCGGCGCATCGACTCCCCCGAGGTCTCCGGCCAGGCCGCCGAGATCACCGACCGGCTGCGCGCGGAGGTCGCCCGTCATGCCAACTGAACCCGCCCCGATGAAATACGCGGGCACCCGCGCCGGCCTGGAGGGCGCGCTGGGCGCCGAGGGCGGTCCGGGCCCGGAACCCCAGAAGATCAAGAAGCCGGGGTACGACGAGGTCAGCGGCCTGGACGCGCTGGAGCTCACGCCGAAGCACGACAAGGGCAACATCGGCCTGCGGATCTGGAAGAGCGCCTGGCCGAAACTGCTGGCGATCCTGATCGTGGTGCTGGCCTGGGAGGCCGCGTACCTGAGCGGGTGGAAACCGTCGTACGTCTTCCCCTCGCCCGTCGACACCTTCAAGGTGCTCGGCGACCTGGTCACCACCGCCGACTTCTGGGACGGCGTACGCCTGACCATGACCCGCGCGATCACCGGCTTCGCGCTGGCGGTGGCGATCGGCACGGTCATCGGCGCGGCGGTGTCCCGCTTCGCGCCGTTGCGGGCCGCGATCGGCTCGCTGATCACCGGCCTGCAGACGATGCCGTCGATCATGTGGTTCCCGCTCGCCATCCTGCTGTTCCAGCTCGGCGAGAAGGCGATCATGTTCGTGGTCATCATCGGCGCCGCCCCGTCCGTGGCGAACGGCCTGATCAGCGGCATCGACTACGTGCCGCGGACGTGGCTGCGGGTCGGCCAGGTGATGGGCATGTCCGGTTTCGCCCGCTACCGGCACCTGATCCTGCCGGCGTCGCTGCCGTCCTTCGTCTCCGGGCTCAAGCAGGGCTGGGCGTTCTCCTGGCGCAGCCTGATGGCCGGTGAGCTGCTCGTCATCGTGCCCGGCACGATCTCCGTCGGCGTCCGGATGCAGAACGCCCGCGACCTGTCCGACACCCCGCTGGTGATCAGCTACATCCTGGTGGTGCTGGTCATCGGCATCGTGATCGACCAGCTCTTCAACCTCGCCGACAGCGCCCTGCGCAAACGCTGGGGCCTGACCGGCGGTTAGATCGGCCGGACCGAGTCCAGCACCTCGTCGATCACCCTGTCGAACTGCTGGTGCGTGCTCGGGATGGAGATGTAGAGGACGGCTGCCGTCGGCTTGCCGACGTCGATGACCGCCACCGCGGACAACTCCGAGGTGGCGGTCAGCCCCGTCTCGTGGAAGTGCAGCCGGAACTCGCTGACATACGCCGGAAGGCCGCCGAGCGTGGTGACCTCGTCCCGGATCACGTCGAGCGTGTTCGGCTGGGGGTAGTAGTTGGCGCGCACATCCGCCGTGACCTGCCGGCCGACACACTGCAGGTCGAGCGAGACCGCGTCGTTGTCGGCCGCCGGGACCGCCGCGGACAGGATCGAGGCGTGATACTCCCCGCCGCCGTAGACCTCGGTGACGAAGTGCTGGCCCACCCGATACGGCACCTGGAGCGTCCCGGCCTTCCACACCTCGTTCCAGGTCAGCCAGGGCGCGCCATATCTCCGGTACGAGATGCCGGCCTGCTCGTCCAGCGTCCGGGCGCCGGTGACGGCCGGCGGCGACGCGGGCGCCGGGGTGGCCGCGCCACTCGGTGACTCGCTCGGCGCCGGGCAGGCCTGGGCCAGCGGCGGGCGGACGTCGGTCGGGGCGGAGGCCCGATCGCGGAACGGATTGTCCTCACTGCCGAAGAGCAGGACGAGCAGCACGATCAGGCCACCGGCCAGGATCACCCCGGCCACCCCGCCGAAGATCATCAGCTGGCGGCGGCGCTGCTGATCCGGATCGACCCGCTTCGGTGGCTCCGGCGCTGGAGGCGGGGGCACGAGCGGGGGAATCCCGGTCACCGTGCCCGACGACCACGAGCCGCCCGGCCGGGACCAGACGGGCTCCTGCGGGTGCGGCTCGGACA
>KL571195.1:47043-48150 GCA_000715855.1 Actinoplanes liguriensis
GAGATGTGTATAAGAGACAGAGGCTGACAACCGCCGAAACGCACCTGTGGAAAGTGCACCCGACCCAGTCGTTTCCCAGAAATGTCCGCTACCGTGCTGCCATGGAACTGGTGTATCCCCCGGTCGTCGCCTTAGCCAAGACGATGTTCCGCGTGCTCGACCTCAAGATTGAGATCGAGGGCGGCGAAAACATCCCGTCCACGGGCGGGGCGGTGTTGGCCAGCAACCACTCGAGCTACCTCGACTTCATCTTCTGCGGGCTCGGCACGCAGCCCGCCAAGCGGCTGGTCCGCTTCATGGCGAAGAAGCAGGTCTTCGACCACAAGATCAGCGGTCCGCTGATGCGCGGCATGCGGCACATCCCGGTCGACCGCAAGGCCGGCACCGCGGCGTTCCGCGAGGCCATCACCTCCCTGAAGAACGGTGAGGTGGTCGGCGTCTTCCCGGAGGCGACGATCAGCGAGTCGTTCACCATCAAGGAGCTCAAGACCGGCGCCGCGCGGATGGCGCAGGACGCCGGCGTGCCGCTGATCCCGATGGCGGTCTGGGGCCCGCACCGGCTGTGGACGAAGGGCCGGAAGAAGGAGCTCACCAAGCGCCACGTGCCGGTTCTCATCAAGATCGGCGAGGCGATCCACATGCCCGAGGGCGCGACCGCCGAGGCGATCACCGCGACGCTGAAGCAGCGGTTGTCCGAGTTGCTCGACGCCGTCCAGCGGGCCTACCCGGAGAAGCCGTCCGGCGACGACGACCGCTGGTGGCTCCCGGCGCACCTCGGCGGCACCGCGCCGTTGCCCCGGCCCGCCGCCGCGGTCTGACGCTTCTGACCGAAAACGATCGTCAAGGCCCCGGGCGCGTCCCGGGGCCTTGTTCGCTTTCCGCTCACGGTCGCTCTCCCCAGACCTTTCCCGATCCCGCCGTACGGCGATAGCACCGCACCCCACCCCCAGAACGCCCCACGCGTCTCCGCCCACCCCACCTCGCCTGTGCCCGGACCACCCCCGCGCCTGCGCCCGCCCAGCCCACCTCGCCCGCCCCGCCCCGTGCCTGCGCGCGCCCAGCCCACCTCGCGCCCACCCGCCCGCCTGGCTGGCTGGCTGGCTCTGG
>KL571195.1:48440-48631 GCA_000715855.1 Actinoplanes liguriensis
TTCGTGCCTCATAACCACGGTGAGAGCCAGCCAGAAAGCGCGAGTCGCGCCACGGCCCGGACCGGCGCCAGCCTCGCGGCCGGCGCTCAGGGGCGCCCACACCCCCAGAACCGACCGCCACCCCGGACCCAGCGCACCTCGCCCGCCCGATCGGCTGGCTCTCACCGTGGTTATTCGTGCCTCATAACCAC
>KL571195.1:48833-51800 GCA_000715855.1 Actinoplanes liguriensis
CACCGTGGTTATTCGTGCCTCATAACCACGGTGAGAGCCAGCCGGAAAGCGGGAGTCGCGCTGCGGCCCGGACCGGCGCGGACCTCGCGTCCCGCACGCCGGAGCGGGTGGGACCGGAACGACACGGACCCTGCGCGCTTTGCTGCGCGGTGGGAACGGCACGGGCCCTGCGAGCCGTACTGCGCTGTGGGGGCGGAACAGTGTGCGGCTTGCGGGCTGCGCTGCGCGATGGGGGCGGGACGGCGTGGGGCCTGCGGGTCGGGCTGCGCGGTGGGGGCGGGACGGCGTGGGGGCTAGGGGTGGGACGGAAACGGCGCCGTGCCCGAGGGGCACGACGCCGAATCACAGTCACACGTTGTCAGCGACCACCAAGCGGCGGCCGGTGATCAACGCGAATCAGACGGAACGGATGTTCGCGGCCTGCGGGCCCTTCTGGCCCTGGGTCACCTCGAACTCAACCCGCTGGTTCTCCTCCAGGCTGCGGTAGCCCGACATCTGGATCGCGGAGAAGTGGGCGAAGACGTCGGCGCCGCCGTCGTCAGGGGTGATGAATCCGAAGCCCTTGTCCGCGTTGAACCACTTCACTACGCCGGTAACCATGATCGTCTCCTCGACGGTCGATCGTTCCTGCCCATTATGGACAGGAACGAGGTAATAAGACCCGCAATTCACGGGACTCGTGTCGCCGTACTGATCGCCCGTACCGGAGAAATCCGGGTTACGACAAAGAGCGCCTGGGGCAGACTTCCCCACAGGCGCTCCTGAGTACTTGGGAACCAAACTGACAACGCTGATGAGCCTATCACGGCTACGGAGGTCAAAAAGTGCTCGGCATGCACATGGCACGGCAGCTCAAAGCAGCCGGACTGATCTGGAAGCCGCGGCTCGGCGACCGGTTCGCGATCCCCGATCGGGACCTGGACGACGAGATGTTCGTGCTCAGCAACATGACGATCCAGGTGCACGAGCGACCGGAAGGGCGGATCATCGGCTTCAACGGCACGACCGAGTGGGCTCTCGACGATGTGGAGATCGACGAGACCGTCTGGCTGCCGCGCGAGGACCAGCTGCGGGAGTTGCTCGGCGGGACGTTCCACGCCCTGGACCGGGCCGGCGCGGGCTACCGGGTGCGGATCGTCCTGCTCGGGGAGACGCTCGCGTTCCCCGGGGCGTCCGCCGAGGAGGCGTACGCGGCGGCGCTGCTCCATCTCCTGGAGGCGGCCGGTCTCTAGAGCGCCTCCTCCGGGATCTCGGTGAGCAGGGCGGTCAGCGCGGCCACGTCCATCAGGTCGGCGGGGCGGACGGTGACCTGCTCACGGACATAGTGGAACCCGGCCCGGACCCGGTGGACCGGGACGCCGGCCAGGGTCGCCCAGGCGATCCGGTACGCCGAGAGCTGAACCGCGGCAGCCTCGGCCTCCGCGCCGGTCGGACGGCGGCCGGTCTTCCAGTCGATCACGTCGAACCGGTTGTCCGGGTCGGCGAAGACCGCGTCCATCCGGCCCCGGACCACCACGCCGCCGACCGTGGTCGCGAACGGGACCTCGACGTCGAGCGGGGTGCGATCGGCCCACTCGCCGGTCAGGAACGCCTCCTGCAGCGCGGCCAGCTCCTCGTCACCGGCGGCACTGTCGTCGGCGGCGCCGGGCAGCTCATCGATGTCGATCAGCCGGGCCGCGCCGAACCGCTGCTCCAGCCAGACGTGGAAGGCGGTGCCGCGGCGGGCGTGCGGGGCCGGGCGCTGCGGGAGCGGGCGGCGCAGGGACCGGGCCAGCGCCTGCGGGTCACGGCGCAGCACCACGAGCTGGGAGACCGACAGGTGCGGGGGCAGGGCGACCTCGATCGGGCCGTCCCGGCGGGTGCGTTCGGCGCGCTCGGCCAGCAGGAGGCGGGCCTCCTTACGCCAGCGGGCGACGTCCGGATCGATCACGGCGGTGACCCGGTCCGCGGCGGTCGCCGCGGCCAGCAGCCCGCTCCGCTCCGGATTCCGGTCGGGGCGAGCGTGCTCCGTCCGTACCCAATCGGGGTCTGGATCTTGATCTGCGGGGGCCAGGCCCGCTAGGTCCGCGGCGAGGCCGGCACGGGCCGCGACCTCGGGATTCTCGGCCGCCAGGTCGGCGAAGGCCGCCGCCGCGGACGCGTCCGGGTTCGCGATCATGCGACGGATCAGGTCGGCGGCCGCGGCCATCGCGGGGCGGCGCAGGCCCAGCGGATCGGCCGGCCACTCGGCGACCGACACCACCTCGTCGCTCGGATTCGTCTCGCCGGGCGCCGGCTCGGGCGTCCAGGCCGCCACCACGCCGGCGCCCGCCGCGCAGGTCGCCCGGACCTCGTCGAGGAAGACCGACGGGCCGCGCGGCCGCTTCACGCCGTCGCCCCACCAGTAACCCGAGCAGAGCAGCAGGCGGCGCGGGCGAGTCATCGCGACATAGGCCAGCCGCCGCTCCTCACGCACGTCGTGCTCACGCCACTCGCGGCCGAACTCGGAGAGCGCGGCGTTCACGTCCTTCTGCTCGACCGCCTCGTCCAGGTTCAGCTCGGGCAGGCCGGACGCGTCACCACGCAGCGGGAACGGCAGCACGCCGATGCCGCCCAGGAAATGGTCCGAGCCGCGGACCAGGCCCGGCCAGACGCCCTTCGACAGGCCGGCGACCGAGACGACGTCCCACTCCAGCCCCTTCGCGGCGTGCGCGGTGAGGATCTGCACCGCCCCCTCGACCACGTCCACCTGGCCCGGCTCCAGGCCGCGCTCCTCCTCCTCGGCGGCCGCCAGGAACGCCAGGAAACCGGCCAGGGTGCCTGTCTCGTTCTCGCTGACATACCTGGTCGCGGCCTCGCCGAGAGCATCCAGGTGGGCCCGGGCCAGGCCCGCGTCACCGGCCGCCCAGCCGCGGACCGCGACCTCGACATCCAGGCCGATGGTCCGCTCGATGTCCGCCAGCAGATCGGGAAGTGGCTGGGGCAGCC
>KL571195.1:52041-53803 GCA_000715855.1 Actinoplanes liguriensis
CCCTGCTGTACGCCGCGAGGCGCGCGAAGCCCTCCACCGAGTACTGCTGCGGGGGGCCGAGGTCGGCCATCGCCTCGACCAGAGTCGCGTCGTCCAGCCGATCGGCCACCGCGTCCGCCTCGTCGTCGCCGGACCCCGTCGCCCGCGCCGCGGCGATCGTGCGGGACCTCCGGTGCAGGGCGACCAGGTCACGCGGGCCGATCCGCCAGCGGGCGCCGGTGAGCAACCGCAGCAGGGACGCGCCGTCGGTCGGGTCGGCGAGCACCCGCAACGTGCACACCACGTCCCGCACCTCGGGCGTGTCGAGCAGGCCACCGAGGCCGACCACCTCGACCGGTAGGCCGCGGGCGCGCAACTCCTCCTCGATCGCCGGGATCTGACTGCGGACCCGGACCAGCACCGCGCTGGTCGGCCGCCGTTCGAGCGGAATCTCCTCGGGCAGCGCCTTCGGCATGCCGGCCGCGATCCGCCACGCGGTCAGCACCGAATCCGCGATCCACGAGGCCTCTTCGGCGTACGTCATGAGCAGCGCACACGTCACCGTCCGCCCGCCGACCGCCTCGGCCACCCGTTCCGCCGGGCGCAGAACGCCCACCTGGGCCCGCAGCGGCGCCGAGATCACGTTCGCCACCTGCAGGATCTCCGGGCGGTTCCGCCAGCTCCGGGTCAGGCTGTGCACCCAGGCCGGGCGGCCGTCCGCGTCCGGGAACTCGGTGGGGAAACGCTCCAGGGTGCCCGCCGACGCACCGCGCCAGCCGTAGATCGACTGGCACGGGTCACCCACCGCGGTCACCGGGTGGCCGCCGCCGAACAGGTTGTTCAGCATCGTCACCTGGGCGTGGCTGGTGTCCTGGTACTCGTCGAGCAAGACCACCCGATAACGCCCGCGCTCGACCTCGCCGACCGCCGGATGATCCCGGGCGACCAGCGCGGCCCGCGCCATCTGATCGCCGAAGTCCATCGCCTCCAGGTCGAGTTTGCGCTGCTCGTAGAGGCGGACCAGGGGCAGCAGAGTGAGCCGGTGCTGCTGCCGGCGGAGCATCTCGGAAACGTCCTTGTACATCCGGCCCGGGAACGACTGCACGTCGGCGAAGAACCGGCCGGTCCACGCGGCCAGATCGTCCGGTGTCTTCAGGTGCTCGGCCAGCTCGGCGGAGAGCGCGAGCACGTCGTCGGTGACCGTGCCGGGCGCGCGGTTCAACCCGGTCATCTCGCCGGTGTACGCCCGGACCAGCGAGTCGACGATCTGCCAGCGGGCCGCCTCGGTGAGCAGCCGGGCGGACGGCTCGAAACCGCCGCGCAGGCCGTGCTCGGTGACGACCCTCGCCGCGTACGAGTGGTAGGTCGAGATCGTCGCCTCGCCGGCCAGCGCGTCGTCCCGCCCGCCCAGCCGCCGGGCCAGCTGGCCGAGCCTGGTCCGCACCCGGTGCGCGAGCTCGCCGGCCGCCTTCCGGGTGAACGTGAGGCCCAGGATCTCGCCGGGGTGCGCGTAACCGTTCGCGACCAGCCACACCACGCGGGACGCCATCGTCTCGGTCTTGCCCGAGCCCGCCCCGGCCACCACGAGCAGCGGCTTCACCGGGTGCGCGATGATCGCCGCCTGCTCGTCCGTGGGAGGCGGCAACCGGAGCAGTTTCGCCAGCTCGGCCGGGGTGTACCGGGGACCCGACTCGGCTCTCATCGCGGCGGCTCCACAACCTGCCGGCCCTTCCCCGAAATCGGGCAACTGGTTCGGACCGGGCAGACCCTGTCTCTTATACAC
>KL571195.1:54036-54999 GCA_000715855.1 Actinoplanes liguriensis
CGAAGCCGCCATCGTCTCGGCGGTGCGGCGAACCATCGCGTACGCCCACTGGGGATCGGTGGCCTCGGTCATCGGGACCTGCATCTGCTCGCGGGCGTCCTTGCCCGGGCCGAGCTGCACCAGGGCGGCGCCACCGGTATCCGTGCCGAAACTCTCGAAAGCGCCCGCGTCGACGGCCGCCTGATAGCCGGCGAGCTGCGGATTCTCGGCCACATCCGCGGACAGCGCGGTGGACTTCCCGGTCTTCAGGTCGATCACCACGAGCCGGCCGGCCTCGTCGATCTCCAGCCGGTCGACCCGGCCGGTGAGCTGGATCGGGTGGTGCTCGTCCTCCAGGCGGACGGTGAACTCGTGCTCGATCGCCAGCAGGCGGCGCGGGTTCGCGGCCAGCCAGCGCAACAACTTGTCGACCATCGCCTCGGCGCGCTCCTGCTCCGGGCCGGCCATCCAGCGGGCCGCCAGCTCGATCGAGTCGAAGCGGGCCGACACGTACTCCACCAGCTTCTCCCGGTCCGCGTGCGCGTCCTCGGCCAGCATCGCGGCGGCGTGCACCAGATTCCCGATGCCCTGGGCCGGGCCGGCCGGGGCCGCTCCGCCGTGCCGCTCCAACAGCCAGCGCAGGCTGCACCGCAGCGCGCTCTCCATCGCCGACGGGGTGACCTTGACCGACTCGCCGTCGTCGATCAGCGGCCGGTCGTCGGAGAGCGGGCGCAGGCCCCACCACTCGTCCGGATGCGCCCCGGGCACGCCCGCCGACGCGAGGTTGGCCAGCTCAGCGGCCGCCGCGCGGCGGCGGCTGGGCGTTTCGCTTGCGGAGACCACGACGGTACGGAGCTCTGCCACCAGCGCTGAGAGCGTCAACGCCCGCGGAGCCCTGCCGACGAGCAGCTCGACATCGCCGTCATCAGCCGCCGCGTCCTCGTCACCATCCCCGGCACCGTCCTCATCGGCCGCCGCACGCTC
>KL571195.1:55230-56931 GCA_000715855.1 Actinoplanes liguriensis
GCATGCTCGCCGTCCTCCTCGGCCGCCGCCTGCTCACCGTCCTCCTCGGCTGCTGCCTGCTCGCCGTCCTCCTCGGCCGCTGCCTGCTCCTCGTTCTCCTCGGCCGCCGCCTGCCCGGTGGGCGCCGTCTCTTTCTGGCCGGCCGCGGGGCTTTCCACCACCGAGTCGGGTCCGGCCGGGGGTGGCGTGTCGTCCGGGAAGTCGGGGTCCCAGGGATCCGGGTCCGGGGGCTCGTCCGGGGGCGGCGGATCCTGCGGAGGCGGCACGTCCGCATCCGGGTCGTCGCCCGGGCCCGCCTGGGCACGGAAAGCCAGCTCGGTCAGGAAACGGCTGGGCTGCTCCTCGATCGCCGCACCGCCGGCACCGGCCGAGGCGACCGCGGCGGCCACCAGGCGGCGACGGGCGCGAGTAGCGGCCACGTAGAAGAGCCGGCGCTCCTCGTCGAGCAGGGCGGACGTCTCCGCGACGATCGCTTCGGAACCCGAGGCGGGACGGCCGGCGACCGCGTCGACCAGGCGCTCCGAACCGAGCAGGCTGCCACGCAGGCGCAGGTCGGGCCAGATGCCCTCCTGCACGCCGGCGAGCACGACGACATCCCACTCCAAGCCCTTCGCGGCGTGCGCGGTGAGCAGGCGGACGGCGTCACCACGGTCGGCGCTGGGGGCGATCGTGTCGGCGGGCAGGTCCTGGCCGAGCACGTGGTCGAGGAACACGCCGACGCCCGCGCCGGGCAGCCGGTCGACGAACCGGGCGGCCGCGTCGAAGAGCACGACCATGGCGTCCAGGTCACGGTCGGCCGCCTCGGCACGCCACTGCCGGGCGCGGCCGGCCTGCGCCGGGTCGGTGACACGGATGTTGCCGGTGCTCATCGCGTACCACCGATCGGCCAGGCCGCTCGCCCGCCAGACGGTCCACAGCACGTCCTCGGCCGAGGCGCCGGGCTCGGCGGCCGCAGCCCGGGCCACGATGAGCAGGCGGGCGATGGTCTGCGCCGGGCGGGCCCAGCGGCGTTCCACCAGATCCAGCCCGGCGGGGTCACGGATCGCGTCGACCAGCAGCTCACCGGAGGGGCGCCGGTCACCGGCCGCCACCGCCAGCGCCCGGAGGCCCTGCCGCAACCGGCGCTCGGCCAGCGGATCCGCCCCGCCCAGCGGCGAGTGCAGCAGCGCCACCGCCGCCTCCTCGTCGAGCAGCTCAGGATCCAGCGCACCGCGCAAAAGCAGCAGGAACGGCGCGACGGCGGGCTGCAGGTGCAGCGGCAGATCCTCGGCGTGGATCACGGTCGGCACGCCGGAGGCGGCGAGCGCGCGCTGCACCGACGGCTGCTGGAGCGTGGCGGACCGCATCACCACGGCCATCCGCGACCAGGGCACGCCGTAGAGCAGGTGCGCCTCCCGCAGCGCGTGCGCGATGAACGCGGTCTCCGCGGCCGGCGACCGGAACGTCCGCACCACCGCCCCCGCCACCGGCCCGGACGGCGAGATCTCATCCCCGGTGACCCCACCCGTCTCCTCGCCATTGCCGGCAGCCGGGTCAGGCGCGTCTGCCGAGCCACTCTCAGCCGCAGTCGACGCCGCACCGCCGGCCTCCGCGGCGGAACCGGACACGACGCCGCCGTCAGCATCGGGCACGGCGCCATCGGCCGGACCCGGCACAGGATCGCGGCCGTCGGCGGCGGAGGCCGACGCCTCGTCGCTGCCA
>KL571195.1:57127-62456 GCA_000715855.1 Actinoplanes liguriensis
CGGAGGACGAGCCCGGGCCGGTGGGCTGGGCCGGGACCGGACGTGCCGGGTCTGGCTCAGCCGCAGCAGGCCGGTCAACCCCGGCTCCGGCCGCGGCGGGGCCGGCCTCACCGGGACCGGCCCCGGCGAGGTCGGTCAGGGCGGGGTCAGTCGCGGCCACGGTGGGGTCGGTCACGGCGGGCGGGGCGGGGTCGGGATCGAGCGGGGGCGGCGGGACCATCAGGCGGTGGCTGATCGGACCGCGCATCCGCCGGGCCACCCCGGAAGCCGCCGTGAGCAGCGACGGCGCCGCGCGATAGTTCGTGTGCAGGGTGATCGTCTCGGCCGGGGCGCCGGACGGGGTCCGGAAACGGTCCGGGAAGTCGGCGACCACGGCCGGATCCGCCCCGCGGAAGCCGAAGATCGACGAATCCGGGTCGGCGAACGCGACCAGGGGCTTTCCGCCGGCGGTGACCTGGGCGAGCAGATCGACCTGGGCCGGGTCGGTCTCGGCGAGCTCGTCGACGAACACGTACGCCAAGCGGCGGCGCTCGGCGGCCAGCAGGTCGGGCTCGTCGGCGAGCAGGCCGGAGGCGGCCCGGACCAGCTCGGCCGGGTCATAGGCCACCGAGCCGCGCGTGGTGGCGTCGCGCAGGGCGAGAACCTCGACATATTCCCGGAGGAAGCGGGCGGCCGCCGCCCAGTCGGAGCGGCCCAGGCGGGCGGCGAGATCCGCCAGCTCGAACGGGCCGACCCCGCGCTCGGCGGAACGCTGCATCAGGTCACGCAACTGCTGGGCGAAGGCTCGGGTGGGCAGGGCCGGACGCAGCTCCTCGGGCCACCCGACGGTGTCGGCGGAGTCCGGATCCTCGACCACGGCCAGCAGCTCACGGATGATCAGGTCCTGTTCCGGGCCGGTGAGCAGCCGCGGGGCGGGCTCGCCACGGTCTGCCGCGGCTCGGCGGAGCAGGCCGAACGCGTACGCGTGAAAGGTCCTGACCAGCGGCTCGTGCACGATCCGGCCGGAATCCCCGGCGACCCGCGCCTCGATCCGGTCGCGCAGGGCCGCGGCGCCGCGGCGGCCGAAGGTGAGCACGAGGATGCGCTCCGGGTCGACGCCCTCGGCGATCCGTGCCGCGACCGCCTCGACCAGCACGGTGGTCTTGCCGGTGCCGGGACCGCCGACGACCAGCAGCGGGCCGGCGGTGTGCGCGACCACCCGGGCTTGGACGGGATCGTCGCGCAGCTCGGGCGCGGCGGGGCGCGGGCGCCGGACCAGGCGGTAGGCCGCCGCCCGGCGCGCCGGGGACTGGGGGGCCGGCGTGCTCACGGCATCTATGAGAGCACGCCGGTACGACGTTTCCGCCAGGTCACCCGGCCGGGACGGGGGCAGAAGGCCGATGTGTCAGCAGCGTCACCCGGCCAGGGCGGCCTCGATCGCGTCCAGCGCCTCCGGCACCGACCGTGCCACCAGCACCGTCTCCATCACGCCGGGACGGATGAACTTCGTCGTGACCAGGCCGTTCAGCCAGGCGAACAGACCGTCGTAGAACCCGTCCGGGTCCAGGACGACGATCGGCTTGCGGTGCACGTCCAGCGTCGCCGTCGTCCACACCTCGAACAGCTCGTCGAGCGTGCCCAGGCCGCCGGGCAGCGTGAGGAACGCGTCCGACCGGTCGATCATCAGGTTCTTCCGGGCGCCCATGTCCCCGGTGACCACCAGCTCGTCCGAGGCGGTGTCGGCGACCTCCCAGTCGACCAGGCACTGCGGGATGATCCCGAGCGTGTGCGCGCCGCCGGTCCGGGCGCCGTCGGCAACCGTGCCCATCATGCCGACGCGGCCGCCGCCGGAGACCAGGGTGTGCCCGCGCTCGCCGAGCGCCCGCCCGGTCTCCGCGGCCAGGTCGAGCCAGCGCTGCTCCAGCTTGTCCGAAGAGCCGCAGAACACGCAGATCGCGGCCATCAGGGCTCCGGCTGCGCGTCGGCGAGGGCCGCCCCGGCGTCCACGATGATCTGGACCGCCTCGGCGACGTCGTCGGTGACCTGGATCAGGTCGAGGTCGGCGGCGCTGATCTTGCCGTCGTCGAGCATCCGCCGCTTGATCCAGTCGAGCAGGCCACCCCAGTAGTCGGCGCCCATCAGGATCACCGGGAAGCGGGTCACCTTCCGCGTCTGGACCAGCGTGATCGCCTCGAACAGCTCGTCGAGGGTGCCGAAGCCGCCGGGCAGCACGACGAACGCCTGCGCGTACTTCACGAACATGGTCTTGCGGACGAAGAAGTAGCGGAAGTCGATGCCGATGTCGACCCAGTCGTTGAGGCCCTGCTCGAACGGCAGCTCGATGCCGAGCCCGACCGACATCCCGCCGGCCTCGGTGGCGCCACGGTTCGCCGCCTCCATCACGCCGGGACCGCCGCCGGTGATCACCGCGTAGCCCGCCTCGGCGAGAGCCGCGCCCAGCCGGGCGGCGAGCTCGCACTCCGCGCTCTCCGGCTTGCTGCGGGCCGAGCCGAAGACGCTGACCGCGGGCGGCAGATCGGCCAGCGTGTCGAAGCCCTCGACGAACTCGGAGAGGATGCGCAGGGCGCGCCAGGCGTCCTTCGTCTTCCACTCACCACGATGATGTGAGTCCAGCAGTTTCTCGTCCGCGGTGCTCACGGGAAGCGCGTCACGTCGTAGCGTGACCGCACCCCGATGACGCTGCGGCGCGGCCGTTGGTCGCCCGTTGGTGCTCTCCGTCATGCGCCAAAGGTAGTGCGGACGGCCATTCCCCGGTGAATAACCGGCCGCGTTTCGGTAAGAGGATTGCGACCCGGAGACCTTTTTGCCAGATTGAAGCAACGGACGGTAGCTCTGGCACGTCTACACAGTTACCGAACCGCGTACACACGGCAGGCACGGCGCCCGGAGTCCGGGTGTCCCGGTGAAAGGGCGGCCACCGTGACGAACCGATACGAGCGCCTCAAGATGCACCGCCGCATGCAGCGGCGCATCCAGCTGGTGGTGGAGGAGCGCCGGGTCGCCTTCGCGGCGCGCCAGCCCGATCCCGCCTTCGACCCGGAGACCACGATGGAGGTCTCGGTGCCTCAGCGGGCGATCGGCCGGGCGGCGATTCCCCAGCTCTGAGAAGGAGGGCCTAACCCGCCAGCCAGCGATGCAGCGTGGCCGCGCCGTCCCGGATCTGGCCGATCTCCACGTGCTCGTCCGGCGCGTGCGCCAGCGACGGGTCGCCGGGGCCGTAATTCATCGCCGGGATGCCCAGCGCCGCGAACCGGGCCACGTCGGTCCAGCCCAGCTTGGCGGCCGGCTCGACGCCGACCGCGGTGAGGAACTCCCGGGCGGCCGGCGCGTCCAGCCCCGGCAGCGCGCCCGGCGCGGAGTCGACGATCTCCAGGTCGAAGCCCTGGAAGACCTCGTGCAGGTGCTCGTGGGCCTGCTCCTCGGACCGGTCCGGGGCGAATCGCAGGTTGACCTCGACCGCACACTCGTCCGGGACGACGTTTCCGGCGACACCCCCATTGACGCGTACGGCGTTGAGCCCCTCCCGATAGGTGCACCCGTCGATCGTCACCGTCCGCGGGTGGTACTCCTCCAGCCGGCGCAGCACCTCCCCGGCGGCGTGGATCGCGTTCACCCCGCGCCACGCCCGGGCGGTGTGCGCCCGCCGCCCGTGGGTGCGGACCAGCGCCGTGACGGTCCCCTGGCAGCCGGCCTCGACCACCCCGTACGTCGGTTCGAGCAGCACCGCGAAGTCGGCCCGCAACCACTCGGGCTGACTCGCGGCGACGAGTTTGAGCCCGTTGAACTCGGACTCGATCTCCTCGGACTCGTAGAACAGGTACGTCACGTCGTACGCCGGATCGGGCAGTGTCGCCGCGAGATGAAGCGCGATCGCCACCCCGGACTTCATGTCGGACGTCCCGCATCCGTAGATCAGGTCGTCGACGACTGTGGACGGCCAGTTGTCGTTGATCGGCACCGTGTCCAGGTGACCGGCGAGCACCACGCGCTGCCCGCGGCCCAGGTCGGTCCGTGCCATCACCGTGTTGCCCAGTCGCTCGACGGTCAGGTGCCCGGCGCTGCGGAGGACGTCCTCGACGCAGTCGGCGATCACCTTCTCGTCGCGGGACACGGATTCGATGTCGACCAGGGCGCGGGTCAGCTCGACCGGGTCGACAAGCACGTCCGGGGTCAGCGGGTTGGCCATGTGCGCACCATACAAGGCCATCCCGAGCACCGGACGCACCCGATCCGCGGCCTGCGCAACTTGTAGGGTTCATGTCGTGGATACCGCGATCTCGACTTCGCCCGCCTGGGGCATCGGTTTGGCCACCGTGACCGCCGAGGGACAGGTGCTCGACACCTGGTTCCCGGCCGGCTTCCTGGGGCTGGGCGAGGAGCCGGCCGACCGGCCGGCGCTCCCGGCCGGGCTGACCGGCCCGAAGCTGCTGCCCGGACTCTCGACGATCGAGGTCCGCGCCACGATCAAGTCACTGGCCGAGCCGATCGCCGACACCAGCGAGGCCTACCTGCGGCTGCACCTGCTCTCGCACCGCCTGATCCGGCCGAACGAGCTGAATCTGGACGGCATCTTCGGCCTGCTGGCGAACGTGGCCTGGACGTCGGCCGGCCCCTGCCCGCCGGACCGGGTCGACGAGCTGCGCTTCCTGGAGCGCGCCGCCGGTCGGCACCTGGCCGTCTACGGCATCGACAAGTTCCCGCGGATGACCGATTACGTCGCCCCGTCCGGCGTCCGGATCGCCGACGCGGACCGGGTCCGGCTCGGCGCCCACCTGGCCGTCGGGACGACGGTCATGCACGAGGGATTCGTCAACTTCAACGCCGGCACGCTGGGCACCTCGATGGTCGAGGGCCGGATCGTGCAGGGCGTGGTGGTCGGCGACGGGTCCGACATCGGCGGCGGCTCGTCGATCATGGGCACGCTCTCCGGCGGCGGCAAGGAGAAGATCCGGATCGGCGAGCGCAGCCTGCTCGGGGCGAACGCCGGGGTCGGCATCTCGCTCGGTGACAACTGTGTGGTCGAGGCGGGCGTCTACATCACCGCGTCGTCGAAGGTCGCGCTGCCCGACGGTCGTGTGGTGAAGGCCATCGAGCTGTCCGGTGTGAACAATCTCCTGTTCTGGCGCAACTCGGTGAGCGGCGCCCTGGAGGCCCGCCCGCGCAAGGGCACCGGCATCGAATTGAACAGCGTGCTGCACACCAACTGAACCTGATGGCCTCGCTTCGCTCGGCTGGCATGGCGCCCCTTTAGGTCGTTGTCGAGGGCGCCGAAATCGACCACGCTTCGCTAGCCGATTTCGGTGCCCTCGACAACGACGGGCGCCATGCG
>KL571195.1:62645-64499 GCA_000715855.1 Actinoplanes liguriensis
TGCCCTCGACAACGACGGGCGCCATGCGCTCGTGTCCATGTGGTCGTGTTCATGTAGTTAGCGCAGGGATTGGGCGGCCGCCGTTCGCACGGCGGCCGTCACTGCGTTGAGCAGGTCGGATTCGATCCGCCAGCACTGCCAGTAGAGCGGGACGTCGAGGAAAGTGCCCGGATGTATTCGGACGTATTCCCCGGAGTCGAGCAGCGGCCCCGCGTTCTGCTCCGGCACCGTTCCCCAGCCCAGGCCCAGCCGGATCGCCTCGTTGAAGGCCGCGGCCTGCGGCACGTAGTGGATCCGCTCGGCGGGCCGTTTGCCCACCAGCGCCAGGAAGCGATGCTGGAGCTGGTCCTTGTGGTTGTAGAGGATCATCGGCGCGGACTCGGGATCCAGGCCCGGCGCGGCGACCGCCAGGTAACGCATCGAACCCAGCTTCTCCACCCGGCAGCCCTGGACCGCCGCGTTCTCCGCGGTCACGGCCGCCATCGCCGTACCGGATCGAAGCAGGTCGGCGGTGTAGTCCTGATCGTCGGTGTGCAGCTCGAACGTCGCCCCCGGCACGCGCGTCAGCACCGGCAGGAACCACGTGTTCAGCGAGTCCGCGTTCACCACGATCGAGATCCGGGTGCCGCCCCGGGCCTGTTCGAGGGCCTCCCGTTCGAGGAGCGCCACCTGCCCGGCGAAGCGGACCAGCGCCTCCCCCGGCACGGTCGCCGTGCACGGCTTGGCGCGGCGGACCAGCACCTGACCGACCGCACGTTCCAGTGCCTTGATCCGTTGGCTGACCGCCGACGGGGTGACGTGCAGCGCCCGCGCGGCCGCCTCGAAACTGCCCTGCTCCACGACTGCCTGGAACGTCTCCAGCTGCACCTGGTCCACGCGATTAAGTATCGCTAACTCATCCTGAAAATCTTTAGCTGGATTTCATATCCGGGTGAACCCTAGCGTCGGGGACGTGCTCACCTCCGTCGTCGCCGGCTTCGTCGCCTCCGCCGTCCTGATCATCGCCATCGGCGCACAGAATGCCTTCGTCCTCCGCCAGGGCCTGCGCCGTGAACACGTCCTTCCGGTCGTCCTGACCTGTGCGCTCTCCGACGTCCTGCTTACCGCCGCCGGTATCGCCGGCCTGGGCGCGGTGATCAGCGCACGACCGGGACTGGTCACCGCGATCCGGTGGATCGGGGCGGCCTTCCTGATCGGGTACGCCATCCTCGCCGCCCGCCGCGCGCTGCACCCCGAGGGCAGCCTCGGAGCCAGCGGCAAGGCGCCCGCGACACTCCGCGCGACCCTGCTCACCACGCTGGCGCTGACCTACCTCAACCCGCACGTCTACCTGGACACCGTGCTCCTGCTCGGTTCGATCGCGCAGCAGCACCCACACCACTGGCTCTTCCTGGTCGGCACCACCGCGGCCAGCTCCCTCTGGTTCGCCGGACTCGGCCTCGGCGCGCACCGGCTCGGCCCGCTGCTGGCCCGGCCCGGCGCCTGGCGGATCCTGGACGGCCTGATCGCACTGGTGATGGCCGGGGTCGCCGCGACATTGTTGCTGGGAGGTTGACCCTCGACCTGGTCGAGACACCAGGGTCATCGGCGTGAGGAGCGAGATGCGGACGATCGGCGAGGCGGCCCGGGCCAGTGGCCTGACGGTCAGCGCGCTGCGCTGGTACGACGGCGCCGGTGTGCTGGTCCCGGCCGTGGTCGACCCGGCGACGGGCTACCGCCGCTACACCGCCGACCAGATCAAGGCCGCCCGGCTGATCGCGGGGCTGCGCCGGGTGGGCATGCCGGTCCCGGAGATCGCGGAGGCGGTGCGTGACATCGAGCACCCCGGCCGCGTCCGGGAGCGGCTCGACGCCC
>KL571195.1:64818-65050 GCA_000715855.1 Actinoplanes liguriensis
CCCGCCGCGAGCTCCTCCGCCTGCACACCCTGCTCGACCTGGAGGAGCATCTGATGACCCGCATCACCCTGTCCGCTTCTGATCTCAAGGCAGCGCTCACCGCGGTCCGCTTCGCGGTCACCGACCCGATCCCCGGCATGCCGTTCCCCGGCGGCGTGCTCTTCGAGACCGGCGACGGCACACTGACGCTGGTCGCGACGGATCGATACCTGTCTCTTATACACATCTCTGA
>KL571195.1:65253-70225 GCA_000715855.1 Actinoplanes liguriensis
TCTCCTGCGGCTCGGTTCCGGCTCCGTTTCCCTCGATCTCAATGCCGATTTTGTACGGACGGAGCACGCGGGCGCCGAGCTCCGGACCGCCCCGCTCGACGTCGACTTCCCGGACTGGCGCCGGCTCACCGGTCCCACCGGCACGGGCACCCGCCGGGTCACCGTCGATCGTGACGAGCTGCGGAAGCTGGTGTCGTCGGCGCCCGAGGTGCGACGGGAGCACGACGGTTCGACGTACCCTGTCTCGATCCTCGCTCTGAGCCCGGACGGCGAGCTGCGCCTGGCCGGGGAGTCGGAGTGGACCGCCGACGACGCCGCACACCTGGCCGTGAACCGGGAGTTCCTGCTGCAGGCAGCCGACGCGGGCGGCCCCGGCCAACTGCTCCTGGAGCTCGACGGGCCGGTCCAGCCGCTCACCATCCGGGCGGCGGACGACGAATCCCGTTTCTCCCTGCTCATGCCGGTCCGGGCCTGACTGTCCCACCGCACAGGGTCGCGGATTGAACACGGTTCAGCCACGACTTCCGCGAACGGTGAGACCACCGCGACTTTGAGCGCACGCTCTGGCTACCGTCGGCGTTGTGCGCAGCAGCCCGCCGGATGACGACCTCAACACCGCGGCGGCCGGCGCGTCCATGACCGGGTGGGAGTTCGCCTGGCTGGACGGGCTGGCCGTCGCGTCCGAGCCGTCCTGGTCCTATCCGGAGATCGCCCGTCCACTGGTGCGCCCGGCCGGCAGCCTGCTCGACCTGGACACCGGCGGCGGCGAGCTGCTGGCCGAGCTGGCGCCGCTCCCGGCGTACACGGTCGCCGTCGAGAGCTGGGCCCGCAACACGCCGATCGCCCGGGAACGGCTCGCTCCGTTCGGCGTCGAGGTGCTCACCGAGCTGCCCGCCGGGGAGAACGAGTTCGACGTCGTGCTCAGCCGGCACGGGCGCCTCCCGGCCGCGGACGTCGCCCGGCTCCTCAAGCCCGGCGGCGTCCTGCTCACCCAGCAGGTGGGCAGCGACGACCTGGCCGAGCTGAACGACGCGCTCGGCGCACCCCCGCCGTCGCCCCGGCGCTGGGACGCGGAGGTCGCGGCGGCAGCCCTCACCGCGGCCGGGCTCCGGGTCACCGACATCCGCGAGGAGCACCCCGGTCTCGCCTTCCGGGACATCCGGGCCGTCGTGCACCACCTGCGCACGGTTCCGTGGCAGGTGCGGGACTTCACCCCCCAGCGGTACGAACGTGAGATCGCCCGCCTGTCGGCGGTCATCCGGGCCCGCGGGGAGTTCACCGTGCGGGCGCACCGGTTCCTGCTCCAGGCTCAGCGACCGACAGAGGCGTAGCGCGGAAGCCTCTTTCAGGGGAACGCCGGTTCGAACGGCTTAACCCGTTCGGGGCCGCGGGCGGGAAAATCCTTGCCCTCTCAACCATCGCCAAGGTGGCTCTCCGGGTCGTTTCCGCCATCTGAGACGGACTCCGGCTTGACGCGTCGGTTGCGCATCGACGCAGCTCAGAGGCGCTCGGTGGTTACGGCCTTCCCGGCTTGTTCACGCCTGCGGGGTACGCGCATCGGACACCGGTAGTGACCGGATCATTCGTAACAGGCGGGCTGTAAGCCCTATCGCCCGATGTGGGCGGGTCGGTCATCTTTGTCCCAGCGCCGGGATGCCAAACGGGCTCCGGCCACACCAGATCAACGACGCGCTCACCGTTTCCGTCGCTCCGCAACCGGGGGGAACGGGTGGAGGCGCTCGCCTGAACGTTCCAGGAGGAACTTTCCCATGCGCAAGATGACCAAGCGTTCCGCCGTTGTCGCCTCCGCCGTTGCCGTCGCGGTGGTAGGAGCCGGAGCCGCCTGGGCCGCCTGGAGCCTGACCGGCACCGGAGACACGACCGCGGCGGCCGGCAAAGCGGCGCAACTGGAGGTCAAAGGCGTCAGCACCACGCCCCTCGTTCCGGGAGCCACCAGCGACGTGACCGTGACGGTGACCAACCCGAACCAGTTCCCGGTCCTCGTCAAGTCCATCAACTTCTCGGACTTCAAGAGCAACAAGGAGAAGTGCGAGGGCAACAACATCGAGCAGGTGACAAGCGCCAAATTCCCGGCGGGAACGACCGTCGCCCCCGGCGGTTCGGCGCCGATCACCTACGCCGGATCGATTCGCATGATCGGCGGCGCAGCCGATGCCTGCCAGGAGGCGAAGTTCAGCTTCAAGACCGCGGTCAGCGCGGAGAGCGCAGCTTCCTGACGTCTTGCCGGACGGGCGGGCCGCCGCCAGGACAGCTTCATTCCACAGTCTGCTCGCACCGTCCGGAGGTAGCTATGCGTGGCAATTGGGCTCCCACCGGGCAGGGGTGGGTGGCACTCGGTGGGGTGGTGTTCCTCTGCGTGGGGGTGGCGGCGGCGGTTCGGTCGCCGGCACCGGCGCCGATGTCGCGGGACACGCAGGTGTTCGGGATTCGGGCGACATCCGTCAGCGGGCTGTATCCGGGGGCGGTGCGGCGGAGCCGGGTGACCGTGATGAATCCGTATCCGTATCCGATCAGCGTCCGGAAGCTTGACGCGCAGGTGGACTCGACCTCGCGGCGCAGGTGCCGGCCGTCGGCGCGGAACCTGCGGGTGGGGCAGTTCCACGGGCAGCTGCCGGTGACCGTTCCGGCGCGCGGGCAGGTCGCGGCCGGGGAGTTCGAGGTGTACATGCCGGGGTCCGTCGACGACGCCTGCCAGCGGGCCACGTTCCGGCTCACGGTCAGCGGCAGCGCCCGGACGGTGGGCCGGTGAAGCGCCGGAATGCGATCGCCCTGATGGCGACCATCGTGGGTGGGGCGATCGTGGCCGGTAGTGGGCTGACCGCCTGGGCCAACTGGGCGGTCAGCGCCACACCGGCGCGCGGAACCGTACGGGCCGAGCAGATGCCGGCCGTCACGAACCTGGCCGTGGCGCACGCGGGTGGGAAGTTGACGTTCTCGTGGAGCGGGGCGAAGTTCGCTTCCGGGGCCGCGGTCGGCGGCTACCGGGTCGAGTCCACCGGTGGCGCCGTCGTCGCCGAGATCTGCAAGACCACCGCATTGAGCTGCGAGTACACCCCCAAGGGCAAGCCTTCGGGAACCTTCGTCGTGCGGGCGCTGGCCGGCTCGACGTGGGTCGGGCCGGCCAGCGCGCCGGTCACGGTCGTACCGGGAACGAAGACCGGGACCGGGGAGCAGGCCGCGGCCGCGCAGCCTCCGGTGACCGGCGACGTGCCCGGCGGATCGGCGCCGCAGGCGACGAAGGAACCCGCGCCGGCGACGCCAACCGTGACGCCGGCCGGGAACGATTCCGAGAAGGATTCGGGAACGGTCGTGGAGAAGACTCCGGACAGCCCCGCGGCGACCCCGGAGAAGACGAGCCCGGCGCCGGCGCAACCGAGCGGGACCGCAGAGCCGGCGTCGCCCGCGGAATAGCGCGCGGAACCACGACGATCGCGGATTTGAGCAGTCGGGCGGTGACCGCTAACGGCTCGTTTGTGCAGCTCATGGGCGTGTCCGGCAGCAAGATGGACGGTGCGGCAGGGACCCTGGAAGGTGCCCGATCCCTCGGGCGGGGTAAACCGGTTGGGTGGATCGTTCCGATTTATGCGCCTACAACGGCGGACGGAAAACCGATCACATCGGACATCTCTATCAGGGAACGTTGAATGAACGCCAGCCTGGCCCTTTTCACCGGCGTCCGAGGAGGAGCGAGCCGCATGCCCGATCTGAGCGATCCGCCTGCGGCTGACGCCTCGGGGACCGGCTCCTGATGCGGCGGGACGTCCTGACCAACTCGCAGCACGGCACCGGGCAACCGGAGGGCCGGATCGAGCTGGACACCGCCGATCACGAAGAGCCCACCTGGGAGATGCGGTCGCCGCGCAAGCGCCGGTTCGACCGGCGGTCACGGACCATCCTCGGGTTCGCGGCGATCGCGGCGATCCTCGCGAACGCCGGGGCGGCCTGGGCGTACTGGAAGATCACTCAACCCAGCCAGGTGGCCGGGCCGGCGCCGGTCACGGTCGACCTGCTGCTGCCCGGGCGTAACGACCTGAACCACCCGCTGCGGCCGGGCGACACCGGGAAAATGCTGGTCACGGTCACCAACGACAAGAACGTGCCGATCCGGATCACCTCGATCCGGCTCGGGCCCGGAAGCGTGACGGCCGATCCGGAGCATCGGGACGCGGGATGCGTCGAACCCGGCGTCCGGATGAGCCGGCCGGCCTTCCCGGTCTCCTGGGAGGTGGCGCGGAACACGGTCGGCGCGTTCGCCGTGGACCGGGCGCTGGTCATGCCGCATGGGATGCCGAAAGCCTGTGCCGGGGCGACGTTCACCGTGCCGCTCCGGGCCGAAGGCGTGCTCCGCTGAGGTTTCTGACCGCCGGAACCTGGTCATTCCTCTACCCATGACCAGGATTTCGGTAGTGACCGGCGCGAGTGGCGGGATCGGGCGGGCGGTGGCCCGGCGACTGGCGGCCCGGGGTGACACCGTCGCCCTGCTGGCCCGCGGTGAAGAGGGGCTGGACGGGGCGGCCGAGGACGTACGCCGGGCCGGTGGCACCGCGCTGCCGATCGAGGTGGACATGGCCGACCACCAGGCCGTGGACCTCGCCGCCGAGCGGGTGGAGAAGGAGCTCGGGCCGATCGGGCTCTGGGTCAACAACGCCTTCTCCAGCGTGTTCGCGCCGTTCGTGGAGATGGAGATGCCCGAGTTCGCGCGGACGACCGAGGTCAGCTACCTGGGTTACGTCTACGGCACGCGGGCGGCGCTGTCCCGGATGCGTACCCGGGACCAGGGCGTGATCGTGCAGGTCGGGTCGGCGCTGGCGTATCGCGGGATTCCGCTGCAGAGCGCCTACTGCGGGGCGAAACACGCGATCCAGGGGTTCACCGAGTCGCTGCGGGTCGAGTTGCTGCACGAGAAGAGCAACGTGCACGTGACGATGGTGCAGATGCCGGCGGTGAACAC
>KL571195.1:70459-70981 GCA_000715855.1 Actinoplanes liguriensis
AGGCGCAGCCGGTGCCGCCGATCTACCAGCCCGAGGTCGCGGCGCGGGCGGTGGAGTACGCGGCGGACCACCCGAAGCGGCGGGAGTACTGGGTCGGCGGGTCGACCGCGCTGACCCTGGCGGCGAACGCGGTCGCGCCCGGGATCCTGGACCGCTATCTGGCGCGGACCGGGTTCAAGGGGCAGCAGACCGACGAGCAGCGCTCCCCGGACCAGCCGGCGAACCTGTGGGCGCCGGCCGACGCGCGGGAGGACCACGGCGCACACGGCGACTTCGACGATCGCGCGCATTCGCGGAGCCTGCAGCTGTGGGCGTCGCAGCACCACGGGCTGCTGGCCGCGGTGGGCGGTGGACTGGCCGCCGCCGGGGCGGCCTGGGCCTTCGGCCGCCGCTGACACCCGGCCCCACCGGGAGTCGCGCTGCGGCTCGGGGCTGCTTCGCAGGTCGCGGGGTTCTTTTGAGCGCAACCACCCACGGAGATCGCCCTTTCGGGCTTTGCGTTCTGGGCCGGCCACGGCCCTG
>KL571195.1:71258-72156 GCA_000715855.1 Actinoplanes liguriensis
GTCTGGACCACAGCGGAGGCAGGCAATGAAGAATTTGATCTTCAGGCTTCTATGCGGTCGTCCCAGAAGCGGCGTTCCAGGTCGGCCGGGTCGACGATGACCGCGGTGTGCAGGACGGCGCGGGCGCGTTCGGTCGCGGCGTGGGCGAGCTGGACGTCGTGGCTGGCCGCTTCGATGCCGTCGGCGATCACCTTCGCGGTGGCGTCGCCGTAGGTCCGTGCGTCGTGCACCTCACGCTCATGGATCAGCGCGGCCTCGTGCTCGCGCAGCCGCGCGGCCCGGGCCTCGTTCCGCTCGTAGGCGTTGCCGCGGGACGCGAACTTCAGGCCGATCGCGGCGCAGTCGAGCGCTACCAGCAGCAACGCGATCCCCAGGTAGTAGACGCCGACGCCCCAGAAGTCGGCGGTGACCATGTGCCACATCGCGGCGGTCCGCGCGCCGAAACCGGAGTCGCCGCGCACCGCCTCCGCATTGGCCGCGCGCTCGCTGCCGGCCAGCGCGGTCAGCCGGGACTGCTCGGCGGCCCGCGCGGCCCGCTCCGGACGCTGGTCGCGCTGCAGGTCAGCGGCCTGGCGGTCGAGTGCGGCGGCCTGATCGTCGAGGGCTCGGGATCGGCGGACCAGGTGATCGCAGTAACCGCCGGCCGGGCAGCCGGGGCTGTGGGTGACGCCGGATCCCGCCGAGTCGGCCAAGGCCTGGCGATAGAGGGTACGGGCGTCGCGGCGCTTCCCGGCAGCCCGGTCGGAAAGTGTGCGGACGGCCGCGTCGTCGTCCTTCGTCGCCTGCCGCAACTCGGCGAGCCGCGTCCGGTAGCCGGCGAGCGCGCCGCTCTCGTCGAGCCGGCCGAGCTGGGTGCTGTGCGTGGCCGCGAGCCGGGCGTCGATCTCGCCGCGGTACC
>KL571195.1:72515-73401 GCA_000715855.1 Actinoplanes liguriensis
AGATGTGTATAAGAGACAGGATGAACGCCGCGCCGCCGATGGTGGCGTAGAGGAAGTAGAGCAGGATGAAGACGCCGATCGAGCGGTAGAGCACGCGATCCGAATGCGTCGTCACGCTGCGCGGATTCACGTTCGCCACCCGCAGCAGCAGGTGCCCGAGGCCCGTGCGCATGCGGTCGAGTCTTGCCCACGTGACCGCCGTGCGTGCGCGGAATCCTCAGATCGGCAGCGTCGGCTCGGTGATCGTGACGGTGACCTTCACCCGGGCCCGCACGGTCTGGAGCTCCGGTTCCAGTTCGAGAGCCGGACCGCCGTCGCCCATGTCCCGCGCCGCACCGGCCACCGCGAACCCGTGGTGAACGGACTCCTCGGCGACGATGTCGCTGATCTCGACGAGCCGGTCGACCCGGGCGCCGACGGCGGCCGCATATTCCGCGGCCTGGGCCAGCGCGGTGGTCACCGCGTCCCGGCGGGCCTCGCCACCGGCCCGGCTCCCGACGCGCAGCTGCCACCACGGTCCGGAGAACGAGGTCGACTCCTCCGCGCCGAGGCGCATGATCATGTCGCCGAGCACGGTGAAATCGGTGACCACCACACGGGTGGCGATGCTGCCGTGGTACGTCTCCTCGCCCCGCCGCTTCCCCTGCGGGTAGACGTGGACGCTCTCGGTCTCGCGCCGCTCGATCGCGGCGGCGAACTCGTCGAGGATCACGCCGTGTGCGGCGAACCGCTCCGCGAGGCGTTCCATCACGGACTCGCGGCTGCGGCCCTTGAGGGTCGCCCGGACATGCAGGACGGCCTGCTCGGGCGGCACCTCCCGGAAAGCCTCGCCGGTGGCGACGACGACCGGGAGGCGCTCCACGTCAGAAGCTGTCTCTTATACACA
>KL571195.1:73578-76185 GCA_000715855.1 Actinoplanes liguriensis
GTGTATAAGAGACAGGTGCTGGGCGGCGGCCGGACCGTAGAACGCGCCCGGCGCGGCCAGGATGCCCCGCTGGGCGAGACGGTCGACGGTCTGCCAGCAGTCCTCACCCCGGGTCGCCCACAGGTAGAGCCCGGCCTCCGAATGACTGATCTCGAAACCGGCCTTGACCAGCGCCGCCCGCAGGGTGTCGCGGCGAGCCGCATAGCGCGCCCGCTGCTCGGCCACGTGCTCCTCGTCACCCAGCGCGGCAACCATGGCGGCCTGCACCGGCGCCGGCGGGATCATGCCGGCGTGCTTGCGCACCGCGAGCAGCTCGCCGATCAGCGCCGGGTCGCCGCCCACGAAACCGGCACGATAACCGGCCAGGTTGGACCGCTTGGAGAGCGAGTGGACGGCCAGCACGCCGGTGTAGTCGCCACCGGTCACCTCGTCGGCGAGCACCGACACCGGCTCGGACTCCCAGCCCAGCGACAGATAGCACTCGTCGCTGACCACGATCGCGTCGCGCTCGCGGGCCCACGCGACCACCTTGCGCAGGTGCTCGGCGGGCAGGACCTTCCCGGTCGGGTTGGACGGCGAGTTGATCCAGACGAGCTTCACCCGCTCGGGACCGACCGCGGTGAGCGAGTCGGACCGGATCACCCCGGCGCCGGCCAGGCGCACACCGACCTCGTACGTCGGGTAGCAGACCTGGGGGATGACCACCTTGTCCCCCGGGCCGGCGCCGAGCAGCGTGGGCAGCCACGCGACAAGCTCCTTGGAGCCGATCGTGGGCAGCACCCCGAGCTCACCCGAGGCGCGGCACGCCCGGGCCAGCCAGCTCGCGATCGCGGCCCGCAGTTGCGAGGTGCCGGCGGTCAGCGGGTAGCCGGGCGTGTCGGAGGCCCCGACGAGGGCCTGCCGGATGACCGCGGGGACCGGATCGACCGGCGTGCCGACCGAGAGGTCGACGATGCCGTCCGGATGGGAGGCGGCGAGGGTCTTGGCCGGCTCCAGCAGGTCCCAGGGGAAATCCGGCAGGGCCGACGACAGAGCGCTCAGTGCGCGTCCCCGCGAGGCGCCTGCGCGACGACGAAGGTCGCGTCCTTGTCGATCTTGCCGACCTTGGAGGCGCCACCGGGCGAACCGAGATCCTCGAAGAACTCGTAGTTCGCGTTGGTGTAGTCCTTCCACTGCTCCGGAACGTCGTCCTCGTAGAAGATCGCCTCGACCGGGCAGACCGGCTCACAGGCGCCACAGTCGACGCACTCATCGGGGTGGATGTAAAGCATCCGGTTGCCCTCATAGATGCAATCGACCGGGCATTCCTCGATGCATGCCTTGTCGAGAACATCGACGCAGGGCTCAGCGATGATGTAGGTCACTGGTCTTTCCCTTCAAAGCCGCGCCGCGGGAACCGCCGACGACAAATGCAGAGCCTAGTATTCCCGCCGAAGGAGGTAATGCGTGCTCCGACAGCAGGATGTGGGACACCGGGTGGTGGTACGGCGAATTGTAGGCGTATCCGAAGATCGGCCGCTGTACACGGATGCGCTCGGTGAGCTTGTCGACCTCAGCGAGACCGAGCTCACACTCGCCACCGACAAGGGAACCCTACGCGTGCCGCTGCGCGAGGTGCACCGGGCCAAGCGTGTGCCGCCGGCGAGCCGCCCGCACGCCGCCGCCGTGATCGCCCTCGAACTGGCCGCCGACGAGGCCTGGCCGGCGCCGGTCCGGGCGAAACTGGGCAACTGGCTGCTCCGGGCGGCGGAGAACTGGACCGGCCGGGCGAACTCGGCACTCGCCGTCGGCGACCCGGACCGCCCGCTGGAAGCCGCGATCGACGCCGTCGAGCAGTGGTACCGGGATCACGGCCAGCGCCCGATGATCAACGCGCCGATGCCGCTCGCCGCGCCGGTCAACGCGACGCTCGACGAGCGCGGCTGGTCGGCGCGGCCGCTCACGCTGGTGCAGACCGCGCCGCTGGCCCCGATCCTGGGCGCCCCGGGCCGCGGGGACCTGCCGCCGGTCGACCTGGCGGACTCCCCCGGCGACGACTGGTACGCGATGGTCGCCGAACACAAGGGGACGTTGCCGTCCACGGCGGTCCGCATCCTCACCGGCGTACCGGAAAAGGTCTTCGCTCATGTCCGCGACGCGGACGGTGACCTGGTCGCGATTGCCCGCGGCGCGGTCACCGGCCCGGATCGCTGGCTGGGGATCTCGCTGCTGCAGACGGCCCCGGCCATGCGCCGGCACGGGCTGGGGCAGCACGTCGTGCGGGGCCTCGCCCAGTGGGCCGTGCAGCGGGGAGCGTCCCGGGCCTATCTGCAGGTGGAGGAGCGGAACACCGCCGCGGTCGCGCTTTACGGCCGGCTCGGCTTCAGCACCCACCACACCTACCTGACCCGGGAGGCGCCCCTCTGATCAGCGGCGGACGACCCGGCGCGGCCTGGTCGTCTTCGCCCGGCTGTACGCCTGCAGCGAGCGGGAGCGAAAATCCTTCGCCAGCGTCACGGCGATCCAGTAGCCGATCAGCGTGCCGGCGATCGCGCAGCCGGCGTAGAGCCAGACCTGCGCGAAGAAGTCGCCACTCCCGTTCGCGAACCTGTCTCTTATACACATCTC
>KL571195.1:76379-76833 GCA_000715855.1 Actinoplanes liguriensis
GTGTATAAGAGACAGGGCAAGGACGGTCGCCAGCATCCCGCCGAGCGTGCCGAAGCCCACGTCCGGAAGCCAGTCGCTCGGCCGCCGGCGCTGGCACCAGACGAACGTGAGGCCGCCCAGCACGAGCGCGACCAGGGCGAACATCACGATCGAGCCGCGGCTCTGAGCGGTGTCGGTGCTGTCGAATCCGAAGCGGACGACCAGTCTGGTCACCGCGTTGATCGCGAACAGGGCGACCGCCAGCACCGTGATCCGGAACCAGCGCTGCTGCCTCATCAGTCCTCCCGGGGAACGTCTCGTGGCCGGGATCGTAGCGCCCGGGAAACCCGCGGGGCTCGATCTCCCGGTCATCTTCGCGGATGGTGCGCGACAGTTCCTAAAGGCGAGCTGTGAGTCGGCTGAAAGATCAGTCCCGCTTGAGCGGCTTCATGATCATCCGGCCCTCTTGATGGGC
>KL571195.1:77046-79416 GCA_000715855.1 Actinoplanes liguriensis
ACTTCATGATCATCCGGCCCTCTTGATGGGCTTCATGATCATCCGGTACGCGTAGACGGCGAACGCGAGGCTCCCGACCAGGATCATCACCAGGGCGACCCAGTTGTCCCCGCCGAGCAGATAGTCGCCCTCGGTGGTCTTGGTGCCGGCCGCGCCCAGGACCATCAGCGTCCACAACGCCCACGGGACACCGATCGCCCAGCCCCGCGCGATCGTGGTCGTGGCGAACCAGGCGAGCGCCAGATTCGCCGCGATGGTCAGCGGGACCGCCAGGCCGATCAGCGCGCCGGTGCCCTCCCAGATCGCGAAGTCACCGTGGAACAGGCCGGTGACGCCACCGACCCGCAGCACGCTCAGCTCCAGCTCGATCACCGTGACCACCACGGTGGCGACGACACTGACCAGGACCCCGGCAACGCGCAGCACGGTCTCCCAGCCGGGCCAGGGCTCCCGCGCCGGCACCTCGGTCTGCTCCGCGGGTGCTTCAGTCACCGTCATCTGTCCAGGTCCAGACCCGCGAACAGGTCGGTCTCCCACTTGTACGGGCCCTCGCCGGGGCCGCGCTCACCCTTGACCAGGGTGTAGTGCTCCATGCCCATGAACTCGCCGCCGAAGTCGCCGGCCATGCCGTAGAGCCAGGAGTTGTCCGGGATCTGGGTGGCGTGGGCACGCATCGCGGCGATCTTCCGGCCGTAGAACTCGGTGCCGTCGATGCGGGCGGCGATCTCCTCGTCCGGCGTGCCGAACGGCAGGTCCTCGACGTTCACCACGTCGGCGAACGGGTTGCTCTCCGACTCGCGGAACGCCTCCATGCCGTCGCGCAGGACGCTCAGCGGCTGGGCCGTCCAGTAGATCTTCGCCGGACCGTCCGCGTCGGCGAGCTCGGCGGCGCGCATCGCGACCCGGTGGGCCTGGATGTGGTCGGGGTGACCGTAGAACCCGTTCTCGTCATAGGTGATCATGACCTGCGGGCGGATCTCCCGCATGATCTCGACCAGGTGCGCGGCGGCCTCGTCCAGGTCGGCGCCCCAGAACGCGCGGGGGTGCTGGTTCGTCTCCAGGCCCATCATGCCGGAGTCCCGATAGCGGCCCGGGCCGCCCAGCATGCGCCGGTCGGAGACGCCGAGCGCGTCGCACGCCCGCTCCCACTCGACCAGGCGCCAGCCGCCGAGCTGGTCGGCCTGACCGGCGGCGAGCTGCGCCAGCGCCGGGACGTGGATCTCCCCCTCCTCACCGAGGGTGCAGGTCACCAGCGTCACGTGGGCGCCGTCGGAGGCGTAGTGCGACATGGTCGCGCCGG
This sequence comes from Actinoplanes liguriensis, assembly GCA_000715855.1. Classification (GTDB taxonomy): domain Bacteria; phylum Actinomycetota; class Actinomycetes; order Mycobacteriales; family Micromonosporaceae; genus Actinoplanes; species Actinoplanes liguriensis. Next base: position 78,347 of record KL571195.1, read on the forward strand.
TCCCGATGACCTCGTCGTCGGGGTGGGCGTGCACGAGCAGCAGTCGGCGGGCGGGCAGCGAATCGGATGCGGTCCGGTCGAGCGTCACGGCCGATACTGTACGCGCGACCACCGACAGGTTCGCTCGACGAGCCCCACGGTTTACCCGGCGGGAGCACACCTTGATCAGCGATGCTGAGGGCGTGGACTACCCCGGACTCGCCGGGCGCACCGGCGACTTCAGCCACGGCGCGCCCCATGCCGTGACGGTCGGCGCCGACGGAGCGCGGGTCGCCTTCCTGCGCTCCTCGGGCCCCTTCGATCCGCAGGCCGCGCTCTGGGTGTTCGACGTGCTCTCCGGCGAGGAACATCTCGTGGCGCCGGGGCCGATCACGTCGTACGCGACGGATCGTGACGCCCGGGTCGCCGCGTTCGCCCGTGGTGGCCGGCTGTTCCGCGCCGACCTCGCCGCGGGCGCGGTGACCGCGGTTCCGACCAGCGATCCCGTGCACGACCCGCGGCCCGATCCGCAGGGCGTCCGGATCGGCTACGTCACCGATCCGCAGGGCTCCGCGTCGCTGCGGTTCACCGGGCCGGACGGCGACCGGCTGCTGGCCGGCGAGCCGGGCAACGCGTGGCGTGAGCACGGCGGCACGATCGCCTGGGGCCTGGCCGGCGCCGGCGCGGCCGCGTTCGGACGGACCCGCGGGTGGTGGTGGTCACCGGACGGGAACCAGGTGATGGCCGTACGCACCGCCGGGTCGACCAGCCTGCACCTGCTCGACCTGGACGACGGCTGGGTGGACGTGCACTGGGACCGGGAGACGTACCCGCACCTGGCCCAGGTGCGCTGGTCCGGCGGCGGCCCGCTGATCACCGTGCTGCGCCGGATGCAACAGCACGGCCTGGTGCTCTCGGTCGACCCGCGGACCGGCGAGACGCAGGTGCACGCGGAACTCGCCGACGCCCGCTGGGTCGAGCCGATCCCGGGCACGCCGCGCCACCTGCCCGACGGCCGGGTGCTGGTCGGCGGCGAGCTGGCGCACGACGGCTTCGACGCGCGCTGCCTGTTCGCCGACGGCAGCCTGCTC
>KL571195.1:79644-86213 GCA_000715855.1 Actinoplanes liguriensis
GTCTCTACGTGCGGCGGGTGGCCGGCACGCTGCCCCGCGCGGACGGGCCGGCCGGGGCGCCCGACCTGATCGTCGAGGGCAGCCTGGGCGACCCCGCGGTGCGGGACGTGTTCCGGGTGCGCACGTCACTGGGCGGCGGCGGTCCGGAGGTGACCCGGCTGACCTCGCTCACCGGGACCGGGCTCACCACCGGCGGGGACGTGCTGATCGCGGATGACGAGGTGTGGCGGGGTGACCGGCGGGTGGGGACGCTGCGGTCGTTGCGCGCGGCTCTGCCGTACCGGCCGGAACCGGTCCTGGAGCGGGTCACCGATCGCCGTCTCCCGGCCGCCGTGCTCTACCCCACCGGCTTCGTCGGGGGCAGCCTTCCCGTTCTGGTCACCCTCGGCGACGGTCCGGGTTCCCAGGAGGTACGGGCTGAGCCGCCCGCCTGGCAGGAGCGCCAGTGGTGGGCGGACGCCGGGTTCGCCGTGGTCAGCGTGGACTCGCGAGGCACGCCCGGGGTCGCGCCCAGCTTCGAGAAGGCGGTCCACCGGCGGCTCGCCGACCTGGTCCTGTCGGACCTGGTGGACGCGTTGCGGGCGCTCACCGGCAAACACCCCGACCTGGACCTGACCCGGGTCGCCGCGCGCGGCCGCGGGCTGGGCGGGTGGCTCGCCGCGCTTGCCGCGCTGCGCCGCCCTGAGCTGTTCCGCTGCGCGGTCGCCCGGGAACCGGTGCTGGACTGGTTCACGCTGCCCCGGCCGGTCGCCGAGCGCTACCTGGGCGATCCGGCCGACTCCGCGCACGTCTACCGCAACCACGACCTGACCGCTGAGCTCGCCGAGGCCGGCCCGGACGGCCCGGTTCTGCTGGCCGGCGACGAGACCGGACTGGCCGCGGAGTTGAGCTGGATACAGCGACAGTTGACCACCCGGGAAGGTTTTGTCGTACCGGGCCCATAGGGTCGGGACATGAGCCACTTCGATGAGGCGGGCGCGGCGGTCCAGGCCGCGCTCGACGCCGGCGCCCGCTATGCGGATGCCCGTGTCATGGTCTGCCGCACCGAGTCGATGACGGCCCGCAACGGGTCCGTCGAGGATCTCGGCTCCGACGAGAGCGCCGGCCTGGGTGTGCGTGCCCTGGTCGGCTCGAGTTGGGGCTTCTATGCCGTTCCCGATCTCTCCGAGCCGGCCGCCCGTGCCGCCGGGCGCCGCGCCGCGCAGATCGCCGCGGCCAGCGCCCTGGTCGCCGGGCCGCCGGCCGAGCTGATGCCGTCCGCCCCGGTGACCGCGAGCTGGGCCAGCGAGTGTGCGGTCGACCCGCTCTCGGTGCCGCTCTCCGACAAGGGCGACCTGCTGGTGCGGGCCACCGCCGCGGCGAAGGAGGCGGGCGCCGACCTGGCCGAGGCGAGCTACGCCGTCTGGGACACCATGAAGTGGTTCGTCTCCAGCGAGGGCCACCGCATCGACCAGCACATCCGGGAGTGCGGCGGCGGGGTGACCGCCAACGCGATCGGCGACGGCGAGGTCCAGCGCCGTTCCCTCCCCGGGCAGTACGGGACGCGTGGCTGGGAGCTGATCGAGGAGCTGGACCTGGTCGGCAACGCCCCGCGGCTGGCCGAGGAGGCCCGGGAGCTGCTCACCGCGCCGCTCTGCCCGTCCGGCGAGACCACCCTGGTCCTCGGCGGGTCGCAGCTCGCGCTGCAGATCCACGAGTCCGTCGGGCACGCCATCGAGCTGGACCGGATCCTCGGCTGGGAGGCCGCGTTCGCCGGCACGAGCTGGCTGGACCTGAGCCGGCTCGGCGAGTTGCGGTACGGGTCGGAGCTGATGAACATCACGATCGATCCGAGCTTCCCGGGCGCCCTGGGCAGCTTCGGCTTCGACGACGAGGGCACCCCCGCGGCGAAACGGCACGCGGTCCGCGACGGGATCTGGGTCGGCGTGCTCGCCGGGCGGGACTCGGCCACCGTCGCCGGGCTGGACTACGCCGGCAGTGTCCGCTCCGACGGCTGGTCCCGGCTGCCCATGGTCCGGATGACCAACGTCGGCCTGGAGCCCGGCCCGCACACGCTCGACGAGATCATCGCCGCCACCGACGACGGCGTGTTCATGGAGACGAACCGGTCCTGGTCGATCGACGACCGCCGGCTGAACTTCCAGTTCGGCTGCGAGATCGGCTACGAGATCAAGAACGGGAAGCGCGGCCGGATGCTGCGTAACCCGACCTACACCGGGATCGGCCCGAAGTTCTGGCAGTCGATGGACATGCTCTCGTCCGAGACGGTCGCCTGGGGCACGCCGAACTGCGGCAAGGGACAGCCCGGCCAGATCGGGCACACCGGGCACCCGGCGGCGCCGGCCCGGTTCACCAACGTTCGGGTGGGGGTGCGGGCATGAGCGAGCTTGCGAGTGAGCTGCAACTCGCGGCGAAGGTCGTGGAGCTGGTCCGGGAGCTGGCCGGCCGGGCCGCCGAGGCCGAGGTGAACGTGCGGCACCGCGCGCTCGCCCTGACCCGGTTCGCCAACTCGGCGATCCATCAGAACGTCGCCGAGGCCACCACCGGCGTGCGGCTGCGGCTGCACCTGGACGGGCGGACGGCGACCGGCTCCACCACGCTGACCAGCGTGGCCGGGCTGCGCTCGCTGGTCGAGCGGACTCTGGCCGCGGCCCGGGTCACCCCGCCCGACCCGGCCTGGGCCGGGCTCACGCCGCCCGCCGCGCTGCACATCTCGGCCGGTCACCCCGGCTCCGGCGAGCACTCCGGGCTGGCGTTCGGCTTCGACGAGGCGACCGCCCGGGCCACCCCGGCCGAGCGGGCCGAGCGGGTCCGCGCGTTCGTCGACGCGGCCGGTGGCCTGGAGACCGCCGGCTACTGCCGGACGGAATATCTCTCCGCCGCCTTCGCGAACACCGCCGGTCAGGCCGTCGACGGCCGCACCGCGGAGGCCGCGATGGACGGCATCGCTCGCAACGACGGCGCCGACGGCGTGGCCCGGCTGGCCGCGTCCCGGCTCGCCGACCTGGACGGCGCGGCGCTCGGCGCCCGCGCCGCGGCCAAGGCCCGGGCCGCGGTAACGCCGATCGAGCTCCCACCCGGGGAGTACGAGGTGGTTCTCGAGCCCACCGCGGTCGCCGACCTGCTGCAGAACTTCTCGGTCTTCGGGTTCAACGGGAAGTCGTACACGCAGAAGCAGTCCTTCGCCGAGCTGGGCAAGGAGCAGTTCGACCCGTCGGTGACCATCGTGGACGACCCGCTGGGCAGCCGCGGCGAGCCGGCGCCCGGCCTGCCGTTCGACGACGAGGGCACCCCGGCCCGGTCGCTGGTGCTGGTCCGGGAGGGGGTCACCCGGGCGGTGACCCACGACCGGACGTCCGCGGCCGAGGCCGGCGTCGAGTCGACCGGGCACGCCGCGGCCACCTCGCGGTCCTGGGGCGCGTTCCCGGGTCACCTGCGTCTGGAGGCCGGGCCGGCGCCGGTCACGGGTCTCCCGGACGCGCCGGCCGCGGTCGTCGAGTCGGCCCGCCCGTTCGTCGCCCGGATGCGTCGCGGCCTGCTGGTCACCGACCTGTGGTACACCCGGGTGCTGGACCCGAAGACGCTGGCCGTGACCGGTCTGACCCGCAACGGCGTCTGGCTGGTGGAGGACGGCGAGATCACCCGCCCGGTGGGGAACCTGCGGTTCACCCAGTCATACCCGCAGGCGCTGGGTCCGGGCCGGGTGCTCGGCATCGGCGCCGAGTCGGTGCTGCTGCCCGACTCGTGGGGCGACTCGCGCTACGCCTCGCCGGCGCTGCACCTGGCGTCGTGGAACTTCACCGGCAACGCCTCAGGTTGATCGATTAGCCCATCGGTGATCATCTTTGTGGACCGGGATGCTGCTTTTGTGACCTACTTGGCATCCCCGGTCCGCAAAGAGTCGGACCTTCGGCGTAACGTGTGCCACACATCACCGTCGCGCGAGGACGGCTGACCGCGGGCACCCTTGTGTCCGCTTCCGGTCGGCCCCGCGCAGCACCTGGCGCGGCACCGGCAGGAGATGACATGACGACCACGGCGACGAGGCCGGGCGCGGGAGGAATCCGTGCGGCGATCTCGGCACGGACACTTCGGACCGATCGATGGTGGCTCGCGCCGCTGATCACGTTCCTCGGGCTGAGCGCCTGGGTGGCGTATGCGACGGTCCGGGTCTTCCTGCACAAGTGGTTCTACGTGGAGGAGTACCACTACCTCACGCCGTTCTACTCGCCCTGCATCACCGATCGGTGCGGCGACGCGGCCGAGTTCGGCACTCCCCTGCCGAGCTTCTGGCTGATCCCGGAGGCGGCGTTCACCCTGCCGTTCCTCCTGCTCTTCCGGTTGACCTGCTACTACTACCGGAAGGCGTACTACCGGGCGTTCTGGCTCTCGCCGCCCGCGTGCGCGGTGCCGGACGGGCACAAGACGTACTCCGGTGAGACCCGCTTCCCGCTGATCTTCCAGAACGCGCATCGGTACGCGTTCTACGCCGCCGGCGTGATCTCGGTGATCAACACCTGGGACGCGATCCGGGCGCAGAGCACCGGGATCGGCCTCGGCAACGTGATCCTCTGGGTCAACGTGATCATGCTCTGGGCGTACACGCTGTCCTGCCACTCCTGCCGGCACATCGCCGGCGGCCGGCTCAAGCACTTCTCCAAACACCCGGTGCGCTACCGCTTCTGGACCTTCGTGTCGAAGTTGAACACCCGGCACATGCAGCTCGCGTGGATCACGCTCGGGACGCTCGCGCTGACCGATTTCTACATCATGGCGCTCTCCGCCAACTGGTTCTCCGACCTGCGGCTGATCGGTTAGGGGCCGACGATGACGAGCACAACCGAACGCCATCTGTACGACGTCGTCGTGATCGGCGCGGGCGGTGCCGGGCTGCGCGCGGCGATCGAGGCCCGGCTGGCCGGCAAGAAGACCGCGATCATCTCCAAGTCGCTGTTCGGCAAGGCGCACACGGTGATGGCCGAGGGCGGCGCGGCGGCCGCGATGGGGAACGTGAACTCGCGCGACAACTGGATGGTGCACTTCCGGGACACCATGCGCGGCGGGAAGTTCCTGAACAACTTCCGGATGGCCGAGCTGCACGCCAAGGAGGCCCCGGAGCGGATCTGGGAGCTGGAGACGTACGGGGCGCTGTTCGACCGTACGAAGGACGGCAAGATCTCCCAGCGCAACTTCGGCGGCCACGAGTACCCGCGACTGGCTCACGTCGGCGACCGCACGGGGCTGGAGTTGATCCGTACCCTCCAGCAGAAGATCGTCTCCCTGCAGCAGGAGGACTTCGCCGAGACCGGGAGCTACGACTCGCGGATCCGGGTCTTCCAGGAGACCACGATCACCGAGCTGCTGCTCGACGGCGACCGGGTGGCCGGCGCGTTCGGCTACTACCGCGACTCCGGCGACCTCCTGCTCTTCGAGGCGCCCGCGGTGGTGCTCGCCACCGGCGGCGTCGGCCGCAGCTACAAGGTCACCTCGAACTCCTGGGAGTACACCGGCGACGGCCACGCGCTGGCCCTGCGCGCCGGCGCGACCCTGATCAACATGGAGTTCCTGCAGTTCCACCCGACCGGCATGGTCTGGCCGCCCAGCGTCAAGGGCATCCTGGTCACCGAGTCGGTCCGGGGCGACGGCGGCGTGCTGCGCAACTCCGAGAACAAGCGGTTCATGTTCGAGTACGTCCCCGACGTCTTCCGCAAGCAGTACGCGGAGACCGAGGAGGAGGCCGACCGCTGGTACTCCGATCCGGACAACAACCGCCGCCCGCCCGAACTGCTGCCCCGCGACGAGGTGGCCCGGGCGATCAACAACGAGGTCAAGTCCGGCCGGGGCAGCCCCGCCGGCGGCGTCTTCCTGGACATCGCCTCCCGCCTGCCGGCCGAGCAGATCGTCCGGCGGCTCCCGTCGATGCACCACCAGTTCAAGGAACTGGCCGACGTCGACATCACCAAGGAGCCGATGGAGGTCGGCCCGACCTGCCACTACGTGATGGGCGGGGTCGAGGTCGACCCGGACACCGGCGCCGCCTTCGGCACGGTGCAGGGGCTGTTCGCGGCCGGGGAGGTGTCCGGCGGCATGCACGGCTCCAACCGGCTCGGCGGCAACTCCCTCTCCGACCTGCTGGTCTTCGGCAAACGGGCCGGCGAGCACGCCGCCGCCTACGTGGACACGCTCACCAAGCGGCCCAAGCCGGCCCGGGTGGACGTCGCCGCGGCCGCCGAGGTCGCGCTCGCGCCGCTGAACCGGGCCGGGGGCGAGAATCCCTACACCCTGCAGCAGGACCTGCAGGCGGTGATGGGTGACCTGGTCGGCATCATCCGCCGCGAGGGCGAGCTGAGCGACGCGCTCAAACGGTTGCACGAGCTGCGGCTGCGGGTGGCGAACGTCTCCGCCGGAGGCGGTGGCCGGCGCTACAACCCCGGCTGGCACCTGGCCCTCGACCTGCGCAACATGCTGGTCGTCTCGGAGTGCACGGCGAAAGCGGCACTGGAACGCGAGGAGTCCCGCGGCGGCCACACCCGGGAGGACTTCCCGAAGATCTGTCTCTTATACACATC
>KL571195.1:86443-95864 GCA_000715855.1 Actinoplanes liguriensis
CCGGCCATGCGGCCCGAGCTGCTCGACCTCTTCGAGCGCAGTGAGCTGGCCAAATACATGACCGACGAGGAGCTGGGGGAAGAGTGAACCGACACTTCCGCGTCTGGCGGGGCGACTCGTCCGGCGGCGACCTGGAGGACTTCGACGTCGAAGTGAACGACGGCGAGGTCGTGCTCGACATCATCCACCGGCTCCAGGCCACCCAGGCCCCCGACCTGGCCTGCCGGTGGAACTGCAAGGCCGGCAAGTGCGGCTCCTGCTCGATGGAGATCAACGGCATGCCCCGGCTGGGCTGCATGACCCGGATGTCCACGTTCACCGCGGAGGAGACGATCACGGTCACCCCGCTGCGGACCTTCCCGGTGATCCGCGACCTGGTCACCGACGTCTCCTTCAACTACGAGAAGGCGCGCGAGACCCCCGCCTTCGCCCCGCCGGCCGGCGTCGCCCCCGGGCAGTACCGGATGCAGCAGGTCGACGTGGAGCGCAGCCAGGAATTCCGCAAATGCATCGAGTGCTACCTCTGCCAGAACACCTGCCACGTGGTCCGCGACCACGAGGAGAACAAGGAATCGTTCTCCGGCCCGCGCTTCTTCATCCGCGCCGCCGAACTCGACATGCACCCGCTGGACGCCCGGACCGACCGTAAACAGCACGCCCAGCAGAACCAGGGCCTCGGCTTCTGCAACATCACCAAGTGCTGCACCGAGGTCTGCCCGGAACACATCAAGATCACCGACAACGCGATCATCCCGATGAAGGAGCGCGTCGTGGATCGTCGATACGACCCGCTGGTCCGCCTCGGCCGCAAGATCTTCCGCCGGGATCAGCTGGAAGATCCCGTCCCTGCCCAGCGCACGGCTCCCCGCACCGCGGAGACCCCCTCCGGGCAGCGACTCCCCGAAGGGCCGCCGGTCGGGCCGGACGGCCGTCTCGAGATCGCCGAGCTCGCGGCGCCGCTGCAGGGCGGGTTGTCACCGTTCGGCGAGGACATGGCCTTCCCGCTGCCACCGGAACGCGTCACCTACCACCACCCGGATGCGGACACGAGCCCGCCGCCTGCGGGTCATTCCTAGACCCAATTTCCCGTACGGAGGGTGGGGCCTGAGCCGCGGTATCAGCGCGGGGTCCGCCCTCCCGGCAGTCGTCCCAACTCCTGACCCGGCCAGGAGTTGCCGCGCCCAAGCCTCGTCACATGCGAGACGTGATCACCACCTTCGCCTCATCCCTGGCGGGGACACGCGGCAGCCTCTGCTTCGTATCGTTCCGCACGCCGGCGCGCTAGGGCTGCCCCGGCAGTTCTGGAAATTCTTGCCGTAGGCGTGACAGGAAGTCCTGGTACTGGTCGCCGCCGAAGGCCATTGCTGCGTTGGCGACGGCGGTGAGGGCCGCGACGAGGGCGTCGTCTTCGCCGGTCGCCAGCAATGCCTGGATCGCCGGCCACTCGCGTGCCTGCGAATACTCCTCCGGCACGCCCCAGCTCGCGACGGGCCCCGGCTCCACGGGAAACAGCGGGGGTACCGGGGTTTCGGGTATCGGGCTGACCAGTGCCTCAGCCCAGGATCCGGTCCCGTCGAAGGGCGCAACCGCGCGGCCGCCTGCTCGGATCGCCGCGACCGATGGTGCCAGCTCCGGCAGCTCGGTCAGCTCCGCGAACTCCAGAGCTTGCAGCGCCGCCCAGCCGGCAACCTTGCGGAGCATCCGGTCGTCGGCTTCCGCGAGCGCGAAGGTGAGGTCCACGTCGATGTCGTTGAGCGTGTGCGAGTAGCCCGCCTCAGCGACGGCACGCAGCCGCTGATTCGGTGATCTCCCGCCGAACAGCCCCAGCATCCACGTCTCGTTCTCGTCCGCCAGTTGGGCGGTCTCCGCCTCGTGTTGTTCGCGTGGGGGTTCGGCCTGCCGGTTCGCCTGATGCCAATACGCGGCGCAGCTGCTGGTCTGCCGCACGATCCGGTCAGGCCCAGCCGGGCCGGGCCACAGCTGCAGCAGGTAGGTGTCGATCACCGCACCGTCATAGGTCGATTCGACATCTCGCGCCTGGTCCATCCCGCGAGCGCAGTAGCGGACGCGATAGCTGCCCGGCGCCAGGCGTAACAGATGCCGCTGTTCATCCCACTCACGCAGCGCCGGCGTCGCGCACACGTTGGTGAAGCTGACCTCGACGATCTCTTCCCAGTCGTCCGACAGCGGCGGCGCGTCGGGATACACCGAGACGGTCAGCCGCACCGTGCCGTGGTTGATCCCGGTCACCAGGAACATGGCTCCTGACACCGCTGAACCGCAGAGACCGTTGACCTGACCGGCGAAACTCTCCTGCGTCCCCGGGGGATCCCCACAGGTCAGACAGATCTGGCCGTATGACACATCGACCGTGCCAGTGAACAACACCTCGTCCGCCATGACCGTCCTGTCCCCGAGAGACCCGCAGCCACGATCATCCGAGAAAACGGCCAGGCCCACTGGCCGATCTCCAGAAACCAGCTCCCTGCCGCCAACCGAGCCCGGCTCAGCCTGGTAATCGCGGTATTCAGCGGCACCGGAGCGTATGTGTTCGGGCGATGATCCTTGGTCGAGGTTCGCGGCCCACGGCGCGCATAACGCTGCGGGGCACTCCCGGGTTGTCTGCCGCTCGCCGGCCTGCGCACGGTGGCGAATGCAACAATCTCATGCGATGAATTCGGCTCAGGCGGCGAGAACCTCACTGCGCGACCCAACGTATTTTCGCACATGCAAGCGTGGCGTCCGGGGCGCTCACTACGCGGTGCGGCACTGAGGTTCCGCGAGAGTGCTGCCTAGATTGCAAATCGAGGCATCGTGCGCATGCGATGCCACACGATGCCCCGATGAGTTAAAGCAGAATAGCGTAAGATTGGCGAATATAGTGGACGGTTTATTCCGATTCGCTGTTCGAGATCAGAGAATCTGGAAACGGGTGATCGTGACCACCGGCGAGACGCCGTCGCACAATCCCGAGTAGGTGTACTGGTCCGGGTAGCCAGCGACCGCCCAGACGGTGTTGTTGTTGCCGCCGCAGACCTTATTGACGTTGTAGATCTTCACGGCCAGCGAGCCAGCATTGGCGAAACAAAGTACGCCTTCGTTGTAGATGCGCGCGTATTCGGACTTCGGGCAACCCGAAGTGACTCGGTTGATCGCCGAGGCACTGGTGGCCGGGAGTGCAGCAAAAATTGCTGCTCCCGCAACTGTCGCGCCGACCGCGAACTTGAGTTTCCGACGCAGCATGAAATGCCCTCCAAGTCAGTAGGGAATATGCAGACAGGGAAGGACAGCATGCAGTTACTGGATCCCCCGTCCGAAGAGGACAGTAACAGGGGTATAGATCAGCATGGAAGGTCTCGTTTGCGGTGTGGAGCATCCGGAAGTGAGTAGGTTGGTATTTGCGCAGGTAAGAGCGCGTCCGGTGCGCGCAGGGATGAATTTCACTCGATGCCTGTTGCCTGGGGGCTTGGAAATGTGGTGCGGCGTAGCCTAGTCTGGCGTTCCTGTTGGACAGTGGTGTAGCCGCCAGCGTCCCTGTTAACATGCCATGGTCTTCAACGTCCAATGAGCTGTCGCGCTGGCTCTCGCACCTTATTAGTCTTATACGAGCAAGTCCTAAACTGCATTTCAGCGAAGGCGACAAAGAGTGAAAAGGTACCTTCAGCGCGGGGCACGTGACCGAGCGCTCTGCGCTCTGCTGGCTTCGTCAATTTCGCTGGCCTCGTGTAGCGCGGGCAACCCGCCTGAAGAGGCCGCAGGCCCGACCGTCGCGGTGCCGGCTGCTGTACCTGCTGACCCGCCGGTGTCGGGGTATGCCGCTGCGTTGAAGGCGCCCATGGCTGGGTATGACCTCACTGAGAAAGATGCGGCTGCGACATGGACAGCGATGCGCCTGCTGCGTATTTCTTGTATGCAGGGCAAGGGATTCCCTGAGTACGAGGGACAGGACATGGCTCCTGCGGACAACGCGGTGTCCAGTGCTGAAGACGCGTTCAAGCAGCCGGCTGGACCGTGGGGGTACCTCGGCGCAGAGACCGCTGCTCAGCGCGGCTTCCTCAACAGCGTGGTTCGTAAGAAGACCCTGACGCCGGTGAACCTGCCTGAGGCGACGCTGGCAGCGTCGCGGGAATGTTTCACGCAGGCCTCAGACAAACTCACGCGTCCGGCTGCAGGTGCCGACCTGGTGCAGCGGCTGAAGGAGGAGGCGTCCGCCTACACGGAGCGCGACACTCGTGTTGTCGCTGCCCGAGACAAGTGGCGCGACTGCATGAAGCAGACTGGCTTCCAGGTCTCAGGTCCTCAGCAACTGGTGGACAAAGAATGGCGTGCCGGGGCGGATGCTGGGCCGTCACCCGACGAGATCGCGACGGCGGTGGCTGATGAGAAGTGCACTCAGCAGTCCGGACTAGCAATGATCTACTTCCCAGTTCAGTGGGGCTACCAGCGGGAACTCATCGACCAGAACTTGCAAGCCCTGACGGAGTACCAGACGCAGTTCCGGGCTCGTCTGGCTGAGGTCAGCCGGATCGCTGCCAACGGCGCATCCTGAGCGCACCTATGAAACTGTTCTCCCGGAACATACGAGTACGCATATCGCTGATCATCATTGCTGCGTCAGCGCTAATATCTGTCGGCGGTATCGCTGCCGCGCGCTACGTCCGATCTCCTCAACAGCTCGCGGCCGACACCGCCCCACCCTCGGCGTCGCCACTGACCGCCACAGTGCAGAGTCGGCGCCTTGCCGTTACTGAGGTAGTCCGCGGCAAGGTATATCCACGCGTTCAGTATCAGATCACGCCAGCGGTGTCCTCCTCCCAAGTGACGGGCCTCTACGTCTCAGGTATGGGCGTCAAGAACGGTGAGAAGCTCGACGCCGGGGCCTTTCTAGCGGCAGTGTCCGGCCGTCCGTTGTTCCTGCTGCACGGTCAGGTTCCGGCCTACCGAAATCTAACCGCGGGCGACAGCGGTGATGATGTGCGACAGCTTCAAGAGGCGCTGGCGGAACTGGGATATCGGCGCGGCTCCGACAAGCGTGGAACCTTCGGTACCGGAACCACCCGAGCCGTCACCTCGTTCTATCGGGATCGGGGATTCAAGCCGCTCACCAGTGATGTCGTCTCGCAACAGGCGGACCCCTCACCGAGTGGCGGCGCCCCCGCGTCGCAGAGCGGATCCAGCATTCCGGCCATTAAACAGGTGGTCGTCGTGCCCAGCAGTGAAGTTGTTTTCCTTCCCACCCTGCCGGCGACCGTCGTAGATGTGACAGCCGCCATCGGACAGCCCGCCAACGGCCCACTGGTCGTACTCAGCACCGGCGGGCTCGTAGCCACCGGTCAACTTGGGCTCGACAAGCAGGATGTTGTCAAGGCCGATATGGCGGCCCGAATCATTGACGACCAGACCGGGACCTCCATCGCAGGCACGGTGAAGGCGGTTGGAGCTCCGACCACCGCTCCGTTAGGTGGTGTGGTGATCCCTATCGGAGGAACTGACAACTCCCAGACGCCGTCCGGCAACGGCGCCGCAGCAACGACCGGAACCGGTTCCTACCTGCCTATTACCGTAGAGGCGAGCAAACCGATCCCGCGGGCGCTGCTCGGCACCGACGTCCGCATCTCCGTCGAGATACAGGCCTCGGAAGGCAAAGTGACCGCGGTGCCGATCGCGGCGGTGAGCACCTCAGCCGACGGCACCACTCAGGTGATGGTTGTTAACGCCACGGGCGGAACGGCCGCGATCACGGTTGAAACCGGCCTGTCCTCAGATGGATGGGTTGAGGTGACAGCCCAGGACGGGCAGCTGCAGCCGGGCGACAACGTGCTGGTCGGTCACCAATGATGTACGGCGAGCAACGGCGGGCGGTTCTGCAACTCGTAGGGCTGGGACGGACTTTTCCCGGCCCGCCGCCGATCGAGGCGCTTCACCCCAGCGACCTAACGGTCCACGGCGGCGAATATCTCGCTATCACCGGACCCTCCGGCTCGGGTAAGTCGACCCTGCTGCACCTGCTTGGCTTACTCGATCGGCCCACCGCTGGGCAGTACTTGCTAGACGGCAACGACACCGCGCACCTGCGCGAGCGTGAGCGGTCCTCGCTACGCGCCAACAACATCGGCTTCGTCTTCCAGTCTTTCCACCTCATGCCGCATCGAAGCGCGGCAGAAAACGTCGAATTGGCGATGCTGTACAACCGCAGCCCTCGCGGCTCACGGCGTGCTGCGGCTGAGGACGCGTTGCGACAGGTAGGACTCGCGCACCGGATCGACGCTCGACCCAACACGATGTCCGGTGGAGAACGCCAGCGTGTCGCCGTTGCTCGTGCGCTGGTGAATCGTCCAAGTTTGCTGCTCTGTGACGAACCAACCGGGAACCTCGACAGTGCCAACTCCCACAGCGTGATGGAGCAGCTCGGCAAGCTGCACGCAGAGGGGTACACCATCATAGTGATCACACACGATCCCGGCGTGGCAGCGCTCGCCCAGCGCGTTGTCGAGATCAGAGACGGTTATCTGATTGAAGCTGGAGCGCTCGGATTCTGATGTCACGTCGACAGTCGCCCCGCCTTCCCTCCACCAGACTTGGTATCCGCGACGCATTCCGTGAAGCCTTGGTCGGCGGCCTGCAACGACCCGGCCGCGCGATCCTGACCATGCTCGGCACGATCCTCGGAGTCGGAGCGTTCGTCGCCGTACTTGGCCTGACCTCGACGGCCTCCGGTCAGGTCTCAAAACAGTTCACCGTCCTGCAGGCCACCACCGTCAGCGTTGTGGATCGCGCAGCGGCGGACAGCCTCAACCAAGCAGGTAGCGCGGACAACGGCACGCTCTCGCGGCCGCCGATCAGCTTCCCTCCAGACGCCGATGAGCGAATCCAGCGGCTCAACGGCGTAGAAGCCGCCGGAGTTTGGTGGACCGTCCCGCTCGGAGACGCCGGCATCCGATCGAGTCGAACCGGGTACCCCGATGGCGAAGGCCTCAAGGTATACGCGGCGACGCCCGGAGCCATCGCAGCCATGGAAGTCACAGTTACCGCCGGAGTTGGTCTTGACACTTTCATGGAAAAAAGCGGCCAACGCGCAGTTATACTGAGTAACGCTGCAGCGACCCGACTTGGCGTCCGGAACCTGCAGATGCAGCCCGCGGTATTTCTCAACGATTTGCCTTACACGGTGATAGGGCTCTACTCCGACGTCCGCCGGAACTCAGAAGTTTCCCTCGGTGCCCTCATCCCCACCGCCAGCGCGGTTCGCGACTTCGGCAACCCTGACCCAGGACAAATGCCAGCCACGATGGTCATATCCACCCGTGTAGGTGCCGCTCAATTGGTTGCCAGCCAGGCCCCACTGGCATTACGGCCGGATCACCCCGATACGCTCGTTGCAGTCGCGCCGCCAGATCCACACTCCCTGCGGGACAGCGTGTCAGGGGACCTCACTGGACTATTCGTCGCCCTAGCAGCGGTCTCATTAACCATTGGGGCGGTGGGAATTGCTAATACGACGCTCGTCTCCGTGCTCGAGCGCGTGGGCGAAATTGGCTTACGCCGGTCGCTCGGAGCCCGGCCACGCCACATCGCCGCTCAATTCCTTATAGAGTCCCTCGTCACTGGCACGATCGGGGGCCTGGTCGGAACCAGCCTCGGCGTCATCGTCGTCATTGCGGTCGCCGCCAGCCGTCACTGGACAGCGATCATTGATCCGGCTATTACTCTGCCTGCGCCAGTCTTGGGCAGCCTCGTCGGCCTCCTTGCCGGGCTGTACCCTGCACTTCGAGCCGCGAACATCAATCCCATTGCTGCGCTGCGCTCGTAGGCCGCTTCAGCAAGCACTTCCACCACTTCAGCAGAAGATCCGTTTTGACCTGCGATGACGGTGGGGTTTGTCGTGAACAGCGAGCAGCCACCGCCGGATCTCGAAGGTTGTGTGGACCCAAGGCAGGACGGTGGCTGCCGCCTGCAGGGTAGATGCTCGACGACGGCCGGGGCGTACTACGCACTCGCTGACCGGCATCTCGACAAGGCCGTATCCGGGCAGGTATTGGGGTCTCATCTGACAACGTCCCATGGCCGAAGACGGCGTTGGGCCGCCGCTGTCGACCTGGTGGGGATTCACTTACCTGCCTCGATCTCATCCGGGGAGCCGGGCGGTGCTCACCGAGTCAGTCCGTTGCTCGCCTGGAGTGTTGCGACGGCTAGCTGTACCCACCCTCCCTGGGGGGATCCCCCACCTCGGATCATTCTGCCGAAAAATCGGGGCGGGCGTGGGGCAGCCTGTGGACAACCGGCCACTGTGGATAACCCTCGGACGGCCGGCTGGGCGGTCTAGGGTCGGCGCATGCCCTCACTTGTCGCATCAGCACTGGCCACCGGAACCTTGGCCGCGTCCGAGCAGCCGGAGATCCATGGCGACGGCGTTTCGCTGCGCCCCTGGCAGGCGGCCGATCGGGCGGCGGTCGTCGCGGGCTATGCGGATCCCGCGATCCAGCGATGGCACTGCCGGACCCTGGACGACGACGAGGCCGCGGCCTGGATCGATCGCTGGCCGCAGCGCTGGCCGGACGAGAGCGGCGCCGGCTGGGCCATCGTGGACACCGGCGACCGGGTGGCAGGGCAGATCAGCTTCCGGCGAATCGATCTGGTGGACGCGTCGGCGGAGATCTCCTACTGGGTGTTGCCGGAGCTCCGCGGGCGGCGGATCGCGCCACGGGCCCTGGCCGCGCTGACCGGGTGGGCCTTCAGCAGCGTCGGGCTGCATCGCCTGGAGCTGAACCATTCGACCGCCAATCCGGCTTCCTGTCGCGTTGCCGAGCAGGCCGGGTATCCGGCCGAGGGGGTCAAGCGGGGCGAAGCGCGGCATACCGACGGCTGGCACGACATGCACCAGCATGCCCGGCTCGTCACCGACTGATCGGCGACGGTGATGTGCTCATTCGGGGGCGCCCGGACAGCGCGCGACCAACGTCGGTCCATCGGTGGCGGGCAGCCGGCACGCGGACAGTGTCGGTCCATCGGTGACGGGCAGCCGGCATACGGGCAGCGTCGATCAAGTGGTGACGACCGGCTGGCTCGAGGCCGGGATCGATCAGTCGGTGACGGTTGGCGGGTCGGTGGCTGTGGTCAGGAAGAGCTGGGTGATGGCGACGTCGTGCCAGGCGTCCTGTTTCCAGCCGATCCGCGGGTGTGTGCCGACCGGCTGGAAGCCGAGAGCGGCGTGCAGGCCCATGCTCGGCTCGTTCGGGAGAGTGGTCTTCGCGACCGCCACCCGGTATCCGCGGGACGTCAGGCGCGGGAGCAGCATCTCATAGAGCGCGCGACCCGCCCCGGTGCGCCGGCGGCCCATCCCGAGGTAGACGCTGACCTCGCACGACCATCGGTAGGCGGCCCGGGCGGCGAACGGCCGGGCGTAGGTCTGTCTCTTATACAC
>KL571195.1:96072-99282 GCA_000715855.1 Actinoplanes liguriensis
GATGTGTATAAGAGACAGAGCGTGGGTCGCGGCGGCCTCGGTGATCCGGGTCGCCATCTCGTCCGCGGTGGGTGGCTCGGTCTCGAACGTGATCGCGGTGTCCAGCACGTACGGCTCGTAGATGGCGGCACAGGCTTCCGCGTCGGCGGTGGTGGCGTCCCGGATCAGCAGCGACATGCGCATCATAGTAATCAAAAAAGCGAACTATAGTGACAGCCATGGCGGACGAACTCACCGAAGAACTGGCCGCGACACTGCGGGACGTACGCGCCGAGCGCGGATTCACCGTCAACGCGCTCGCCGAGCGGTCCGGGGTGTCACGGGCGATGATCGCGAAGATCGAACGGGGCGACGCCCAGCCGACGGCCGCGCTGCTCGGGAGGCTCTCGGCGGTTCTGGGGCTGACGCTGTCGGAGCTGTTCGCCCGTACCGAGAAGCAGTCGCAGCGGCTGGCCCGGCGCGGTGACCAGACGGTGTGGACAGATCCGGAGACCGGGTATCGGCGACGGTCCGTCTCCCCCGCCGGCGGGCCGGCGCAGCTCGTCGAGGTGGAGCTGCCGCCGGGGGCCTCGGTGGCCTATCCCGCGGACTCCTACGCGCTGGCCCGGCATCAGATCTACGTGCTGGGCGGGCGGTTGCGGTTCCGCGAGGGGGACGTGGTGCACGAATTGGAGACGGGGGACTGCCTCGAGCTGGGGGCGCCGGCGCCGGGCGAATATCAGAACCCGGGTACGGAGATGTGCCGCTACCTGGTCGTCCTCAGCGCACGCCGGGGGCAGCCGGTGTGAGTGCTCACGGCGTACGCAATCAGGCGCTTTTTTGAATTTCGGCTTTTCGGTCGAGCCACAGGGACAGGCCGTCGAGCAGGCGCTCCAGGCCGAAGGCGAACGACTGCTCCAGAACGTGGTCGGGGTCGGGGCCGGCGACGCCGTTGAGCTTGCGCCAGGCGTCGTAGTGCGGATAGTCGCCGGCCATCCGGTCGACCAGCGGGGCGATCTGCTCGGCCATCTCACCCGGACGCAGACCGCTGCGGGTCGCGGCAGCGGTCAGGGCTGACTCGGTCGTCGCGGAGCCGAGAGCGTGGGCATGCAGAAGCGATCCCGCGTACGAGATCTCGATGCCCGCGAAACCAGCGACGGTGAGCAGCGCGACCGTCCGGTCGCCCATCCGCATCGCGTTCGGCCCCAGGGTCGGGCGGGTGCCGAGCTGGCCGAGCACCCAGGGGTGCCGCAGAATTGCCGCGCGCATGCCGTTGGCCAGGATCGACGCGCCGACGCGCCAGTCGGTGTCGCCCGGCTCGGGCACATAGACCTCGCCGAGCACCTCGTCGACCGCCAGCTCCAGCAGGTCGTCCTTGGTCGCCACATACCAATACACCGACGTCGTGCCGGAACCCAGCTTGGTGCCGAGACGGCGCATGCTCAGGCCGGCGGCGCCCTCCGCGTCGAGCAACTCGATCGCCGCGCGCACGATTTGCTCACGACTGAGGGTGGGCTGGTCACCGCGGGTGGCGCGGGGCGGATGCGCCCACACCGAGTTCAGTTCGGCCATGGTCAGATCCTAACTTCCCTCGTACGCCGTTCGAGTCGATGGTACGTTGTACGAGTCGTCGAACATCGTACGAGAGAAGGCGGTCCATGTCCGAGCGCGACCCACGCCGCTGGTTGATCCTGGGAGTGCTGTGCCTGGCGATGCTCGTGGTCGTCATCGACAACGTGGTGCTGAACATCGCGATCCCGGCCCTGATCCGTGATCTCGGCGCGAGCACCGCCGAGATCCAGTGGATCATCGACGCGTACATCCTGGTCTTTGCCGGTCTTCTGCTCACCGCCGGCAGCCTCTCCGACCGGCACGGGCGCCGCCGTGGCCTGGTGATCGGGCTGATCATCTTCGGCGGCGCATCGCTGCTGGCCACCATGTGTCAGACGTCCGGTCAGCTCATCGCGACCCGCGCCCTGATGGGAGTCGGCGCGGCGTTCCTCATGCCCGGCACGCTCTCCATCCTCACCACGGTCTTCGACGACGCCGAGCGGAAGAAGGCGATCGCGATCTGGGGCTCGGTGTTGATGCTCGGGGCGCTCGGCGGGCCAAGCCTGGGCGGGCTGCTCCTGGAGCATTTCTGGTGGGGCTCGGTCTTCCTGATGAACATCCCGATCGCCGCGCTCGGCGTGGTCGCCGCCCTCGCGATCATCCCGGAGTCGCGTGGCCCGGCAAGCCGGCCCGACGTGGTCGGCGCGATCGCCTCGACGATCGGGATGACCGCCCTGGTCTGGGGCGTGATCTCGGCGCCGAAGGAGGGCTGGGAGTCCGCGGAGACGCTGGGTGGGTTCGTGGTGGCCGTGATCGCGCTGGCCGTTTTCACGCTCTGGGAACGGCACACCGACGAGCCGATGCTGCCGCTCTCGCTGTTCCGCAACCGCAACTTCGCCGGGGCCAGCCTCTCCATCGTCCTGCTGTCGTTCTCGGCCGGCGGGGTGATGCTGGCGCTCACGCAGTATGTGCAGTTCGTCCTCGGGTTCGAGCCGCTCAAGGCCGGTTTCGCGTTCGTCCCGATGATCGTCAGCGGGCTGGTTTTCAACGGGATCGGCGTGGTGATCGACAAGCGGCTCGGCACCCGGGTCGCCCTCACTCTCGGCCTGCTGCTGATGGGTGCCGGGTTCGGGGTGCTCGCCTCGCTCGAGCCGGGTGACGGCTACCTGAAACTGGCGATCGCGCTGGTGGTGATCGGGGCCGGCAGCGGCACCGCGACACCGGCCGCCGTCGGGACGCTGCTCGCGGCGCTTCCGAAGGAGCGGGCCGGGGTCGGGTCGGCGGTCAACGACACCGTGCAGCAGATCGGGACAGCGCTGTCGGTGGCCGTGCTCGGCAGCGTGCTGACCACGGCCTACCGGGCGGCGATGCCGTCGGATGCGCCGGCCGCGGCGCGCGACTCGATCGGGGACGCGCTGCGGATCGGGGACCCGTCGCTCGCCCAGGTCGCGAAGGACTCGTTCGTCGACGCGATCGCCACGACGTCCTGGCTGGGCGTCGTCGGTGGGGTGGCGGCGGCGGTCGTGGCCGCACTGGTGCTGCGGCCGGGGTTATCCACAGGGGTGGCCGAGGAGGCGAACATCAGTACTAATATTGCGGCATGAGCAGCGCATATCAGCCTTCGATGCTCGACCTGATGACGGCCGGGTCGGGCCCGGCGCTGTCTCTTATACACATCTC
>KL571195.1:99492-101737 GCA_000715855.1 Actinoplanes liguriensis
GAGCCGCTGGCTGGGGCGACCCGGCATCGGCTCACGGCCGGGGCCTGGGTCGACGTGCTACCCGGGTGGCTGCACGGGTCCGACGAGGTCTTCGAGACGATGCTCGGGATCGACTGGCGGGCCGAGCGGCGGCAGATGTATGACGGCGTGGTCGACGTGCCGCGGCTGCTGCGGTGGTTCCGGGAAGGGGAGCCGCTGTCGCATCCGGCGCTGGTCGAGGCTCGGGCGGCGCTGAACGCGCACTATGCGGACGAGCTCGGTGAGGAGTTCGCGACCGCCGGGATGTGCCTCTACCGGGACGGGCGGGACAGCGTTGCCTGGCACGGGGACACCCTCGGGCGGTCGGCGACCGAGGACACGATGGTGGCGATCGTCTCGGTGGGGTCGCCGCGGAATCTGCTGCTGCGGCCCCGGGCCGGGGAGCACGAGACGTTGCGGTTCCCGCTGGGGCACGGCGATCTGATCGTGATGGGCGGGACCTGCCAGCGGACCTGGGAGCATGCGGTGCCGAAGACGGCTCGGGCGGTGGGGCCGCGGGTGAGCATTCAGTTTCGGCCCCGGGGCGTGGCGTGAAAGGTCGGCGCTCCGGCTCCGCGGTGTGATGGCTTCTGCGGCCCTGGCGTGGCCTGAGGAGCGGGCTCCCCGACCTCGGAACGTGGCGGCTCTTCGGCCCAGGGCGTGGCCTGAGGCCGGGACCTGACGGCCCTCCGGCGCCGGGCATCGCTGAGGGGCGGGCTCCCCGGCTCCGGGATGTGAGTCCGGGGCGTTGCCGAGGGCGGGCTCCCCGGCTCCGGAATGTGAGTCCGGGGCGTTGCTGAGAGTGGGCTCTCGAAGTTCGGCCGCGGCGTGAGGGGCGGCTTTCGATTCCCGTCCCGCGAGAAGGCGGCTCTTGGTCAGTGGGGTTCGGTGAACCGCTGCTGGTCGGTGGTGACTCGGCGGATGAGGAGGATGGCGGCGACGGCTGCCACCGGGAGGGTGGCCAGGGACAGCAGGCCGGCGCTCTCGCCGGGGACGATCGTGCTGTTGGTCGCGCGTTCCAGGATCAGATCCAGCGTCCAGGCGACCGCCCACAGGGCGAAGAGGCCGGGGCCGTGGTCGCGGGACTCGCGGTCCACCTCGCGGACGACGAGGAGCGGCAGGACCAGGTTGGCGATGGGGATGAACCAGGCACCTACCGCCCAGCCTGGGCGCCACTTCATCGTGTGGCCGGTGCTCCAGAGGTTGGCCGAGGCGCGGTACAGCCAGGTCAGGAACATGATGGCGGTGCAGACGAACACGCCGGCGTAACCGAGGTAGGCGATGGCCAGCCAAACGCCTTCCGGGCTGTCGGTCAGGAACGACGTGGTGATGAAGCGCGACGCGATCTGCAGGAACACGGAGTAGACGCCGATCACGGCCAGGCCGGCGATGGCCAGACGGGCCGGGTTTCGCAGCGACCGGATCGGGCCCGTGGCGTAGGACGCCGGATAGGTGTAGGGCCGCGGAATGCCGGCGGCGGTCTGCGGGGCGTAGGGGTACGCCGGGGGCGGGAAGCCTGGCTGCTGCTGCACGGACGCCGCATACGGGCCGGGCAGCGGGGCTGACTGCTGCGGGGTGGATGGACTGGGCGGCGGGGCCGGCTGTTGCGGGGTGGGTGCCGCATACGGGCTGGGGGGCGAGGCCAGCGGGTCGGGGGCCGGCTGGGAGGGCGCCGGGAAGAGCGGGTCCGATGAGGACGGTGAGGGCTGTGCGGCTGCGGACCACGGGTCGGACGGCGGGGGTAGCTCCTGGGGCCACGGGTTGTCCGGATTCGGGCGGGGCGGATGGGTGGTCATCGCGGCTCCTCGCGGTCGCAGGACTCGAGTCGCAGGGTATCCGGAGCGGACAACGGTGCCAGTGACAAGCGTTTTCGCTGATCACGGTGCGGATGGCGAACATAGCGGTCGCATCAGGTAACGGGGATGTTGCAAGTAGTTGACGAGACCGATCAGAAAGTTACACTCCTAGTGTAAATAGTTGACCATCACGCTCCACAATGGATGCACGAGGTGGCCATGTCGACGAAATCCCCTGCTCCTGAGCTTCTGCTCGACCACATAACGGTTCGCTTCGGTGGGCTGACCGCTCTCGATGACGTCTCGCTGCGGGTGCCTGCGGGGCGGATCGTCGGGGTGATCGGGCCGAACGGTGCCGGCAAGACCACGCTCTTCAACGTCATCTGCGGGTTCGTCACGCCGACCGCCGGGGAGCTGTCTCTTATACACAT
>KL571195.1:101997-103152 GCA_000715855.1 Actinoplanes liguriensis
CCGGAAAGCCGTGGCGGCCCCGGCCACATCATCTGAACCGGCTCGGCATCGCCCGCACGCTGCAGGGGGTGGGCCAGTTCAGCGGCCTCACCGTCCTGGAGAACGTGCAGGTCGGCGCCCGCGGCTACCAACGCCAAGAGCCACCCGGTGCCCGGAAGAAGACCGACCCGGGAAAGGCCGACCCGGGAAAGGCTGACCCGGGAAAAGCCGACCCGGGAAAGGCCGACGCTCAGCCGGGGATCACCGCGGGCGGCGACACAGACGGGCGGACGCCGGGTGATCGACGGCCGATGGGACGCGGGTGGCGAGCGGGCCGCGAGCGACAGTCCGAACAGGACGCCCTCGCAGCCCTGGAACGGTGCGGCGTCGCGGAATACGCGCACGAGCACCCCGGCGCGCTGCCGTACGCGATCCGTAAGCGGATCGAACTGGCCCGCGCCCTCGCCGCCCGGCCGCGGATCCTCATGCTCGACGAGCCGGCCGGCGGCCTGGACGCCGACGAGATCCACTGGCTGGCCGGGCTGATCCGGGAGACCGGGACCACGGTGCTGCTGGTCGAGCATCACATGGACCTGGTCATGTCGGTCTGCGACGAGATCCTGGTCCTGGATTTCGGCAAGCCGATCGCGCTCGGCTCGCCCGCGGAGATCAGCACGAACGACAAGGTGACCGAGGCCTATCTGGGAGCGGCCGCATGAGCAGCGGGCTGGACGAGCCGTATCAGAAACGGAAGCCGCTGCTGGAGGTGGAGGATCTGACCGCCGGCTACGGCGCGGCACCGGTCCTGCACGACATCCGTCTCAGCGTGAAGCCGGGCGAGATCGTCGCGGTTCTCGGGGCGAACGGCGCCGGCAAGACCACGCTCCTGCGTACTCTCTCCGGGCTCGTGAGGGCGGACCGCGGACGGATCACTTTCGACGGCGAGGATCTCCGGAGGACGCGGGTCGAGCAGATGGTCCGTCGCGGGATCGCGCACGTCCCCGAGGGCCGTGGTGTGGTCACCGAGCTGACCGTGGACGAGAACCTGCGGCTCGGCGGCCTGTGGCGACGCGACCGCGCGGATGCGACCCGTGCCCTGAGCGAGGTCTACGACCTCTTTCCGGCGCTGGCACAACGACGTGCCAGCGCCGGGCACCAACTGTCTCTTATACACAT
>KL571195.1:103334-105896 GCA_000715855.1 Actinoplanes liguriensis
ATGTGTATAAGAGACAGGGGTCTGGCCCCGAGGATCACCGCGCAGATCCTGGCGCTGTTGCGCGACCTGCGGGATCGCACCGGTCTCGCGGTGCTGCTGGTCGAGCAGAACGTTCGCAGCGCGCTGTCGGTCGCGGACGAGGGCATCGTCCTGTCGCTGGGCCGGGTGGTCACTCGCAACTCCGCCGCCGATCTGCGTGACGACGCCGATCTCCGTCACGCCTACCTGGGGTTTTAAAGATGGACAGATTCATCTACCTGACCTTCGACGGGTTGAGCCGGGGCGCGGTCTACGCCGCGTTCGCGCTGGCCCTGGTGCTGATCTGGCGGGCCGCGCGGATCGTCAACTTCGCGCAGGGCGCCATGGCGGTCGCGGCCGTCTACGTAGCGTATTCGGTGACCGAGAAGACCGGCTCCTACTGGCTCGGCTTCGCCGCGGCGCTGGTGTTCGGCCTGCTGCTCGGCATCGCGGTGGAGAAGGCGGTGATGCGCTTCGTCGATCATTCGTCGCCGCTCAACGGCGTGGTCGTCGCGCTCGGGCTGGTGCTGGTCGTGCAGGGGGTGCTCGGCATCGTCTACGGCAACGAGTTCCGGCCGGTGCAGACCCCGTTCCGGCGGGACGCGTTCGAGGTGGGCGGGATCGCGCTGCTGAGTCGCTACGACGTTTTCGTGTTCGCCGCGGTCGGCGCGGTGGTCATCGGGTTGTCGGTGCTTTTCACGCGTACGGCGGTGGGCCTGCGGATGCGTGCGGCGGCGTTCGCACCGGACGTGTCGCGGCTGCTCGGTGTGCCAGTCGGCGGGATGTTGACGCTGGGCTGGGCGCTCGCCGCGGCGGTCGGGTCGCTGGCCGGGATGCTCGTCGTGCCGACCGAGCTGGGCCTGAATCCGAACGCGATGGACGTGCTGTTCGTGTCGGCGTTCACGGCGGCGGTGGTCGGTGGACTGGACAGCCCGATCGGCGCGGTGACCGGCGGGTTGATCGTCGGGCTGCTGCTCTCCTACGTCAGTGGCTACCTGGGGGCGACGGTCGCGCCGATGGCGGTGCTGGCCCTGCTCGTCGTGGTCCTGCTGGGCCGTCCCGGTGGATTGTTCTCCAGTTCCAAAGCGAGGCTGGCATGACGGATCTGCAGGAAAAACGCGCTGCTCAAGACGTACCAAATCGGCGGTTGAATTTCAAAAAGACCAGAAACCCTATGTGGTACGTCGTGACGGGCGCGATCATCATCGTCGCTCTCACCTACGTCCTTCCGCCGTTCCGGAACTACCAGCTCGCCACGGTCGGCGCGTATTTCACCGTGACCGCCGGCCTGACCGTCCTCACCGGACTCAACGGGCAGCTCTCGCTGGGGCACGGCGCGCTGATGGCCACCGGCGCGTACAGCTTCGCGCTGGCCCAGAACAGGTGGCTGACCATGCCGCTCAGCATCGTGGCCGCCCTGATCACCACGACTCTGGCGGGCGTGGTGATCGGGTTGGCCGCGGCTCGGCTGCGAGGTCCCTACCTGGCCGGGCTCACGCTCGCGGTGGCGGTCGTGGTCCCGTCGGTGACCAGCACGTTCGACGAGACGCTGGGCAGCGACATGGGTCTGTCGATCGCGCTGGACCCGCCGCCCGGGGTGATCCCGATGGAGCGGTGGCAGGCGTGGCTCTGCTGGGCGGGCGCGCTGGTCACGGTGTTTCTGCTGGCCGTGCTGGTGCGCGGGCGGTTCGGGCGGGACCTGCGCGCGGTGCGGGACGACGAGACGGCCGCGCGGCTGGCCGGGGTGAACATCGCCCGTACGCAGGTGCTGGCGTTCGTCGTCAGCGCCGCCTGTGCCGGCCTGTCCGGCGCCCTCTTCGCGTTCCTCGCGCAGAGCGTCTCCCCCGGCGCGTTCCCGCTGACGCTGTCGCTGTTCCTGGTGATGGCGATCGTGATCGGTGGTCTGGGCCGGCTGACCGGCGCGCTCTGTGGCGCGTTGCTGCTGGTCCTGCTGCCGGCGCTGGCGCAGGCCGCGGGGGAGCGCTCCGGCTCGCAGCACCTGGAGGGCAACCTCGCGCTGGTGGTCTTCGGCCTGGTGCTCGTCGTCGTCATGCTTGCCGCCCCGGGCGGCCTCGCATCAATTCGATTTTCCACGATATCCAGGAGGAAACGATGAAACGCACCACGGCGGTGTTCCTCGCCGTCCTCTTGTTCGCCGGGGCCTGTGACGGGTCCTCGTCCACCACCTCCGGCGGCGGAGGAAACACCCCAGGGGTGACCGACAGCGAGATCGTCATCGGCACGCACATGCCGCTGACCGGCCCCGCCGCCGCCGGATACTCCAAGATCGCGCCGGCGTCGAAAGCCTACTTCGACTTCGTCAACGCGGCCGGCGGGATCAACGGCCGGAAGATCACCTACAAGGTCAAGGACGACGGCTACAACCCGGCGACCACCCAGCAGGTGGTGCGTGAGCTGGTGCTCCAGGACAAGGTCTTCGCGATCATGGGTGGGCTGGGCACCCCGACGCACTCCGGCGTGCTGGACTTCCTGAAGACGAACCGGGTGCCGGACCTCTTCGTCGCTGTCTCTTATACACATCTC
>KL571195.1:106136-111555 GCA_000715855.1 Actinoplanes liguriensis
CCGCAGCTGGAACCAGCCGGACAAGTATCCGGGCACCTTCGGCTTCAACCCGGACTACACCGTCGAGGGCAAGATCCTCGGCACGTACGTCAAGGAGAACCTGGCCGGCAAGAAGGCCTGCTTCCTGGGTCAGGACGACGACTTCGGGCAGGACAGCCTGGCCGGCATCGAGAAGATCCTGGGCGCGGTCGTGGCCAAGCAGACGTACGTGACCAGCAATCCGAACGTCGGCCCGCAGATGGGCGCGCTGAAGGCGGCCGGCTGCGAGGTGGTCCTGCTCGCGACGATCCCGGGCTTCACCGCTCTCTCGATCGGCACGGCCGCGAAGATCGGCTTCAAGCCGCAGTTCGTGGTCAGCAACGTGGGCGCCGACCCGACCACGGTCGGCAAGGCCCTGGGTGCGGCCGCGCCGCTGCTGGAGGGCGTGGTCTCGACGAACTACCTGCCGATCAACACGGACGACACCAATCCGTGGATCCAGCTCTTCAAGAAGGTCAACGACCAGTACAACGCCGGTGCGGAGTTCGACAACAACGTCGTCTACGGGATGGCGGTGGCGTACCTGTTCGTGCAGTCGCTGCAGGCCGCGGGCAAGGACCTGACCCGCGACGGCATCACCGCCGCGGTCACGAAGAACGGTTTCCAGGGTCCGGGTCTGGTCCCGCTGCGCTTCTCCGACAAGGATCATTCGGGGTACGGCGGCGAGCAGTTGACCAAGGTCCAAGGGGGTAAGGCGGTGTACTTCGGTCAGCCGTACACGACCGACGACGCCGACGGCGCTGTGCAGCCGTACACCGGTCAGGCCGTGACACCGCCGCAGAACGGAATCCCGGCGGCGTAGTATCCGCACACTGAGTGCAAGTTACTAGGAGGTAATGCGATGGCGGACCAAGTGGCGATCGTGACCGGGGCAAGCCGGGGAATCGGGTTCGCCATCGCGCAACGCTTCGTGGCGCAGGGCACGAAGGTCGCGATCACCGGACGCGACGCGGATGCCCTGGCGGCCGCGGTGAAGGAGCTGGGCGGCCCCGCGGTCGCCCTCGGGGTGGCCGGCAAGGGCGACAACGCGGACCACCGGGCAGCGGTGATCGACCAGGTCAACGCGGCGTTCGGGCCGGTCACCACCCTGGTCAACAACATCGGCATCAACCCGGCGTACGGACCGCTGGCTCAGCTGGACCTGAACGCCGCCCGCAAGATGGCCGAGGTCAACCTGATCGGCACGCTCGGCTGGGTGCAGGAGGCGCTGCGCGGCGGGCTGGCCGAGAGCGGCGGCTCGATCGTCAACATCTCGTCGGTCTCCGGGGTCCGCCCGGCGCCCGGCATCGCGTTCTACGGCACCACCAAGGCCGCGCTGATCCACCTCACCGAGGAGCTCGCCGTCGAGCTGGCGCCGAAGATCCGGGTCAACGCGGTCGCGCCAGCCGTGGTGAAGACCCGCTTCGCGGCCGCGCTCTTCGAGGGCCGCGAGGAACAGGTCACCGCGACCTACCCGCTGAAGCGGCTGGGCGCGCCCGAGGACGTGGCCGGCGCGGTCGCGTTCCTCTGCTCCCCGGACGCGTCCTGGATCACCGGCCAGACCATCGTGCTCGACGGCGGCGTCACCCTGACCGGGGTGGTCGAGTGACCCGGGTCGTCGTCACCGGCGCCGGTGGAGGCATCGGCGCGGCGCTGGCCCGACGCTTCGCCGCGGACGGCGCGCAGGTCGTGGTCAGCGACATCAATGCGGACGCGGCGGCGGCGGTCGCCGCGGAGATCGGCGGGACCGCGGTGGCCGCCGACGTGGCGGTCGAGGAGGACGTCCGGCGCCTGGTCGAGACGGCCGGCGACATCGACCTGTTCTGCTCCAACGCCGGCGTGCTCAGCGCCGGTGACGAGAACACCCCGGACCAGCAGTGGGAACGCGATCTCGGCGTCAACGTGATGTCGCACGTCTACGTGACTCGCGCCCTGCTGCCGAGGTGGCTGGACTCCGGGACGCCGAAGCGGCTGCTGATCACGGTGAGCGCGGCGGGACTGCTGACGCTGCTCGGCAGCGCGACGTACTCGGTCACCAAGCACGCGGCGCTGGCCTACGCGGAGTGGCTGCGGGCGACGTACGCGCATCGGGGTTTGATCGTCCAGGCTCTGTGCCCGCAGGGTGTCCGCACCGACATGCTGACCGGCGGGAACGCCCGTGGCAGCGGCAGCGCGGCGCTGCTGGCCGAGGGCGCGCTGGAGCCGGCCGCGGTCGCCGATCTGGTCGCCACGTCACTGGACGGGAACGGGTTCCTGATCCTGCCGCATCCGGAGGTCGCGGAGTACTACCGCTTGCGCGCGACGGATCCGGACCGTTGGCTGGGTGGCATGAACAAGATGCAGCGCGGCTTCGAGGCACGGTCATGAAGGGGCTGGACCTGGAGAAGCTCCGGGCCTATCTGGACAGTCCGCCGCTCAGCGCGACCATGTTCGCCGGTGGGCGGTCGAATCTGACGTACGCGGTGACCGACGGCACGAACCGGTGGGTGTTGCGCCGGCCGCCGCTGGGGCACGTGCTGCCGACCGCACACGACATGGTCCGCGAGCATCGCGTGTTGTCCGCGCTGTCGCACGCCGGCTTCCCGGTGCCGAAGCCAGTCCTGATTTGTGATGACATCTCGGTCATCGGTGCGCCGTTCTACCTGATGGAGCATGTCGACGGAAAAATCTATCGGGATGCCGCGGACCTGGAAAAGATCGACCTGCACAGCCTCACTCTCCGGCTGGTGGACACGCTCGCCGACCTGCACTCGCTCGACCCGGAGAAGATCGGGCTGGGCGACTTCGGCAAGCCGGAGGGCTTCAACGCCCGCCAGGTGCGCCGATGGAAGCAGCAGCTCGACGCGTCCCGCAGCCGTGACCTGTCCGGCATCGACGAGCTGCACGCGCGGCTGGCCACCGACATCCCGGCCGGCGGCCCGGGCGCGGTCGTGCACGGCGACTTCCGACTGGACAACGTGCTGATCGGTCCGGAAGGGCAGGTCAACGCGGTGCTCGACTGGGAGATGTCGACGCTCGGCGATCCGCTCAGCGACCTGGCCCTGATGCTGGTCTACGCCGGCCGTCCGCTGCTGTTCAGGGACGGCAAGCCGTTCGCCCCGATCAACCTGCCCGGCCACCCGTCGCTGGACGAGATGTCCGCCCGGTACGCCGAGCGCAGCGGCCGCGACGTGCGCGACCTGCACTGGTACGTGGGTTTCGCCGCGTTCAAGCTCGCCGTCATCCTGGAGGGTGTGCACTACCGCTACACCAAGGGCCAGACCGTCGGCGCCGGCTTCGACACCGTCGGCGCGATGGTGCCCTCGCTGATCGAGCAGGGCCACCGAGCGCTGGAAGGACACTGATGGACTTCGAGTTCGACGCGACGACCGAGGACTACCGCAAGCGGTTGCTCGCTTTCATGGACGAGCACGTGTATCCGGCCGAGGCCGGGTACCACGCGGCCGACGGCGGCTGGGAGCCCCCGGCCGTGCTCAAGGAGCTCCAGGCGAAGGCGAAGGACGCCGGCCTCTGGAACCTGTTCCTCCCGGGCGAGCACGGCGCCGGGCTGACCAACCTGCAGTACGCGCCGCTGGCCGAGATCATGGGGCGCAGCCCGGCGATCGCGCCGGCCGCGTTCAACTGCAACGCGCCGGACACCGGCAACATGGAGGTGCTGGCCGAGTTCGGCACCCCCGAGCAGCAGGAACGCTGGTTGAAGCCGCTGCTGGCCGGGGAGATCCGGTCCGCGTTCGCGATGACCGAGCCGCAGGTCGCGTCGTCGGACGCGACGAACATCGGCACCCGGATCGAGCGGGACGGCGACGAGTACGTCATCAACGGCCGCAAGTTCTACATCACCGGCGCGATGAGCCCGAACTGCAAGATCTTCATCGTGATGGGCAAGACCGACCCGGATGCGGAACGGCACGTCCAGCAGAGCCAGATCCTGGTGCCGCGGGACACCCCGGGCCTCACGGTCAAGCGCGGCATGACCGTCTTCGGCTACGACGACGGCGACCACGGTGGCCACGCCGAGCTGATCTTCGAGAACGTCCGGGTGCCGGTGAGCAACCTGATCGGCGTCGAGGGCGGCGGCTTCGCGATCTCCCAGGCGCGGCTCGGCCCGGGCCGGATCCACCACTGCATGCGGCTGATCGGGATGGCCGAGCGCGGCCTGGAGCTGATGTGCAAGCGCGCGCTGGCCCGCACCCCGTTCGGCAAGCCGCTCGCCGAGCAGGGCGTGATCCAGGACTGGATCGCCGAGTCCCGGGTCCGGATCGAGCAGGCCCGCCTGCTGGTGCTCAAGGCCGCGTGGTTGATGGACACGGTCGGCAACAAGGGCGCGCACACCGAGATCCAGTCCATCAAGATCGTGGTGCCGCTGACCGTCGAGTGGATCCTGGACAAGGCTATCCAGGCGCACGGCGCGGTCGGCACCAGCCAGGACACGCCGCTCGCCCAGCTCTGGGTGGCGGCCCGCACGCTGCGTCTCGCCGACGGCCCCGACGAGGTGCACAAGCGCTCGCTGGCCCGGCGGGAGCTGAACCGCTACCGGAGTCGTCAGTGACCACACCTCAGCGCGTCGACGGTCGCACCGCACGGTCCGAGAGGACCCGCAACGCGATCGTCGACGCCCACCTCCGGTTGATCGCCGAGGGTGACCTGCGCCCGACCGCGGACCGGATCGCCAAGCTCGCCGGGGTCTCGCTGCGCGCGCTGTGGAGCCATTTCGCCGACATGGAGGCGTTGATGGCGGCCAGCGGGCAGCGAGTTCTGGAGCAGCGCGACGCGTCGTACCGGCCGATCGGCCCGGACCGGCCGCTGGACGAGCGGATCGCATCGTTCTGCGACCAGCGCGCCCGCCTACTGGAGGAGATCGGGCCGGCGGCCCGGGCGTCCGCGTTGAAGGAGCCGTTCTCCAGCGCGCTGCAGCGTTACCGGCGACTGCACGTGGCCCGCGTCCGAGACGAGCTGACCAGCACGTTCCCGGACGAGATCGGGGCGGACGAGACACTGCTGAACGCGCTCACCGCGATCAGCCTGTGGCCCACCTGGTCGACCTGGCGGGAGGCGATGGACCTGCCGGTGGAAGCCGCCCGGGCCGCGCTGGCCCGCGGGGTGAACGCGCTGCTCAGTCCCGAGTAGTCACGGGGTCAGGCCGAGCCGGGCGGCTTCGGCGGCAGCCTGGCCCCGGCGGGCGACACCCAGCTTGCGGAGGATCGCCGAGACGTGGTGGTGCACCGTCTTGGTGGACAGGAACAGCCGCTCGGCGATCTCCACATTCGACAGTCCCTGCTGGACCAGCGCCAGCACCTCCACCTCACGACGGGTCAGCTCGGCCGGGTTGTCCCGGGTCCAGCGCTGCGGGCCGCGCGGGATGTCCCGCACGCCGCGGGAGCGCAGCCATCGGGTCACGATC
>KL571195.1:111850-112739 GCA_000715855.1 Actinoplanes liguriensis
GCGTCATACGCACAGTCGCGTTTGCGCCAGCGCTCGGCGGCCGTCCGGACATCGCCGGTGAGCTGATAGGCGTACGGCTCGAGCAGTGTGATTTTCTGAAGATCTGTCCCGGTCTCCCCGGCGAGCCGTCGCAGCCAGGCCAGCTCGCCGAGCACCCATGCGGACCTGCGTCGTTCCGCCAGGTCCCAGGTCTCCGCGATCTCCGCCTCGACCGAGCCGCCGGCCAGCCACGCCGCCTCCGCGCGGGCGGTCGCGGTCGGCGCCAGGTACTGCAACTCGCCGCGCCCGACGGTGAGCTCCCGCATCTCGTCCAGCGCCGGCCACGGGTCGGCGTCCCCGCGACGCGCCGCGACCAGGCCGACCACACTCAGCGCGATGATCCGCAACAGCGGCACCGGACCGCAGTTCGCCAGGATCCACTCGGCGTCCGCGGCCGCCGCCTCCCAGCGGCCCATGTCCAGGTGGTAACGGGCGCGGTGGACGAGCACGTAGTGCTTCCACCCGTCCAGGCCCAGGTCGTCACAGACCGTGACGCCACGGTCCAGCCAGGACGCCAGGTGGTAGGAGCGGACCCGGGTCATCGCCCAGCCGGCGTGGATGTAGGCGCGGCCGATGTGCTCCTCCAGGCCCTCCCGCTCGGCCGTCGCGAGGCTGCGCTCCAGCTTGCCGATCCCCTCCGGCTCGCCGTTGAGCATCATCATCGTGCCCATGTTGTTCAGGCTGTGCACGACCACCTCGGTATCGCCGAACCGCTCGCCCAGCTCCAACGCCCGGGCGCCCAACTCCATCGTCTCCGTGTACTCCTCGATGTTCAGGGCGACCGCCGCCTGGTTCGAGCAGGCCACCGCGAGTTCCCGCCCCGGCATCGGCTCCAGCAGCCGCAACGCCT
>KL571195.1:112899-116715 GCA_000715855.1 Actinoplanes liguriensis
CAGCAGCCGCAACGCCTCCCGGCCGGCCTCGGCGGCATCGTCCGGGAAACCGCCGCACCACAGCCGCCGGGACAGGTTCGACAGCGCGACCCCCTCGCCGAGCCGGTCGCCGATCTGCCGGCGCTCCCGGATCGCCGACCGCAGCGCCGCGATCGAATCCGGCGTCTGCTCGGTCAGATAACACTCGTAGGAGCGGCGTTCCAGCAGGTCGGCGCGGTCCTTCGGGTCCAGGCCGGCGGCGAAGCGCAGGGCCCGCGCGAACTGCGCGGCGGCCTCCCGATGGGCGCCGGAGGCCGCGGCCTGCTCCCCGGCGCGCGGCGCCCACGTCAGCACGGCGTCCGTGTCACCGGCCGCCTCCGCGTGATGGGCGATCCGGGCCGGATCGGCGGCCCCCTCCAGAAGCGCTGCCAGCACACGTCGATGCAGCGCCAGTCTCCGATGCGGGGCCAGCGACTCCTCGACGGTGAGCCGCGCCAGCTCGTGCCGGAACGCCACCCCGCCGGGCACGCTCTCCAGCATCCCGGCCCGCAGAGCCTCGTCCAGACCCTCCACTTCGAAGATCAAGTTCATTTCGGCGTACGGCGGAACGAGCGAGACCACGTCCAGCACCGCCGCCGCGGCCGGGCTGAGCCGGGCCACCCGGGCAAGCACCGCGTCCCGCACGGTCAGCGGAACATCCCCGTCGTCACGCGCCAGCACCTCGGTCACGAAGAACGGGTTCCCGCCGGTCGCCTCGTGCAGCGCGCGCCCATCCCGCCCGTGCTCCTTCGCCAGCTCACAGACCGCGTCCGCGGAGAGCGGCGGCACGCTCAACCGCCGGATCGACGCGCCCTGCAACTCGCCGAGCAGCCGGCGCAACGGATGCTCGCGGCCCACCTCGTCACTGCGGTACGTGGCGATCACCAGCGCCGGAATCGTCCCGATCCGCCGGCCGAGCACGCTCAGCACGTCCATGGTCGCCTCGTCCGCCCAGTGCAGGTCCTCCAGCACCAGCACCAGCCCCGGCCGCGCCCGCACGTCCCGCATGATCCCGGTCGCCAGCTCGTACGACTTGGCGCCCAGCTCGATCAGCTCGTCCATCTCCAGGAACGGCCCGAGCGGCCGCGGGGTCCAGAGCGGATCACAGGCCCCCCAGAGCACCGGCCGGGCCGCCCGCACCTCCGCCCGGAACTGCCGCACCAGCGCGGTCTTCCCGCCGCCGGCCTCCCCGCCCAGCAACACCAGAATCCCGCTCCCGGTGGCGGCGATCGTGGCGTGCGCGTGGTGCAGGGCGGCCAGCTGCGTGGACCGCTCGAGCAGCCGGTTCCCGGCAGACTTCTCCCCCATCGCCGCACCATGACACCGAGTGCCGTCCACCTCCATCACCTATCCGACATCCGAGAATGCCGATCCACTTCCGCGGCGATTTCTGAACTCGGCCGCGTCAAGACGGCCTCGCGTTGACCGGATACCTCGAGTGGAGCGACACCCGACCCGAGTTCGTCGAACCGGCCGGCGGTGAGGAGGCTGCCGCCCAGGCCCGACGGTAGAGCCAGGCAGACATCGACGAATACCGGCGGGCCGAGCGGTGGGGAGGCCGACGAGTCGCCTCAAAGTGGGAGTCGTGCCGGTATCCAACCGCCGCCCGGATGATTACCGTGAGGTCGGTGGGGACCAAAGGGAAGCTCTACACGACCGGGGACATCGCCGGGCGGCTCGGTGTCAGCCGGCAGCGTGCCTACGCGATCGTGAACCGTGACGGCTTCCCGCACTCGTTCGACGATCTCCCCGGCGGCTCGGTCTGGCTGGTCGCCGAGGTAGAGACCTGGATCGGCGTGCACCGCCCGGCCCGGGCCCGGAATCCCGACGCATAGGTTCAGCTATGAAGGCCGGACGGCAGGCTGTCCAAATTCAATTCGATCGGGAACGGCATGCGACTGCGCAACTCGTGGCGATGGATTCCGGTCGGCACGTAGGAGCGACCGGGCCCGTCGAACCCATACGTATGGACGACCGGCGTGCCGTCCTCTTCCTCAACAAGCCAGCAGTGCGCGATGCCGGATTCCGCATATTTACGCAGCTTGACCATCCGGTCGTGGTACGCGGACTCCGGTGAGATCACCTCGATCACCAGGAGCACCTGATCGGGGGTAAGGAAAGTGGAGTTACCCGGGCCGGTCGTAAGCAGAACATCCGCTTCAACCCGATTTCTGCCGTCGAGCTTGACTGCGATCTCCCGTAGGGCGTTGATGCCCTCCGGTGCCTCTCGCCCCAGGACACCGCGCAATTCATCAACGATCATGGTGTGCCGGATTTGCCGGGGGAAAAGCGCGAAGACGAGCACTCCGTCGATCAGCTCGGTATGGCGCGGCGCCTCAGGGAAATGATCAAGATCGTCGGCGAACCACCCCTCGTCGCGCGGCGGATACATCCACTCGGGCAGCCTAGTCACGGGGCAACCGTAGCATTCAGTGACGGCTCCCTGGCTGCTGTGCGTTGTGGAGGCGGATGCCGCTGAAGGCCAGGGTGCTGGTGGTCACCTCGGCCCAGAAGGGCCACAGATCCGGCAGCAGGCGCAGCTGGACTCCCGCTGCGGCGTGGACGTCGATCAGGTCGCCGACCGGCGACGGCGGGGCGAGCGGCACGACCGTCTCCGAGGACACCCACGCGTGTGTGCCGAAGGGGCGGAACCGGTCGGCGGGCAGGCGGTACGCGTACAGGGAAATCGATCTCATCGCCGGAAGCCAGGAGTATTCGATCGCGTGCACCCGTGATCCGCAGCCCGCGCCGATGATCCGGTCGCGATCGGAAACGGTCGTCGTGGGGAGGACCCAGGCGAGCGCCCGGGGGCACTGCCGCGGGAACCAGTAGGACGGCGCCTGGTCCCGGTCGACCGCCCAGACGTACGGCTCGGGCTGCTGAGCGGTCGCCGCCACGTGCGGGACGAAGCGGGTGATCGACGGGTCCTCGGAGAAGTGCAGGACCTCGCCGGGCATCGGGAGCGCGCCCGGCGAGGTCACGGTGATCAGAGCCGGACGACCGAGCGGGCACCCTCGCCGCGGGCCATGCGCTCGAACGCGGCCGGCACGTCCGCCAGCCCGATCCGGTCGGTGATCAGATGGTCCAGCGAGAGCGTGCCGTCGAGCACGTCCCGGGCCAGGGCGGGCACCGCGATGTCCGGGTCGGCCTGGCCGTAGACCGAGGCCCGCAGTGTCCGCGCCGACGAGAAGATGTCCAGCGCGGCGATCTGCACCATGTCGTCGGCCGCGCCCATCCCGACGACGGTGACCTGGCCGCCACGCCGGGTGGCCCGCCATGCCGCGCGGATCGTCGACGCCCGGCCGACGCACTCGATGGCGTGGTCCGCCCCGCGGCCCTCGGTGCGCACCCGGATGTCCTTGGAGAGCGCATCCGACGACACCACGAAGTCGGTCGCGCCGGCCGCCTCGGCCAGTCCTTTCTTCGCCTCGCTGACGTCGACGGCGATGACCTGGCCGGCGCCGGCCGCCCGGGCCGCCGCGACGACCGACAGCCCGACCCCGCCGAGGCCGATGACCAGCACGGATTCACCCGGCTGCACGTTCGCGGTGTTGCGGACGGCGCCGGACCCGGTCAGCACCGCGCACCCGAGGAGCGCCGCGACCTCAAAATCCAGTTCCGTGGGTACGGCGATGACGGCGTTCTCCGGAGCGACGACCTGCTCGGCGAACGCGCCGAGGCCGAGCGTCACGTGCACCGGCGCGCCGTCGAGCGTGATCCCGTTCTCCAGCGCGGCGACGCCGGACGACGTGGAGCAGAGCCACGGCTGCCCGTGGTCGCCTGTCTCTTATACACATC
>KL571195.1:116894-118497 GCA_000715855.1 Actinoplanes liguriensis
TGCCGGCACGGCGGCTGCCAGTTCAGCACCACGTGGTCGCCGACCGCCGCCCGGGTGACGTGCTCGCCGATCTCGACGACCTCGCCGGCCGCCTCGTGGCCGAGGACGAGCGGGTGCGGCGGGCGCAGCGTCCCGTTGATCATCGACAGGTCGGAGTGGCAGACGCCGGCCGCCCGGACCCGCACGCGCACCTGGCCCGGGCCGATCTCGGGCAGGCGCAGCTCCTCGACGGTCGCCGGGCCGTCCGGCTCACGCACGACCAGGCCGGAAATGTAGTGGGTCATCGCGTCACCTCCGCTGCGTTCCGGCGCCGCGATGGTGTGAGAACTGTGCCCATGGATTCGCTCGCCGACTCGCTCATCGTTGGATCGCCTTCACCTGCTGGAACTCCTCCAGGCCGAACTGCCCGAGCTCCCGGCCGACGCCGGACTGCTTGTACCCGCCGAACGGGGCGAACGGGTTGAACGAGCCGCCGTTCACGTCGACCGCGCCGGTGCGGATCCGCCGCGCCACGGCCAGGGCGTGCTCGTCGCCGCCCCACACCGCGCCGGCCAGGCCGTACTTCGAATTGTTGGCGATCGCCACGGCCTCGTCGTCGGAGTCGAACGGGATGATCGACAGCACCGGCCCGAAGACCTCCTCCTGGGCGAGCTCGCTGTCCGGGGTGACGTCGGCGAAGACGGTCGGCGCCACGAAGTGCCCGGTCGGCGGCAGCGGCGCGTCCAGCCCACCGGCGACGAGCCGGGCGTCGGCACGTTCGATGAACCCGCGTACGCGCTGACGTTGAGCGGCCGACACGAGCGGGCCGAGGCGGGTGGCCGCGTCGAACGGGTCGCCGAGGGTGTAGCCGGCCGCGGTCTTGGCGGCGAGCGCGACGGCCTCGTCGTAGTGGCTGCGGTGCACCAGCATGCGGGTCCACGCGGTACAGGTCTGGCCGGAGTTGAGGAACGCGTTGCCGACGCCGACCTTGACCGCCTTGACCAGGTCCGCGTCGTCGAGGATCACGTTCGCCGACTTGCCGCCGAGCTCCAGGGAGACCTTGGCGATCCGGTCCGCGGCGGCGTGACTGATCGCGCGGCCGGTCGCGGTGGAGCCGGTGAACGAGATCATGTCGACGTCCGGGTGACCGGCGATCGCCGCGCCGACGGCCGCTCCGGTGCCGGTGACCAGGTTGAGCACGCCGGGCGGCAGACCCGCCTCGTCGGCCGCGTCGAACAGCAGGTACGCCACCAGGGGCGTCAGCTCGCTCGGTTTGAGCACGACGGTGCAGCCGGCCGCGAGCGCCGCACCGACCTTCGCGACGACCTGGTGCAGCGGGTAGTTCCACGGGGTGATCGCGCCGACCACACCGGCCGCCTCGCGCACGATCAGCGAGTTGCCGATGGTCTGCTCCTCCGCCGGGCGGGACGCCAGGTCCGCGTACCCCCGGAGGACCGTGAGGGGCAGGCCCGCCTGGACCGCCTGGGCGATCTTCAGGGGCGTGCCGAGCTCCTGGCCGACCGTGCGGGCGATGTCCGCGGCGCGCGCCGAGAGCGCCTGGTGCAGGCGGTCCAGGTGAGCGCCGCGCTCGGTGATCGGCAGGCCGGACCAGCCGTCGAAGGCC
>KL571195.1:118716-119187 GCA_000715855.1 Actinoplanes liguriensis
GGCCGGACCAGCCGTCGAAGGCCTGCCGTGCGGCGGAGACCGCCAGGTTCACGTCCTCCGGCGTGCCGGCCGGGACGTGCCCGATCACCTGCTCGGTGTACGGGTTCTCCACCTCGATCCGGTCGCTGGACTCCGGCGGCACCCACGCGCCCCCGATGTAGAGCTGTTCGCGCAATTCCGACGTCATCGGCGTACCCCCTGGTCGTAGTGGTCGGACAGGCCGGCGAGAAGCACGTCGAGCCCGAGTTCGAACGCGCCCTCGTCGACCGCGGCGCGATGGGCCGGCAGCTCGTGGGCGCGGTGCAGGTGCGGATAGCGGTCGTACAGCTCCGGGTCGCTCTCGAAGCCGAGCGCGAACGAGCCGAGCGCGGAGCCGGTGATCAGGTAGCGCATCAGCGCGCCGATGTGGGTGGCCCGCGAGCGGGTCCAGCCGGCGTCGATCAGCGCGCCGTAGACGGCCTCGGCCATGGC
>KL571195.1:119401-122785 GCA_000715855.1 Actinoplanes liguriensis
ATGTGTATAAGAGACAGATGTTGGGGTGGGCGGTGAGCACCGCGTGGTACGACTTCGCCCAGAGCCGCAGCCCCTGCCGCCAGTCGCGGTCGGCGAACACCCCGATGTCGACCTCGGCGACCACCGCCTCG
The DNA here is from genome assembly GCA_000715855.1 of Actinoplanes liguriensis. Classification (GTDB taxonomy): domain Bacteria; phylum Actinomycetota; class Actinomycetes; order Mycobacteriales; family Micromonosporaceae; genus Actinoplanes; species Actinoplanes liguriensis. The sequence goes on from KL571195.1 coordinate 119,533, forward strand.
GCGACCGCGTCGACGATCTCCGCCTTCGTGGCGAAGTGGTTGTAGAGCGACGGGCCCTGCACGCCGAGCTCGGTGGCGAGCCGCCGCATCGACAGCGCGTCCAGGCCCTCGGCGTCGATCAGCGTGGAGGCGGCTTCGACGATGCGCTCCCTGGTGAGCAACGCCTGTCGCGGCCGAGCCATGTTGGCAACTCCCTGGAAATCAGAAATCAACACTGGACGCGCAAAAACTTACGCCGCTAGTTTATGCGCAAGCTGCGACGTACATCACTCGAAGGGGAACCCAGCATGACGACTCTGTCCCTGGCCACAGTTCTGGCGGAGAGCGCGCGCCGGTACCCGGAGAAGGTGGCGGTGGTCGACGCGGGCGCCCGGATCCCGTACCGCGAGTTGTGGCAGCAGGCCCGGGAGTACGCGGCCGGCCTGCAGCAGCTCGGCATCGGCCCGGGCAGCACGGTCGCCGTGATGATCCCGAACGTCGCGGACTTCCCCCGGGTCTACTACGCGGCGCTGGCCGCCGGCGCCCGGGTCGTGCCGGTGTCGCTGCTGCTGCAACCGGAGGAGGTGGCCTACGTCCTCACCGACAGCCAGGCCGACCTGCTCGTCACGCATTCCGCGTTCCTGCAGGTGGGGGCGGCCGCGGCGCAGATCTCCGGCACGCCGCTGGTGAACGTCGGGCCGCTGCCGGCCGATCTGCCGAGCGCTCCGCGGCGGCTGGAGCAGGTGTCGGCCGAGGTCCCGGCGCTGCACACGTACGTGACCCGGGAGGCCGAGGACGTCGCGGTGATCCTCTACACCAGCGGCACCACCGGCAAGCCGAAGGGCGCCCTGCTCACGAACCTCAACCTGGTGATGAACGCCGCGGTGAACGTGTTCGACGTGCACCCGATCACCGGCGACGACGTGGTGCTGGGCTGCCTGCCGCTGTTCCACACGTTCGGCCAGACGGTCGGGATGAACGCGACGTTCCGGCTCGGCGGGACGCTCGTGCTGCTGCCCCGCTTCTCCGGCGAGGCGGCGATCGACCTGATCCTGCGGGAGAACGTGTCGATCTTCCACGGCGTGCCGACCATGTACATCGGCCTGCTCGAGGCGGCGGCGAAGGCGGAGCGCCTGCCCAAGCTCAAGCTCTGCGTCTCCGGTGGGGCGTCGCTGCCGGTGGCGGTGCTGGAGCGCTTCGCGGAGGCGTTCGGGTCGCACATCTGGGAGGGCTACGGTCTTTCCGAGACCTCGCCCACGGCAACGACCAATCAGCCGGCGTACGGCGCCAAGCCCGGCACGGTCGGGCATCCCATCTGGGGCGTCGAGGTGGAGATCGCCCGGCCCGAGGTCCCGGAGCGCATCGAGTTCCTGCCGACCGGCGAGCTGGGTGAGATCGTGATCCGCGGGCACAACATCTTCGCCGGTTACCTGAATCGTCCGGAGGCGACCGCGGAGGCCATCGTCGACGGCTGGTTCCGCACCGGTGACCTGGGGGTGAAGGACGACGAGGGCTTCATCAGCATCGTCGACCGCACCAAGGATCTGATCATCCGGGGCGGCTTCAACGTGTACCCGCGCGAGGTCGAGGAGGTCATCGCCCGGCACCCGGCGATCCAGCAGGTCGCGGTCATCGGGGTGGCCGACGCGACGCACGGGGAGGAGATCTGCGCGGTGGTGGTCCTGGAAGACAAGGGCCTCACCGAGCAGGAGCTGATCGACTGGTCACGCGAACGGCTCGGCAAGCACAAGTACCCGCGGCAGGTCCGGTTCGCCGAGTCGCTCCCGCTCGGGCCCAGCATGAAGGTCCTCAAGCGGGAGCTGCGCAAACAGTATTCAGGCCAGTAATCCGGGGAGCTCGGCGACGATCGGGACGTCAGCGGGCAGCCACGGGACGCTGTTCAACTGGTCCACGGCCAGCCAGCGCAGGGCGGAATGCTCCAGCGCCTCCGGAACGCCGTCGAGCACCTCGACGGCGTAGACCCGGAGCACGGCACGGCCGTGGGCCAGCGGCACGTCCGGCCCGACCCGGTCGCCGACCTCGACGGTGATGCCGAGCTCCTCGACGCACTCACGGGCCAGCGCCTGCTGGTCGGTCTCGCCCCGCTCCACCTTGCCACCGGGGAACTCCCACTTGCCTGCCGCCTCCGGCGGGGCGCTGCGCTGACAGGCGAGCACCCGCCCACCCGCGATGATCACTGCCGCCACAATCACCCTGGGTGACGGCTGTGGCTTGACGTACTGTTCCGACGGCATGAGAAACAAGATCGCACAAAACTCCGCCGATCAGGTTGCCCGAGCCGCCCCGATCGTCCCCCAAACGCGGATATGTGGGCGTGGACATCACTGTCCCAACGGACGAGACTGTGCGTACCGACCATGACGACACGGCGACAGTTCGGCCACAAGCCGGCAACAACGCTTTGGGGGGTGCGGCCATGCGGGCTAGGAAACGCCGGACCAGTACCGGCTCCGACTATCTGAGCGACGCCCTCGCGTTGCTCGGCGGCTGGACCCGGGACGGCGTGCAGCTGCGCCGCGATCTCGCGTGCGACGACAGTCAGCATGCCGCATTGACCGAGCGGATCAAGGTGGCGGCGGACACACTCTCGATCCGGCCGGTGATCCGGCGGGTCGACGGCCACACGCAGATCTGCCTGGGTGACCGGGACGGCGAAGCCATCACGGACGGTGAGGTCACGCTGGCGGCCCGCATCGAGGACTTCTATCGCACCGTGCTCGAACATCCGTAAGGATCCCCGGCTACGCTGCGGCCCATGGCAGACGTGATCTACGACAACAAGAGCCAGCTCGAGCAGGTCCAGAGCGGGCTGCTCGAAGGCGAGACGGTCATCGCCGTCTACGACGCGATCGGCGTGGGCACCGGCTTCCTCGGCCTGACCAACCGCCGGATCATCATCCAGGACAAGTCGTTCGTCGGTAAGAAGTTCGCGATCACGAGCATCCCCTACAGCAAGGTGAGCTCGGTCAGCGTCGTCAGCAACAAGAGCTGGGTGGGCCAGTTCTTCTCCAGCGGCGAGATCGCGATCACCGTGGGCCAGCACGTGTACGAGGTCGAGTTCCGCGGCTCCGACAAGGCTCACCACGCCCACAACCTCATCCTCGGCTACGCCTCCTGACCAGGCCCCCCGTTCAGCCGGCCCGCACCGTGGCTCTGCGGCCCGCATAACGACAGTGAGCGCCGGCCGACAAGGCTCAGCGCCCGCCGACCGCCTGCGTCAGATCCCAGACCTGGCTCTTATACACATCTCTGA
>KL571195.1:122937-124112 GCA_000715855.1 Actinoplanes liguriensis
CGCGCCATCAGAGATGTGTATAAGAGACAGGTCCTGCACCGGGTCGCTGAAGACGCCGTACCCCTGGCGCTCCTTGACGCTCGGTGGCTGGTCGTTCTCCGGGAACGTGAACGTCACCTCGAAGCGCGAGAACGCGGACGGCGTCCCGCTCGCGGTGGGCAGCCGGTCCTCCCAGACCAGCTGGTCCCAGCCGCGCTCCCGCAGCGGCCGCCACAGCCCGCGCGGCCGGTACTCGACCTGCCACTCGGTCGGTGTCATCATCGCCGGGTCGAAGATCATCCAGACCCGCAGCAGCCGGCTCTGCTCCAGCGGCAGCGCGGTGATCGTGCCGGACGTCTGCCGGTGCGCCTTGAACGCGATGTCGTCGAGCCGCACGATCCGCTCGTCGTCGGTCGGCACGATCGGCCGCATGGTCCGGTGCGTGACCAGCGGCTCCGGCGTGGTGACCCGCTTCTCGACGATCCGGTCGCTGTCGTCGTCGGCGCCGACCGCGACGGTCACCTCCAGGGTCTCCTGGAAGAGCGGCTTCTCCCGGTCGCTGATCCGCTGGATGGCGTCCAGGTAGTGCTGGTGCCCGGCCCGCTGCAGCGCCAGCGCCTTCGTCGCCTCCAGCAGCTCGGCGCGAAGCTGGCGGATCCGCAGGACGAACGCGATCTGCCAGAACCGGACGACGAAGTAGAGCAGGGCGGCCAGGAAGACCGCGGTCAGCGCCCACTGGGCGGTCCCGGCCGGGATCTCGGCGAGCTGGGCGACGCCGGAGGCCAGTCCGATGAGCATGACCAGGACGTTCAGGGTGCCCCTGAACAAGGTCTGATACTTGGACGGCACTACCGGCATCCTCATCATGATGCCGACCGATGCCGGGTGGATAAATCACGTCAAAGAGTGACGTTGCCCGATTCGGGGTGGCTGTTCGACCGATGTTCGAAAGCCGGACGGAGGATACGGCATGCCAGACCGGCCTACCGGCGAACGGTTACTCACGAGTAACTATTGCTGGCCCCGGCCGCCCCGCCGCATGCTACCCGGGAGGTTCACCGCAATCTATCGATGCCCCTGACCCCCGCTTCGGAGGCGATCACCGGTGCTGGCTCACCTACAGAAGCCGTTGACGCGCAGGCCGAGCCGCGAGCTGCTCGGCAGCGATCTCGGACCCTGTCTCTTATACACATCTC
>KL571195.1:124338-125646 GCA_000715855.1 Actinoplanes liguriensis
GACCCGGGCCGGCGACCGGCGGGGAGGGGGGTCAGCCACATCGGCTGGCCGTGCTCCTCGGCGCGAACACGATCTTCGCGATGGCACTACTGCTCTCCGCGGTGCTGGTCGGCCTGGCCACCGTCGCGTTGCACTGACCCCCGGGCCCGGTCGATCTAGTAACTGCCGCCCTCGCCGCCGCGCGACACGGGCTGCTTCACCATCGCCTTCATCGGTCTCCCTCGGGTATTGACTCCGCAGCGAACAACGGAATCGACAGCGGTGTGGTTGCGCAGGTCCGCGGGTAGTTTAGCCGGACCGGCTGGACGAATCGGTCAGTTCGGGTATTCCGGAAGCACCCGGGTCGGCAGCGGCGTCTCGGTCACCGAGCCGTCGGCGGCGCGCTTGAGCTCGTACCCCCGGGGGCCTTCCCGATCCGAGACGGCCTCCGCCAGAGCGATGCCCCGATAGACCAGCCCCGCGCCGTCGTCGGTCGCGAAGCCGTCGCCCAGGGTGCCGTTCCCGATCAGCTCGTGCATCATCGGCCGGCGCTGCTCCTCGGCGTCGTAGTGCACCCCGTTGCTGTACGGCAGCCAGCCCAGCCCGTCGGTGAACCCGCGCAGCCTCAGCCCGAAGCTGTCCGTGCTGCCGCCCTGATGCCAGCAGATCGAGCCGGCCGACACGCCGCTCATCACGACGCCGGCCTGCCACGCCTCGTGCAGGATCTCGTCCAGCCCGTGCACCCGCCAGACCGCGCACAGGTTCGCCACACTGCCGCCGTCGACCCAGATCACGTCCTGGGCGAGCAGGTGCGCGCGGATGTCCTCGATGTTCGGCATCGGGAACAGCTGCAGGTGCGAGACGGTGAACTTGGTTCCGGCGAAGGCCGAGTAGAACGCGCCGATCCGGGCGTCGGGGTCGCCGGTGGCCTGGGCCAGCACGCAGATCTTCGGAGCCTTCGCCGCGTTGGCCAGCTCCGCCGCGAAGTGGTGGATCCGGCCCGGCCGGATGTCGAAATTGCCACGCCGGCCCCGCTGGAAACCCGCGCTGGTGGCCAGAATGGTAGGAATGTCCGCGGTCATCGCAACATCATCGCGCACGCCTCGGTGGTCTCCAGCACGAGATCGGCCGCGATGTCGATGGCCAGCGTCAGGTGCAGCGGGTCGTTGTTGATCGCGGAGAACGCGGCGTCGACACGTTCCTGGAACTTCGCCGGAGCGCCCGGCAGCCGCCCGGCCGCCGCGATCGCGCCCTTCTCGTTGATCAGCCACTGGCCGGCCGCGCCATGCAGGGCGTGCGCACACACCCCGACCTGTCTCTTATACACAT
>KL571195.1:125866-127096 GCA_000715855.1 Actinoplanes liguriensis
GATGTGTATAAGAGACAGGGCCAGGCCGACCAGGAAATCCGCCTCCCACAGCCCGGAGACCAGGGCCTCGGCCAGCGGCCTCGGAAAGACCAGGACGCGGCGTCGCAGCGCGGCCAGCTCCCCGGTCGGATCGGCCAGGATGCGGCCAAGGGCCAATTCGCCCGCGTACGCGAAATCCGGCACCCCGAGTGGATGGCCGCCCTGCGCGTGGAACTCGTAGCGGCCCTGCTCCGCCTCGGACCAGCACCGCCGCACCCGGTCCAGGTCCCGGTAGATCCAGTCCACCGGGTGGTCGCCGATCCGCAGCCAGCCGCCGCCGTCGACCCAGGGTCCCCACTCGCCGGGCGCGGTGACCCGGGCCCGGTCCCCGGCCACCTCGACCGCCACCTCGCCGAGACGGCCGGTGTCGAACGGCGCCCGGTAGTACAGGCCGAGATCGGTGTCGGACTCCGCCGAGTGGGTCTGCCGGGCCCGGCTGCCGCCGAGCACGACCCCGACCACCCCCGGAACGGTGAGCAGACGCTGGGCCATCTCGGTCAGTTCGGCGTCGGAGAGTGCCATACGACAAGCCTAGGGTGATCGGCCGTCCGATTCAGCACGCCGTGGCCGGTTCCTGCCGCACGTCGGCCGGCAACTCGGGGTCGAACAGAGCGTGGTCCTCGTCGGTGATCGCCGCCGGGCCGGCCCCGGACTCGTCGACCGTCGACCGCGGGTCCGGGAGGTCCGCGTCGTCGCCCTGCGGGCAGGCGGTCCGGCCCAGCGGCAGGCAGAGGTCCAGCGCGCCCACGCAGTCCTCCTGGATGCCGAAGACGATCACCCGCTGCTGCGGCTGCCGGGTGACCGTGGTGTCCACCACCCGCCGGTTGGTCGGCTCGCCGTCGACGAGGGTCACCTCGTAGCGGATCGTCCGCTCGCCCGGCGTGCCCGGGGTCTCCACCCGGCGGTAGCCCTGCGGCAGCGTGATGTCGCGGATCACCCGGGTGCGGAACGGGATGGGCTGCGTCTCCACGTCGGTCCGGGTGGTGACGACGGAATCGGCGGTCGCCGGGAGTCCCGGTTTCGCCTTGGTCACCGGCTTCTCCGCGAGCGTGCGCGACGAGCGGGGAACGCGCGGCCCGGTCCGGTCGGCCGGGTCCTCGTCCCGCGCGCGGCTCAGCTCGGTGCCGCCCTCCGACGGCTGACCGGCGGCGGCGACCGGCGGCGCGGGCTGCACCGGGACGTGCACCTGCC
>KL571195.1:127278-153704 GCA_000715855.1 Actinoplanes liguriensis
GTGTATAAGAGACAGCTCCAGGTGCGCGGCCCCGGGGTCACCGGCCAGGGTCTGCTCGGCGGTCTGGACGGGGCCGTCACTTCCGTTCAGCACAGCCGCGGTCGCCGCACCGACGCTGAGCAGCGCCAGTAGCGCGCTGGTCCCGGCGAGCATACGGACACCGAACGGCAGACGGGCCCACGCAGACTTTCGTGGCAATTCGAGCAGATGCTGCATTGAGTCACTAGTTGTCTGGGTTTGCACCAAAGCATTGTGACTTGTCCGGAACGAAAGACAAGCGTCCGACAGTCCCCCGAAATGCTGACCGGCGGTGTCCGCAACCTGAGTGGCGCGTTCCCCCTACGAGGCGAAATATCGCCGAACACGCTCCGCGGGCGGGATGCGGGGCGGCCGTACGATCACAGGCATGCCAGCATCTGGACCCCCCGTCCCCCTGAGCCCGACGGAGGAGGAGGTGATGCGCGCGCTCGGCCGCTTCCTGCTCGTCATTCCCCGGGCCCTGGACGCCGACCTGATGCGCGAGCAGCGCATGTCCGCCAGTGAGTACTCCGTGCTCCGGCACCTCTCCGAGACGCCCGGCCGGCGCATGCGGATGAGCGAGCTCGCCGCGGCCTGCGACATGTCGCTGAGCGGGATGACCCGGCTCGCGGCGAAACTGGAGTCGCTCGGCTACCTCAAACGGATCCGCTGCGAGGAGGATGCGCGCGGCGCGAACGCGGTCCTCACCGAGGACGGCCTGGAGCGCCTGCGCGAGGCGTGGCCGACCCACCTGGCCAGCGTGCGGCGGCACATCTTCGACCACCTGGGCGAGCTCGACCTGGAACGACTCGCGTCCGCGTTCTCCGCGATGGCGACCGACTAACCCACCACGCGCTCGTAGCACTTCGAGATCGGCGAGCCGACATACTTGCCGTACAACGGGATCTCCCGGTAGCCCTCCCGCTCGTAGAAGCGGATCGCCTCGGGCTGCGCCGTCCCCGTCTCCAGCCGCACCGTCGACCAGCCGCGCTGCTTCGCGGCGGCCTCCAGCGCGCGAAGGATCGCGGTCGCGACGCCGGAACCACGGCTCGCCGGTGACACGTACATCCGCTTCACCTCGGCGCTGCGGTCGTCGAGCCGTCGCAGCGCGCCACAGCCGAGCGCCTCGCCGCCGCGCGTCGCGACCAGGAAGACGTCGATCTCCGCCGCGGCCGGGGCGCCGCCGGGCTCGTGGTCGTCGGATCCGTACCGGGCGTCCAGCTCGGCACGCTGCGCTCGGCGCAGGGCCACACCGGCCGGGTCGTCCCAGGACCGTTCCTCGATCGTCCAGGTCATGGCGAACACCGTACGGCGAAATCGGGTCCTGTCTGTTTCGGGTCTCTCAACGCAGCACAGGGAAGATCGTGCCGGCCACGAGCGCACCGGCCAGCGCCCCGACCACCACCTGAGCGGGCGTGTGCGCGGTCAGCCGCACCCGCGCCCACCCGCCGAGCACCACCAGCGGCACGCCGAGCAGCGCCACCGGCCCGTAGATCGCGGTCATCGTGGCCAGCGCCCCGGCCGCCACCCCGGCATGGATCGACATCTTCCACCAGTGCGTGACCAGCGCGAAGATGACCAGCCCACTACCGCCGGCGACGAGCAGCGCTAGCACCTCGCGGGGCGCGCCGAGCAGCACCAGCACGATCAGCCCGGCGCTGAGCGACGCGACCCCGAACAGCAAGGGCAGCCGGCGGGCGGCCCGATCCGGGATGTGGTGGTCGGTGAGGCGGCCGGTCCGCACGCCGTGCAGCACATATCCCAGCGGGATGACGGCCGCGAAGACCGCGCCCGGCAGCCCCCACCAGCGGGAGACACCGGGCGCCTCGCCGGCGTGCCACCCGACGGTGACCAGCAACGCAGCGACCAGCACCGCCGGCGCGAGAACTTCGGAGACAATGCGAGCGATCCGCTCACCCACGGTCGACCCGGCGTTGATCACGCCTCATTCTGGCAGGCCGCGGCCGTTTCCCCGTTGATCAGCGCCGTGCGGGCGACGATCAGGTCTGTCCGGTGAGGATCCGGCCGACCGCCGGGGCGTCGGTGCCGAGCACCGGCCGCAGGCTGTCTCTTTGTGTATAAGAGACAGGGCGGCCACCGTCTCCGGGCTCGCCGCGGAACCGAGCACCCGCAGCACCTCGGCAGCGGTCGCGGCCGGCACGCCGGACACGTCGACCGGGCCACCGACGACGCCCCGGAGGTAGTCACGCCAGTTGCGCGCGCGCCGGTCCTCGGGAGTCGTGCCGCCCGCCTTGCCGCTGGCCGCCCGGTACGCCTCGGACAGCACCAGCGTCAGCGCGGCCACCGAGGCGTCCCGAACCTCGTCGCTGATGAAACTCTTGTCATCGCTGTTCAACGGCATGTCATCCCCTTCCAGCCCCCAGGGGCCGGTGTCCTGCTCCTGCGCGGTCGTGTACCGGGCCGAGAAGTGGGCGTGACCGGTGTGCGGATCCGTCGTCGACTTGTAGGCCCGCCACGTCCAGTTCTGGATGTCCCGGCTCGCGATCTGCCGGTTCCAGATCACGTAGTGGAGGCGGTCGTCCACTCCGCGGCGATGGCGGTCCACAATGCGCTTGACCGCCGCGTCGAACCAGGCCGGACCACCCGGCCACGGTCCCGAACTGTCGATGTCGAGCGCGTGCACCTCGTTCTTCGAATCCGCGTCGTGATCACGCAGAGGATCCGAGTCCTCGTCCGGCGTGTGATCGGAATTGGACTTGTGGTTGCTGTCCCCGATCGATCCGTCCGAGCCCCGGTCACGCTTGGGGGCCACCGTGTTGAACTCGGCCCGAAGCGTCACCAGGCACGGCACCAGAACCCAGTCAGACATCGGCTACCTCTCGGCTGTGGTCGTCGTACACGTGACGACGTTCCCACGAGCCGGGGCCGCCCAGTCGCACTCCGCGTCCAGAACGTCACCCGATGGAGTCACCAAAACCGGCAAAGAACCCCAAAGGGGGCCCCACCATGGCACTCCACCAGGCAAACCCGGAGGTCCCGGCTACAACCCGACGACCCGGACCCGCCGCCCACACAGCTTGACCATGTCGTCGGCGTCGGATGTCAGAACCACCACGGCTCCCGGCAGCCGCAATGCCACCTCGGCAACCATCGCGTCGATGGCGTACTTGTGCCCGTGCAGCCCCGCCTCCCGCAGGAGACCGGCACTGCGACGGGCACTCTCCTTCGTCACCGGCTCCACACGGATCCGAGAAAGGAGCCAGTTCAGCCGCGCGACGTCCACGCCGCCATACGAGACCTCGATGATCGCGGCAGCCGACATGGCGAGATCAACCCCGTCACGCTCCGCCTGCTCCAGAAGTCGCATCACCTTGCGATCCCGGTCGATCCACGAGGAGAAACCCTGCGAATCGAGCACCAGCGAATCGACGCTCACGCCGCGCGCTCGATCCCGTCGGTTCCATGCAGAAGGGCCTGAGCCTCAGCCATCTCCTGATCGGTGAACGCGCCGAACTCACTTTGGTAGTGGTCCAGCTCCTCCCGCAGAAGCCTGCGGCGCTCGGCGCGCTCGGCCAACTCGGCAAGGTAGCCGGAGACGTTGTCGGTGTGCTTCTTCATGCTTTCCAGCAGCTCGACCGGCAGCGTGATCGTGACCTTCCTCGTCTTCGGCACGCCGCGACCATACCACGGTATTCCCGCCTCGATCGTCAGACGTTGAAGCGGAACGTCGTAGGGGCGTTCCGTGACCTGCTGATCTTGCTCAGATATCCATCTGACCAGCGCTTACTACCGTTGGTTACGTTGGCTATCGATAGCCATTTGCGGACGTCCTGCGGACTATTTGCGGACTGCGGACCGCGCGGACCACCGGCTACCCGCGTCACCCCTCGCCCAGAAACCAGGCGAGCCCGGACGCGGCGGTGCAACGCCGGCCGGGCTCTTGATCGCCCCATGGAGGCGACCCCGTGAAGACCGTACCGAACACCCTCAATCTGGATCTTGTAGACGACGCCGTTAACGCGATCGGCGCCTTCGCCCCAGAGAAGATCACCGACGCCGCACTCCTGTTGCTGTCGTGGCGCCGTCGCGGTGAGCTGTCCCCCGCCGACATCGGCATCGTGATGAGCCGGCTTTTCCCGCACCGCGAGGACCGGCCAGCGCCGACCGTTCCCGACTGCCCCTCGTGGTGCACTGGCGAGCACCTGAGCGAACTCGATTCGCTGGAGTTCCGCGACTGCGAGTCCGAGGAGACCCTCGTGCCGACCGCAGAGAACGACGTCGTGGGCGTCTACGTCGAGCGGGAATTCAGTCGCGTGACAGGCGTAACGGCGCCGGCCGTCGTCCGCATCGAGAACCACGTGTTGTCGCCACGGACCGCCCGGCATCTCGCCCGTCTGCTAGAGCGTGCGGCCAACCTCGCTGAGATCGCCTGATCGAGCGGCCCGGTCCTCCAGGGCCGGGCCGCTCCCCATCGTTAGTCGGTCTCCGGCGGCCGGTCGTACTTCGCGAGCGCCGCCTTGCCGGTCGAGGCATCCTGGAACACCAGCTCCCAGGGGCCCGAGTTGATGTCCATGTCCTTGCCGAAGCCGAGCCACTTCCCGAGATGTGTATAAGAGACAGCCCTTGTAGTGGCCCTGCGGGTCGGTCCGCTCGGTCCAGGCGCCGGTGAGCACGTTGCCGTCGACCGTGAGGTCCATCGTCAGCGACGAGGCCGCGGAGCCCGGCAGCGACCGGACGGTCAGCCGGTCGTCATGCTGAAGGAGCACCACGTAGTGCTGCCCGGTGTACGTGCTGTCCCGGCTGGACGAGAAGAACTCGTACCGCGACAGCCAGATACCCGAGTACCCACCAGCGATGCGCGTTGGGCCTGCCGCCGGCCCCGGCGACCGGCGCACCTCCAGGTCGTGGCCGCCCCTGCCATCTTCGACCACCACCGCATCGGCATCCGCCGGGAAGCCGAGCGAGGCGATCGGGAGCCGGATGACGGACTCCAGCGCGCGGGCGCTGGCTGGGCGCGGGCTGGTGGTCTCGCCGCTCTCGTATCGCTGGATGGTCCGCTTGGTCGTGCTGGGCGCACCAGCGTCGCGCATCCGCTCGGCTAGCTCGTCCTGCGACAGGTGCATGGCGAGACGAGCAGCGCGCAGCGCGGTGTTCGGCCGGAACTGAGGCTCGTTCATGGTCAACACGGTACGCCGCGTGTCGCCCTAATGTCGCCCCCATTGTCGCCGCAATGTCGTCATGAATGACGTCGCAGAAAGCGACGTTAGGGCGACATTCTGTCGTTCAGGTCGCGATCAGCCTGCGGGTGTGGTGACACAGGCCCGCGGTGGGCCCGCGACTCCACGGAGCGGCGGGCGGGCCGGTGACTGAGACTCCCGGCCCGCTCGTCGCATCCCGAGACCGGAGGCGCGCAATGGAACGGCGAGAGTACGAACCGGCCGGTGTGGTGCACAAGGCCACCTGTCTCGATGGTCCGGTGGAGGCGCATTTCACGCTGCGCGCGGCAGCGCTACGCAACTCGCACGACCGACCGCACTTCTGCTTCACCCGGGCGGACGCCGCAGCGAATGCTGAGATCACCATCGAGCGGGTTGACTACGGGCCGCACGACTACGTGCAGTCGACGATCTGGCCGGTCGATGCCACGCGGCCCCTGTGCCGTACCTGCCGGGGCACCCACGGCGACAACCCGCCGCGCGAGCTCGTCGCCCCGCGGTCACCGGTCGGGCTGATCCTGCCGTGACCGTCTGGGCGCAAACTCCGCCGCTTCGCCCCCGGTCGACCGACGTGCTGGTCGTGTGGCCGCACGGCTTGCACCACTACATCGTGCGCGACGTAAGGATCTGCGCCGACAAGCGGTGCCGGCCGGGCTGGATGTACTTCCAGGCTGTCGTCATCTCCCCGGACCGCGGCCCGTACCCGCGGAGGCAAGAGTTCCTGGGGCGCCGGACCGACTACGGGTTCGAGCTGATGCCGGCCAACCGGGACCCGGTCGCTATCTGGACCGCAACCCGCGGACTGCCTGACTCATGAGCCGCAAAGAAAGGCGCACCTGCCGGCTCATGGCCCGCGGCGAGATCCGCAAGCGGCTCGGACTCACCGATCGCGAGACCGGCGCGTTGATCAGCAGCGAGGGCTTCCCGGATCCCTGTGACGTGCTGAGTCTGGGCCGGATCTGGAACACCGCCGACGTCGAGGCGTGGATCCGGGAGCACCGGCCGGACAAGATCCGGGCCAGCTCCTAGACCCTCACGTCGTACTGAGCCACGGAACACCATGAATCCCGCAGGGGGTACGGGGTCGTTGTGCCCCCCCAGGGGTGGTGCAGGGGAGAGAAAAAGGTTCAGGTCAGCGGGTGAACTGACCGATCGTTCCCGAAAAATCTGGCGGTCACAGTCACGATCGCCAGCGGTGCGGCGGCGGTCCCCACGAACGTCCCGTTGCAGATCGCGGCTGCCCTTCGAGCGGGGAAACCATCCGCGTGCAGCCTGGTCGATGACGCCCGATGCACTCGCATCCGACCTCAACCAAACCGTCGGCCGACGGGCCATCGCTGTTCTCGCTCTGCATGTGTGTGACCACGTGACAACCTCCGGTGCAATGAGTGGCGGCACGGCGCTGGCCGGTCCCCGCGTCGATGGAGAACCGCGGGTTGAGACCGGCCATAGCTCCTGGATCCGGATGCTCGGTACGGATCCGAGGTGACCTTGACGCCGTGCCGCTTAGATCAGACGGCCTGGTCGCCGAGCAGCCATGCCCCGGTGTCCGCGTCGTACGCGTGCGGACCAGCGGCGAGCACGTCACGTACCCAGGCCGGCAGGGTCTCCCCGGGCACGAACGTCACCAGGTGGCCCTCGGGACTGACCGCGCGCAGGAAGGCCGGCGCGACGCTCGGCGTCGACGGCCCGTCGACGCCGAGCTCCTGCGCGGCGAGATCCTGGCGCACCGAATTTTCTTCGGCGCGACGGTTCGACATCGCCATGGCGTCACGCGCCCTGGAGAGCGCGGTAGACGGCGAACGCCCGCGGCCGGGCCAGCTGCACGTCGCCGCGCCAGTGCGCCACGATGCCGACCTGTCCGTTCTCGGCGTACCGCTCGGTGAGTACCTGGATCGTGACGTCCAGGCGCTGACCGATGAGCATCTGCCGCCAGTCGCCGGCGAACACGTCGGTGGCGCGGCTGGTCATGGTGCCCTGGGTGTAGCTGGGGACCTGGTTGGTCATCAGCCGCGGGATCGCGGCGACGTCGGCCGGGATCGCGAGCGGCTGCCCGGTGGTGTCGTATGCCTTGGCGTACTGGCGTGCGGCCTTCGAGTTCCAGATCAGCGCGTTCGGGTCCTCGTTGTAGTCGCGCACGGTGTAGACCAGATCGAGAATCTCGTTCCAGTACGACGACGTGGTCTGCGCGGTGCCGTTGGTCGCGGCGCCGAGCACGCTGGACGAGGCGACCGCCAGGAGCGTGCCGAGCACACCGCGCGGGTTCGGCGGCGTGGCGAGGCTGATCGAGCCGGCGCCGGAGGTGATCGAGCCGTACAGGGCGACGAGGTCGAGCTGAAGCGCGATGGCCTTGGCGATGGCGTCCATCACCAGCTGGTCGGCGTTGTCGGCGTCCTGGAACCATTCGAGGCTGCCGACGGTCAGCGCGCTCATCGTCTGCGTGGTGAGGGTCACGTTGTCGAACGTCGGGTCGCTGGCGGTGATCGTCGAGCCTTCCGTGCGGAACGCCGCGGTCGGGTCGCCGGTGAGCCGGCCGATCTGCACGACCTTGGCGTCCATGGGCACGATTTCGGCGCCGGCCTGGAGCACCCGCGACTCGTTGCGGGCGCGGTCGATGATCTGGCCCGCCCAGATGGTCGGCACGATCGCCGAGCCGGTGCTGGTGGTCATCGCCCGGACCATGTTCGCGATGCCGCCGTGCTGACCGATGACGGCCTGCTCTGCCTGCGCCCGGGCAGCCGAGTGGCGGGCGACGATGGCGTGCTCGGCGAACCGCTGGCCGCGCTCGACGACGGCGCTCTGGCCATCGTTGCTGCGGACCCAGGCCGGTCCGGCCGAGCCAGCCTGCCGTGCAGCGCCGGTGGCCGGCGCGAGCTCGCGGGCCGGGCCGCCGCCCGAAGCACCAGTCGGACGCACCGAGCCGTACGCGCGCTGAACCTGGTCTTCTTCGTCCTGGGACCGGAGCAGGCCGGTCAGTTCGTCGTCGGCGGCCTGGTGCTCGGCGTTCGCCCGGTCGCGGGCCTCGGCCGCGGTTCGAACCATGTCCTCGTCGAGGTAGGGGTGATCGCGCAGGGCCGCGAGTTCGTCCTGGGCGCGCTGGAGACGGGTGGCGGCTTCGTTGCGGCGGCGGGTGGCCGCGCCGATGAGCTGGGGCAGGGTTACAGACACAGGAGCCCTCCGGGGCGTAACGCGGGTGAGGTTTCCCCGGTCAGACGGCCGGCTTCAAACCGCGGTGCGCGGCGAGCGGTCGCGTGCAAGCGAGGGCAGGGCACTGACGTTCCAGCCGCGTTGTGCAGTCGGCCGGTCGAGTCGGAAGCCGACCGGATCGCGAGCGCTGCGGATTGGTGCCAGCGGAGATCACCCGCGGTGACAGGTGGCCGTCAAGCGGACTCACGCACCAGCGCGGATGGTAGAGACAATGGTACATCGCTTGGGCTTTTCGGCCCGCGCACACAAACGGAATTCAGGTCGGCGGGTGAACCCGAGGGCCGGTCTCTAAAAGATCTCGGCCCGCAGGCGCCGCAGCAGCATGGTCACGTCGGAGCGCCGCTCGGCCCACTGGTAGCGCCGCCCCTCCTCAGCAACGAACTGCACGGGCTCCGTCGTAGTCACGTGGCGAGTGAGCGGGACGACGAGCGGGCCGCGGTCGGCAGTCCAACCGACAACGAGCATCACTTCGGTGGCGTCCAGGTCGACGAGGAATAGCGGCTTGGTCTGTGGGATCACGGGATGCCTCCTGGTTTCTTGGCCGCGCACGCTGCACAGCCGGGGTGTTCGGGCCGGTTCTGGGCAAGCCACCAGTGGTGTCCGCCCTCGCTGGAGTAGCGGGCGACGAGGGTGCTGAGTACGGATGCCTGGTCCGCTGCCCGGTCCGCATCGGTCCGCGCGGCCTGCACCGACTGCGGACCACGTTGCGGCAGCTCATAGCTCACTCGATCAACGTGGTCCGCGATGGTCCGCGATATTGCGGACAAGCTCTCTGGTTCTGAGGTAGACGCCGATGACGTTGTCCCTACTGAGCTTTGAAATCTGTGCGGACCATGTGGACCAAGTGGACCAGTAGCGGTGTTGACCTGGTAGTTTTCTGGGCTTTGACTGCTTAGGCTGCGCGGACCGCCTGTGGACCGGTCCGCGGTGAGCAGAGCGACGCCGTAGAAGGTGCGCTTACGCTCGCAGCCCTGGCGGGGTCGGGCGACCTGGATGCCGGGAAGGACAGCGCGCAGGTTGCGGCCGAGCGTCTGCTTACTGCCCGCAGGCCGGCCGTTGTCCTCGCACCACGTCTTCCATGCCGTCCACAGGTCATCGACGAGCACCTCGTGGCCCGGGCCGGTCTCGCACATCTCGCGCAGGAAGGCGCCGGTGGGCGACGCAGCGTCGGCCATCGCGGTGACGGCCTCCACAGAGGATGCAGGTTCGGTGATCCGGTCGCGGCGGTTGACCCGGTCCAGGCCGTCGAGCGCCCAGTTCAGAATGCCCGGCAACTCCCGGTTGAGATCCTGGCCGAGGTTGATGTCTTCCTTGCCGAGCCAGGAATTCGCCAGTACCAAGGTGATGAACCGGGTCGCGATGGCCCCGGACGAGTCACCGAACGTCGGCAGTTCGTTGGACAGGATCACGAGCCGGGTCGGTAGCTGCCCGGTCCAGGCGTCCCGGTTCTTGCGGTCGATGGTGAGCGTGTCCTCGCCGGAGAGCATGAGCAGCCGCTCGACGACCTGGTGACTGTCGCGGCCGGCCAGCCGCGCATCGCTGATGATTGCCAGCGGCTTGCCGAGCAGCGGTGCGAGACCGAATTGCGTGTTGAGGCTCGCCAGGGTCGGCCCGGCCATGTTCGTCTTGCCAACCAGCGCGGTCAGAATCCGGGCGATGGTGCCCTTGCCGCCGCGGGGCGGGCCGACGATGAGAAGGATCTTGTGGAGGTCGGTCCGCCCGCTGAGCACGTATCCGAAGTACTCCTGGAGAGCATGAACCGAGTCCTGGTCGCCCGGCCACAGGTCGGCAAGGAACTTCAGCCACCGTCCGGGCGGCGGGGTATCCGGCTCGTACGCGAACGGCACCGCAGCGAGGTTGAAAAATCGCGGGTCGTGCGGGCGGAGTGTTCGCGTCGTGACGTCGAGCAGGCCGTTCGCGACGGACACGAACACCGGGCTCTCGCCGCCGGACGCGGTCAACCAGCTGGGCGGATTGACGTCCTCGGGCAGAAACGTGATGGCCTCGGCGGCGGCCGACACCTCGCCGATGCGGCGCCGGCTCGGGTGCCACGCCTTGACCTTGGGCGGGTCCTCGCTGCGGTCGAGGTAGTTCGCATCTTCGAGCCATAGCCACAGGTCGGCGCTGATGGCGGCCTGGTCGCGCTCGACCCACTTGCTGCGGTCCCACACCATCCAGCTGCCCCGCCAGCGGCGGATGGTGAACGTGTCGTTGTGCCGGTGGTTGTCCAGCCATGCCCGCGCAACGGCCATTGGCTCGTGCGGGGCGGGGATGGTTTTCGGGTCGGCTGGAGCGATCGTCACCGGCGCCGCCGGATCCCGTACTCCGCGGCAACCGTGGGACCGTACGTGTTGACAATGAACTGGTCGAGGGCTGCGACGTTGCGTGGATTCGGTCGCCAGTGGCGCGGCTTCGGGGCCGGCGGAGTGAACTTGGATCGGCTCATCTCAGGCCACGTCCTCGCCGCGCAGCCACGCTTCAACGGCCGACTCCGGGTAGAGCACGCGGCGGCCGCGCTTCTTCCCCGCCGGCCCCTTGCCACACATCCGCCAGTACCGCACGGTGCTCGGGCTGGTCCGGGCAAGTTCGGCGACTTCTTCTGTCGTTAGGAACTTTTCGGGCACACTGATCTCCAAGTCGCATGGTGGGTTGATCACTACCCGCCTGATGACTGGAAACAATGATCCGCGTTGGTCTTGCTGTCAAGCACGTGGAGGATTAGCGTCTACCCACATGACGGGTAGCGTTGGTCATGTGGACCCTGAGCAGCTGTTCGGGGTGGGGGTACGGAACGCACGCCAGTCCCGCGGCTGGTCCCAAGAGGCCCTTGCCGCGGAGCTCGCGAAGGTCGGCATCAACGTCGGCGGCCAGAGCGGGGTGGCACGGATCGAGCGCGGGGAGAGGCCAACCCGCCTGAACGAGGTCGTCGCGATCGCGGATTTTCTCGACATCGACCTAAACCTCGATCTCGGCGCATACGGGCAGGCTGCGAGAAGATCCGAGGGTGAGGAGCTCCAAGCCGCTTTGAGAGACGTGACCGAGCAGCTCACCCGGGTAGAGAAGGAACTTGATCTACGCCGAGCGCACGTACAGGCCGCAAAGGCGACTCTCGACGAGGCCGAGCGAGAGATGACGGAGTTAGCCCTCCGCCGGCGGGAACTTCAGCGGGCGCACGCTCACCTATCGGCCAGCCTGGCCGCCGCCGCAGACGCGCGCATGCGAGCTGAGATGCTGCTGAAGGAGATCGATGGCGAGTAAGAGCATCAAGAAGCGCCCCGACGGGAAGTGGCGGGCCCGCTACCGCGACGAGGCCGGCAAGGAGTTCGCGAAACACTTCGCCCGGAAGAAGGACGGCGAGCGCTGGCTCGACGAGATGACGGCCTCGATCGTCACCGGGCAGTACGTCGACCCGAAGGCCGGCGTCATCACGTTCACCCGGTTCTTCGCCGACTGGTCTGAGCGTCAGGTCTGGGCCTCGGGCACCGATAAGGGAGCTGGATCAAGAAGATGCAGACCGCCGACCGCGGCGAGGGCAAGCCGCGCGGCCTGGCGCCGGGCACGATCAAGACCCGGCTGCAGAACGTCCGCACCGTGTTCCGCGCGGCGGTCCGTGACAAGGTGAAAGTCGACGACCCGACCGAGGACGTCACGATCCCCCGCCAGCGCCGCGCCGACGTCGCGATGGTCTTGCCGACCCCGGCACAGGTCGGCGCGCTGCTCGATCACGCCGCCGTGCCGTGGATGCGGCTCTTCATCGCGCTGGCCGCGTTCGCCGGCTTGCGCCTGGGCGAGGCGGCCGCGGTGCGGCGCCGGGACGTCAACTTCCTCGGCCGGATCCTCCAGGTCACGCAGCAGGTCCAGCGCGGCCCGGGCGGGACCGTCCTGATCACCCCGCCGAAGTACGGCAGCGAGCGCCCGGTCTTTCTAGCCGATGGGCTGCTCGACATGCTCTCGATCCACGTCAAGGACATGCCGGAGTCCGTACACGGCTGGCTGTTCCTCGGCGAGGGCCAGGACCCGCCGCACCAAAACACCGTCGGCTACTGGTGGCGCAAGACGTGCAAGGCGGCCGGCGTCGAAGGCATCACGCTTCACGACCTGCGGCACTGGTATGCCAGCGGCCTGATCGCCGAGGGCTGCGACGTGGTCACGGTCCAGAAGGCGCTCGGCCATGCGAAGCCGACCACCACGCTCACGACATACGCGCACCTCTGGCCGACCGCCGAGGACCGGACCCGCAAGGCCGCAGGCTCCCTGATGACTCAGGCTCTTGCGGACTCACTGCGGACTACCGGCCCCCGAAAGGCGGTCTGACCAGTGCTGATGCTGCTGTACTACACGTTGAAGCGGAACTCGACCACGTCGCCGTCCTTCATGACGTAGTCCTTGCCCTCCATGCGGACCTTGCCGGCCGCCTTCGCCGCACTCATCGAGCCCGCCGCGATCAGGTCGTCGAAGCTGACGATCTCGGCCTTGATGAAGCCGCGCTGGAAGTCGGAGTGGATGACACCGGCCGCCTCGGGAGCGGTCGCGCCGACCGGAACGGTCCAGGCACGGGCCTCCTTCGGACCGGCGGTCAGGTACGTCTGCAGGCCCAGGGTCTCGAAGCCGACCCGGATCAGCCGGTTCAGGCCCGGCTCGGACTGGCCGGTGGACTGGAGCAGCTCCAGCGCCTCCTCCTCGTCCAGCTCGATCAGCTCGGACTCGATCTTCGCGTCCATGAACACGGCCTCGGCCGGCGCGACCAGGGCACGCAGCTCGTCCAGGAACGACTCGTTGCCGAGCTCCGCCTCGTCGACGTTGAACACGTACAGGAAAGGCTTGGTCGTCAGCAGGTGCAGCTCACCCAGCAGCTCCAGGTCGACGCCCGCGGAAGCCGCACCCTGGTAGAGCGTGACACCGTCGTTGAGCAGCTTGAACGCTGCTTCGGCGGCGGCGACCGCGGCCGCCTTCTCCTTCTTGAGCTTCGCTTCCTTCTGCAGACGCGGCAGCGCCTTCTCGACCGTCTGCAGGTCGGCCAGGATCAGCTCGGTGTTGATCGTCTCGATGTCGTCGGCGGGCGACACCTTGCCGTCGACGTGCAGCACGTTCGGGTCCGAGAACGCGCGCACCACCTGGCAGATCGCGGACGCGTCACGGATGTTCGCGAGGAACGCGTTGCCCCGGCCCTGCCCCTTCGACGCGCCCCGGACCAGGCCGGCGATGTCGACGAAGCTCACCGGCGCCGGCAGGATCTTCTCACTGCTGAACAGCTCGGCGAGCTTTCCCAGCCGCTCGTCGGGCAGCCCGACCACGCCGACGTTGGGCTCGATCGTCGCGAACGGGTAGTTCGCGGCGAGCACGTCGTTCTTGGTCAGGGCATTGAACAGGGTGCTCTTGCCGACGTTGGGCAGGCCGACGATTCCGATGGTGAGGCTCACGGAACGTCAGTCTACGGGTTCGGCTCTCCGCCTCATCATCGGAAGAACTTCCGCAGCTCCGCCGCGACCAGGCCGGGTTTGCCACTGTTGTCCGCGGCGAGATGACCGACGCCCGCCAGGGTCACCCGAGACGCTCTCGGCAGCACCGGCTCAAGACCATTCAAGACCGATGTGAGGTACGCCGGTGAGCGGTCCCCGCCGAGCAGCAACGTCTCCGCGGTCACGCCCGCATACGTGGTCAGCGGCCCGGCGGCGCCCTCGACCACGGCCGCGTCCAGCCGCATCGTCGGCACCAGCTCGGCGATCCCGGAGTCGCGCACGGCCAGCCCGGCGAGCGGGAGCATCGCGGCCCGGGGCAGGAACCGGGCGCCGCCGGTGCCCTTCACGACCGTGGTGAACGCGGCCGCGGTGCGACCCTGGGACAGCTCACGTTCGTACCGGGAAAGCCAGGCAATCGGATCGTGAAGATGGTGTTTGAGGGGCGGCTCATACAGGGCGAGGCGCTCGATCGGCAGTTCGAGCGCCGCCCGCAGCGCGATGACCGCCCCGGAGCTCAGCCCGAACACGTTGCGCGCGCCGGTCTCGTCGAGCACCGCGGCCAGGTCGCCGATCTCGGCCCGCAGCCCGTGGCCGGGCGCGGCCGGGCCGCTGAACCCGCGGCCGCGCCTGTCCGGCACGTAGACCGTGAAGTCGCCGGCCAGCTCGTGGGCCAGCCGGGTGAAGTTCGCCGACGTCTGCATTCCGCCGTGCAGCAGCACGACCTTGGGTCCCCCGTCACCGAAGACCCGCCACCGGATGTCCGTCTTCACCAAAGCCATCATGCCGTCAACCGTAGTTGACACGTACTCGATTCGTCAACTGTGGTTGACAGCGGTGATGTCCGAAACCCGCCAGCCGCAGGTGCCGGCAGCGGAGCAGACTCGGTGACATGGAGCTGGACTTCGAACGTTGCTACCGCGCTGTCGACAGCCGTGACCAGCGGTTCGACGGGTGCTTCTACACGGCCGTCCGCACCACCGGGATCTACTGCCGGCCGTCCTGCCCCGCCGTCACACCGAAACGCCAGAACGTCACGTTCTACGTGAGCGCGGCCGCCGCCCAACGCGGCGGATTCCGCGCCTGCCGCCGATGCCGCCCCGACGCGGCCCCCGGATCACCGGAATGGGACGCCCGAGCCGACACCGTCGGGCGCGCGATGCGACTCATCGGCGACGGAGTCGTCGACCGGGAAGGCGTGACCGGGCTCGCGACCCGACTCGGGTACACAGAACGGCACCTCAACCGGATGCTGACCACCGAACTCGGCGCCGGACCACTCGCGCTGGCCCGCGCACAACGGGCACAGACCGCACGGATCCTCGTCGAGACGACCGACCTCGGGCTCGCCGACATCGCGTTCGCGGCCGGATTCGGCAGCGTGCGGCAATTCAACGACACGATGCTCGAGGTGTACGCGCAGTCGCCGAGCCGGCTACGGGAGAAACGGCCGGTCGCACGCGGCGAGGCCGGGGTGATCAACCTGCGTCTTGCGTACCGGGCGCCGCTGCACACGTCGTCGCTGCTCGAATTCCTCGGCGCGCGCACACTGCCCGGGGTGGACGAGGTGGACGGGACGACGTACCGGCGCGGGCTGGTCCTGCCGCACGGCACCGCGAGCGTGGCATTGCGGCCCGCAGAACGGTGGGTGTTCGCGACCCTGCGACTCAGCGACGTGCGGGATCTGGCGCCGGCCGTGGCGCGGTGCCGGCGGCTGTTCGATCTCGACGCGGATCCGGATGCGGTGGACGCGATGCTGGGGGCGGATCCGGCGCTGGCCGCGGTGGTGGCGGCGGAACCCGGGGTGCGGGTGCCGCGGGCGGTGGACGGGTTCGAGATGGCGGTGCGGGCTGTGGTGGGGCAGCAGGTGAGTGTTTCTGGGGCTCGGACGACGTTGGGGCGGATTGTTCGGGCGGCGGCTGCGATGGGCGGTGATCGTTCCGGCGGTGCGGGCAGCTCCGATGGTGTCGGCCCTTCGGGCCCCGCCCCCGCCCCCGCCTCCACCAACCAGATCATCGCGAATCGCCCTTTCCGAGACGGCTCAGCGCCGCCACCGCACCGCCACGGACCAGCGCGCCCCCGGCCGCCAGCAGGAGCGCAGCCGCCCCCACCGTCCCGGACACGCGTGCCGCCCGTTTCAGATGCACCGCCGCCGGCCGCGGCCCGTCCCCCAGGAACGGCCGCGTCTCACTGCGTCCGAAATAGACGTTCCGCCCACCGAGGCGCACCCCGAGCGCCCCGGCCATCGCCGACTCGCACTGCCCCGCGTTCGGCGACGGATGATCGGCCCGGTCCCGCCGCCACACCCGCAGCGTCTCCCGTGGCGATCCGCCCGCCACCGGCGACACCGCGATCGTCAGCAGCCCGGTCAGCCGCGACGGCGCCAGGTTCAGCAGGTCGTCGAGCCGTGCCGACGCGGTCCCGAACCGGGCGTACCGCACCGAGCGGTGCCCGACCATCGCGTCCAGCGTGTTCGCCGCCCGGTAGCCGAGCAGCCCGGCCGGCCCGAGCAGCGCGCCCCAGAACAGCGGGGCGACGACCGCGTCGGACGTGTTCTCGGCGACCGACTCGACGGTCGCCCGGGCGAGCTCCGGCTCGTCGAGCGCGGACGGGTCCCGCCCGCAGAGGTGGTTGAGCCGCCCGCGGGCCGCCGGGAGGTCGCCGGATTCCAGGTGGCGGGCCATCACCCTGGACTCCTTGCGGAGGGTGCGGCCGCCGAGCACGGTCCAGGTGGCGGCCGCGGTGAGCGCGAACCGGGCGGCCGGCACCCGGCGGGCAGCCCGCCCGGCGGCCAGGCCGGCGACCACCGGGACGCCCACCGCCACCGCGGTGAACAGGGCGCCGGCCCGGCGCCGGGGCTGGTAGACCCGGCGTTCCAGGGCTGCGGCCGCCGTACCGAAGCCGGCGACCGGGTGGAACCGGCGCGGGTCGCCGATCGCGGCGTCGAGCAGGTATCCGGCGATCAGCCCGGCCGCGTCCGCGGTCCACCGGTACGGCACGTGTTCCCTTTCGATTCTGCTGTCGGCTCAGCGGCCGAAGGGCGTCAGGTCGAACGCCCAGACGGCCATCGCCGCCGGTTCGGCCTCCGGGTAGGGCACCGGTTCCAGCGCGCCCCACTGAATGGATCCGGGGGCCCGGTCCACGAGAAACTCCTCCACGATGGCGTGCAGGTCGTCGGTCACCTGGTACGGAACCGGGAACACCAGGTCGCTGGCTTTCCGGGTGCAGGCCGAGCAGCGGAGCTGGCCGGCCACCGGATCGTGCCAGACGTAGAAGGTGGCGGTGCCGTGATGGCCGGACGAGGCCACCTGCTCCCGCAACGCGACAGCGGTCTCCTCGAACGCGGTCACCACCTCGTCGGCTGACATGCCCATGCGCTCGTGCGGCGGTGCGCCGAACCAGTTGGTGTTGGCGTGCTCGGCGTCCTGGTCGTCCGGCGAGAGCACCATCGTCTCGCCGGCCATGGCACGGATGTCCTTCAGCATCACCGCTTCAGTCTGCCGGTTGGGGTTGTCTTGAGACCAATCGGGCCGCTCGGCCGGGCGGCCGGGACAAGCGGCACGATCGGCCCATCCCGATCGAGGGAACCGGGTTCGGTCGACAAATCTGGCACGGGTTCCACTCTTTCGTTCCGGCAACCGGCAACCGGCGGCCCGGCCTCGGACCCCGACTCGGCCGGGCCGCCGGGCGCCACTCACCCGCGCGGGTCCGCAGGGAGAGACCCGCGGGGGTGGCGGCTATCCGGAAGGTCTCAGGCCGCGACGGGCTCGCGCCGCTGGCGGCGGACGCGCCGGGCCTCGGTGGTGACCGGCGGCTCCTTCTCCTCCGATTCCTCCGACTTCTTCGGCTCGTCCGGCTCCTCCGACTCCTCCGACTCCCCCGGGGACTCGGTCAGACCGGCCACGACCTGCAGGAAGTCCGGCTCCAGCTCGCCCAGGACCGCATCGGGCAGGCCGCCGGCCGCCGACTCGGCGGTCTCGCCACCGATCATGGCATGTGTATAAGAGACAGTGGTGATGCCGTTCGGGCGGGTGCGGGTGAACTGGGACTGGCCACGGGCCAGGTCGTGCCCGATCGAGTGCGCCTCCATCTCGTACGCGACGCGGTGGTTGCCCTCTTCGTCGTCCCAGTCACGGGTGTAGACGCGGCCGTACGCGACGACCGGGTCACCGACCCCGATCGAGGCGATGACGCCCTCGGCGAGCCTGCGCCAGGCGGAGACCCGGATTCGCAGACTGTTGCCGTCCACCCAGCAGCGGTTCTCCCGGTCGTAGCGCCGGGCGGTGGACGCGATCCGGAAGTTCGCCACGAGCTGGTTGGACTGCGTGGTACGGCGCCACTCGGGCTGGGTGAGCACATTGCCGATGATGGTGACGTTCGTGTCGAACACTGCTTGCTCCTCGTCGTCGAAATCCCGCCGACGCGTTGTCGGCGTGGCGGACGAGTCAGAGAATGTCGCGGACGGCCGCGCGGGGCGGATCTCCCTGTGGACAGGCCATGAATGTGGACAACGGGCCGTTCAGCGGTCGATCTGATATGGCGCGCCGCCGCATACCCACGGGTAACCTGACGGGGTGGAGACCGACGTCCTGGGCCGGCCGTATGAGCGGCACACCATCGAGCTGGGCACCGACGACGAGGGGCCGGTCGTGGCGACGCTCGTCCGGCGGCGCGCCGAGCAACCGACCCGCAGGGCGGTGTTGCACGTCCACGGCTTCGTGGACTATTTCTTCCAGACCCACATGGCCGACTTCTTCGTCGAGCGGGGCTGGGATTTCTACGCGCTCGACCTCCGGAAGTACGGGCGGAGCCTGCTCCCCCATCAGACGCCGAACTTCGCCCGCAGCCTCACCGACTACTACCCGGAGCTGGACGAGGCGGCCCGGATCATCCGGGCGGACGACGGTCACGACCAGCTGTTGGTGACCGGGCACTCGACGGGTGGGCTGATCACCTCGCTGTGGGCACACTCACGTCGGGGGCAGGGGATCGTTGACGGACTGTTCTTGAACAGTCCGTTCTTCGACTTCAACCTGCCGTGGGCGGTGCGGCGGCCGGCGATGTCACTGGTGATCGCGCTCACCGGCCGTACGCCGTACCGGAAAATGCCCACCGCCGGCCTGGGGCTGTACGGGCAGAGTTTGCACCGCGACTACCAGGGCGAATGGTCCTATGACCTGGCGTGGAAGCCGATTCTGGGTTTCCCGGTCACGATGGGCTGGCTGGCGGCCATCCGGCGGGGGCAACGCCGGCTGCAGGCCGGACTGGGCATCGACGCGCCGGTGATGGTCGCCTGCTCGGACCGGACGTTCCGCGGCAAGGCATGGCACGACGACGTACATGTGACCGATTCTGTTCTGGATGTGGAGCACATCGTCCGGTGGGCGCCGGGGCTCGGTCCCCGTGTCGCGATCGCCCAGTTCAACGGCGGCAAGCACGACCTGACGCTGTCCGGCAAGGAGGTCCGCTCCGAGGTCTTCCGGAAGGTGGGCCGCTGGGTCGACGCCTACCTGCCGGCGCCGGGCGCCGCGGAGATCGAGATCCCGCCCGCGCCGGAGGATCAGGGTGGCCGGGCCGTGGCGCTGGAGGCGGTCGAGGCCGCTGTCGAGCAGGCAGCCGACGAGGCGGACGACAAGTCCGGCACGACCGCCTAGTATGTGCTGGCCAGCGCTCGTAGCTCAGCGGATAGAGCACCGGACTTCTAATCCGATGGTCGCAGGTTCGAATCCTGCCGGGCGCGCCACCTCGGTTCTAGCTGGCACTAACTAGGTTCATCACACCGATCTTGCACTGTGGCGCGGGCGCTACAGGAACGGATCGGGTGCCGTGAGAGCCGACAACCAAGCGCTGTGGGACAGCTACGCACGGAGCCTGCGGGCGCTCAACCGCAGCGAAAAGACCGTAGACAGCTACCCGCTCGTCATGCGGGAGCTGGACACCTTGCTCAGCGCTGGCGCAGTCTCAGCCACTAAAGGTGACGTGCGCCGCTATCTCGCGAAGTAGCTGGGTGAGATCAGCCCCACGACAGTCGGAATTCGAGTCCGCAGCCCGCGAGCCTTCTACTACTGGTGCGTGGCGGAAGACATTGTCGACCGCAGCCCTCCGTGCGCGACGTTCCGCCGCCGGTGCTCGGTGACGAACAGCTCAAGCGGCTATGGAAGGCGTGCGAGGGACATGAATGCGAGGACCGGCGGGACACAGTGATCATCCGGCTGATGCTGGAGCCTGGTGGGATCCGGCTCGGCGAAATGGCGGGCATGGAGATACTGGACCTCATCGTGGATTCGCCGCTCTTCGTAGTCACCAGCAAGGGCAACAAGGCCTGCTCTCTGCCGTTCGGCGCGAAGTCCGTGCAGGCGATCGACCGCTGTCTGGGATTGCGGGCAGTTCACCAGCGGAAGCGCCTGCCTAGCTTGCGGCTTGCTCCACGTGGCGTGCTGTCTACCTCTGGGATTGGCCAGATGATCGGACGGCGCGCAGAGCAGGCGGGGATCGGACACGTCCACCCGCACCAACTACGCCACTCCTCTGCCGGTGCTTGGTTCCGCAACGGCGAGAGTGAAGGTGACGCGATGCAGCTTCCTACGTCTGAGGCGGGTCACCATCCAGAATTGACTTCACCTCACGGAGCGTCCGTTTCCGTTCCTCATCGCTGAGGCTCGCCTGCCATTGCTCGAAACCCGCGTAGGCAGCACCGAACTCCCGCCCATATGCCGAGCTATGGGCGACGCTATGCAAGTCGATGCGACCACTCAGTAGATCGTTCGCCATCTCAGCGAATACCGGACCCGACTCGCCGCGCGCGAGCCGTTCCAGCCCATCCTTGAGTCCACGCGCAGCCCGAGGGTTACGGGTCAGTCGTTCCAGATCGTCGTCAAGAGCACTGCGTTCCATCTCATGTCTCCGGTAGCGCGAAGCTTGTCGCCGGCAAAGGGATTTCGGAGAGGTCTGCGCCTCGGTCGAAGAACGTCACACCGGCACCGAAGATACCCATGATGACCGTGATAGCGGTGTTGATGATCTTCGAAGCCAAGTTGATCTTCGTAGCGATCTGGGTTGCCTGATAAGCTGCGTACGCGTAACCCGCCAAGGGACCGACACCAGTTTCGACGGTCGCAGTTCCGAACGCGCCTGCAAGCCCCGCAATGATCGCGTCGTCGATCGCAGCCTGCAGCAGGTTGCCGATCTGCGTGGAGAGCTCCCATGCCCCCTTAGCAGCTTCCTTGTAGCTGTTCGAAGCCTCCATCAAAACGTCCTGCTTGCGGCTGATCGCTGCGGCGAGGTTGGTGTAGTAGGCGAACGCCGAATCAGCGCCGTTGCCGGACCAGCCGTGGTCCATCTCCTCCGCACCCTGCTGGACGTTCACGCCGATCTGCTGCAAGCAGGGAGCCAGGCTCTGCAATGCGGTCCCGAACTTGTAGAGGGCGTCCCACTCACCCGTCAATGTCTCAGTGGCGTAACCGAAGATGTCGATACCACTCGCACGCTCAATGATGTCGTTGATCCACGCCGACGGACTCAAGTAGTTGAAGAAATCACCGGGATTGAACATCCCGTTTTCCATGGACTCTTCCGGTTCCCCCGGCGGCACAAGATAGCTGGAAGCGATGCTGTAGCCGTATGCGTCTACGCTCACTGAGTCCCCCCGTCAGATAGGCGTTTTCAACGTGCGAGGCGTCGGCGGGATGCTCGCATCGATGGCTGCCGCCGACGAATTGTCGGTGCACTCGTAGACGTCCGCGATCTTGCTGAGCGCATCGGAATTGCGGATCGCCAGGGTCTCCAGCAGATCGAACATCTCCGCCAGCTGCTCCATCAGACGACCGTGCTGTCCAAGGACAGCCCCGATGACGCCCTGCTGGTGAATGCTGAGATCACCCCACAGCTTGATGTACAACTCTGCCCGCACGATCTCGTCGTATCGAGATTCGACCAGCTCGTACGAAAATTGCCGCAGCGTGTCCGGCTCAACATGAAAGGTCATGACTGACCCGTCTCGAAGACGATGATCGACGCTAGGGCGAACAGGACCAGCCCGAGGACAGCGAGCCCCATCGTCTTGCGCCACTCTCGTGCAGCCTGCTCGGTGTCCGTCGCTCGATGCACTCTGACAGCGCAGTAGAAGGCAGGGACAAAGCCCAAGGCGGGAATCAGCATGACCAGGATGTTGACCACAGGGGCGGAGATGCCCCTTGCAACGCCGGACACGACCACAACCAGAACGAAGATCCACGCCGCGCCGGGAAAGAGGGCGAGCCTCGCTGTAGCCCGCCTGACCCGTAGAGCATCCTCTTTGATCACGTGAGCCCTTCCCCGCTGTCCTCTGACGCCGGTTTCTGACCATATCAACGCCCATGGATTGAGATCGGTTCAAGGATCGCCGTGCCACCTTGGCGACTATCGAAAGAGTTCCTCACGAGATGGGGCTGGGCGGATCGATCCACCCAGCCCCATCCTGCGACTTGAACAGAAAAACCCTAATCGCGACGCTATTGGCATGCGTCGTCAGGTTTGCTCGATAGCTTTCAATCGTCGAAAGAGCACGAGACGAAGTGCCTGGGAACAGGCCGAGCGAGCAAAAGATCAGGTCGATCTGATGTCGTCGTAAGTCGGGCACGGCTCCATGACGATGCGGAGATGATCGCGCGACCCGAAGGCCCGCGTTTCGGAGGGGCCGGCGTCGGCCCCTCCGAAAGTGCACCCCTCAAGCCGCCGCCAGGGCCTCGGTCGGTGCCAGGCGGGCCGCGCGGATCGCCGGGTAGAGGCCGGCGACCGCGCCGATCACCACGGTCGCCGCGAGACCGCCGAGGATCACCCAGTTCGGTACGACGGTCGGCCAGTCCCGGGAGATCGCGTAGACCCCGGTCACCACGAATCCGCCGAGCACCCCACCGGCCCCGCCGAGCGCCGAGAGCAGCAGCGACTCGGAGACGAACTGGGTGCGGATGTTGCCGCGGGTGGCGCCGAGCGAGCGCCGCAACCCGATCTCGGATCGTCGTTCGAGCACCGAGATGACCATCGTGTTGGCCACGCCGATGCCGCCGACCAGCAGCGCGACCGCGCCGAGGCCGAGGAGCAGGGCGTTGTACGTCTTGTTCGCCGCCCGTTTCGGGGCGAGCGCGTCGGACGGCTTGGAGACGTTCACCTCGTCCGGGCTCTCCGGGTTGGCGGTGGCGGCGAGGACCGATCGCACGTTCTCGACCTGTGATTCCACCGAGCGGGTGTAGATGGTGGTGGCGTGCCCGTCGAAGCTGAGGTACGACGTCGCCGCGTCCCATCCGATCAGCACCGAGTTGTCGAGCTCGGGGGCGAGCGGCACGCTGTTGAGCACGCCGACCACCCGGTACCAGCGGCCGCCGATGTAGACGGAGGGCACGTCGCCGAGCCGCCGGGCGGCTGCCGAGCCGAGGACGACCGCCGGGTATCTGGCCAGGGCCGCGTTGAGCCAGGTGCCGTGGGCGACGGTCGCGCCGACCGTGGTGAGCAGGTCGAGCTGGGCGGCTTGGAGGGACAGTCCGCCGGTTTCGCCTTTCGGGATCCGGTCGGAGCGGTAGATCGGGGTGTCGGCGACCGTGCCGATCGCGGTGGCCGCGGTGACCGGCGCGATCCGTTTGATCATCGAGAGCGCGGTGTCGGGCAGGAAGGCTTCCTCGCCGAACATGGTGTTGCCCGGCGCGACGGTCAGCATGTTGGTGCCGAGCTCGGCCAGCGCGCGGTCGAGGGAGGCCTGGCTGGAGGTGCCGATGCCGACGACGGAGACCATCGCGGCGATGCCGATCGCGATGCCCAGCGCGGAGAGCACCGCGCGCAGCGGCCGGGCGCGCAGGCCCGAGCCGCCGAGCCGGAACAGGTCGGAGGAGCTGAGCCGGGCGGGCCGCAGGGAACGGGTCCGGGGCATGTCAGACCACCTGCCCGTCGCGCATCGGCACCTGGCGTGGCAGCGAGTCCGCGATCTCGTGATCGTGGGTGATCACGAGCACCGTGGTGCCGGCCGCGTTCAGTTCCCGCAGGAGGTCGACGACTCCCGCGCCGGCGACCGAGTCGAGGTTGCCGGTGGGCTCGTCGGCGAGCAGCACGGCCGGGTCGCCGGCGACGGCGCGGGCGACGGCGACGCGTTGCCGTTCCCCGCCGGAGAGCTGGTGCGGGCGGTGTCCGAGGCGGTCTCCGAGCCCGACGCGGATCAGCGCTGCCGTCGCGAGCTTTTCACGATCTTTCCTGGGTACGCCGGAGTAGAGCAGCCCGTCCGCGACGTTCGCGACCGCCGAGCGGCCGGGCGCCAGGTGGAACTGCTGGAACACGAACCCGATGGAGCGGGCCCGCAGCGCCGAGAGCTGCCGGTCGGAGAGTGCCGCCACGTCGTGGCCGTCGATGCGGATGGTGCCGGAGGTCGGGCGGTCCAGTGTGCCGATCATGTGCAGCATGGTGGATTTGCCGGAGCCGGACGGCCCGACGATTGCGATCAGCTCACCGGCCCGCACGGTCAGGTCGACGTCCCGCAGCGCGGTGACCCCGCCGGGGTAGGTCTTGGTCACCCGGTTCAGTTCGATGACCGGGCCGGTGGCGGGCGCGGCTTCGACCGGCTCGCTCAGCTCGATGACCGAGCTCATGCCGGGACACCCACCTTCGTACCCTCGGCAATGCCCCCGCCGGAGACCTCGACGCGCCCGTCGGCGAACAGGCCGGTCTCGACCGCCACGATCTTGGTGGTGGTCCCGTCGACGACCTGCAGGCCGTAGCCGCCTTCGCTGAGCGCGAGCAGCGCGTTGACCGGAACGGTCAGCACGTTGTCCCGCTGGGAGGCGACGAACAGGACGGTGACCGCGGCCTCGTCCAGCCCGGCCGGGGCCTTGGCGAACGTGATCGTCACGTTGATCTTCGTCTCGTCCTCGCCGTTCGGGTCGTCGGATTGTTCGACGGTGGTCTCGACGTCGGAGATCCGTGCCTTGACGTCCGTGCCGTCGGGGAGGGTGACGTCGACCTTGGCGCCTTTCTTGGCGAGCCGCTGGTCGTCGACGTCGAGCTGGACCGTGGCGACCCGGCCGATGCCGCTGGTCTGCATCATCTCGGCGCCCGGCTGGGCGGCGGCGCCCGTCTCGACGGTGCGGGAGTCGACCCGGATCGCGCCGGGTTGGAAGACGACCCGGCCCAGGTCGACCGTGCCGGTCTCGTCGAGGCCGAGGTCGTCCTGCCATTCCTCGACGGCGTCGGCGGTGGCCGAGGTGTAGGTGCTGTCGACCGTGAAGCCCCGGTAGCCCAGCGCCCACAGGTTCTTCTCCAGCTGCTTGACGTCGGTGCCCTTGTCGCCGGAGCTCAGCGCGCGGTAGGCGGGCAACGTGCCGTACATCAGGATCACCGGGTCGCTGTCCACCTTGTACAGCGGCTTGCCGCGTTTGATCGTCGCGCCGGTCGCCGGCATCCAGGTGACCGTGCCGCTGAGCCGGGTGGTGAGCGCGCCCGTGTCGCCGTATCCGAGCGATCCGTCGTGGCTCTCCTTGTCGACCAGCGTCGTCCTGGTCACGTCGGCGGTCGCGGCCGGCAGGTTACCGGTCCCGGCCTGTGCCGGTTCCTCGGCCTTCGGCAGACCCACGATCAGCACGTACGCGGTCACGCCGCCGGCCACCAGCGCCCCGGCCACCGCCGCGGTCGTCCACTTCCGGCTCATGAGTCCGCTCCGTCATTTTCACTGTTGAGGCCGCCCTCTTTGCGGCCGCCCTTGGGCGCGTACTGCTGGCATTTCTTCTCGGCGGCCTGGAACGTCGCCGACTCCGGGTCGATGCCGGACTTCGAGTCGATCGCGATCTCGCCCTTGGGGCCCGGGTCGGGGAAGTTCGGCACCCCGTTCTCCCGCATGCACTTGGCCATCTGCCGGACCTTCTCGAGGTCCGCGGCACTGGGCGCCGGGCCGTTCTCCCCGTTCGGCGCGTACTTGCGACAGGCCTGCTGCGCCTTGTCGAAGTCTTCCTTCTTGACGTTCTTCGGGACCTTGATCGACATTTTTCCGTTGGCCGGGTCCGGGAACCACGTCATGCCGTTCTCCCGCATGCACTGGGAGAACTTCAGCGGGGCGTCCGGGTCTTCGCTGGTGCTCGTGGACGCGGACGGGTTCGCCGACGCGGGGCCGCTCTGCGCGCTGGCCACCGTCGGGTCGCCCGCGGCCGCCTCGCCGCAGCCGGTCATCGTCGCGGCGAGCATCACGCCGAGCGCCAGGACAGCTCTGGTCCTCATCGTCGTCTCCTTCGCCGGCAGCCGTACGGCCGCCACGCACCGAAGTAGAGCGAGGCGCGGGTTTCCCCGGCGTCAAGCAAAACGGTGACACCGAGTTGACACCGGACCTTGCCACTATGAAGCCATGCGGATCCTGGTGGTCGAGGACGAACCGTTGCTGGCCGACGCGGTGGCGCAGGGCCTGCGACACGAGGCGCACGCGGTCGACGTCGTCTACGACGGCGGTTCGGCGCTGGAACGCATCGATGTGAACGACTACGACGTGGTGGTGCTCGACCGGGACGTGCCGGTGGTGCACGGCGACAAGGTCTGCCAGGTGCTCGCCGAGCGCAACGCCGCCATC
>KL571195.1:153844-170638 GCA_000715855.1 Actinoplanes liguriensis
CCCGGGTGCTGATGCTGACCGCCAGCGCCTCGGTCGCCGACCGGGTCGAGGGCCTGCAGCTGGGCGCCGACGACTACCTGCCGAAGCCGTTCGCGTTCCGGGAGTTGTCGGCCCGGGTCGCGGCGCTGGGGCGGCGGGCCCGTCCGGCCGCGCCGCCGGTGCTGCGCCGGGCCGGGATCAGCCTCGATCCGTACCGGCGGGAGGTGCACCGCGACGGGCGCTACGTCCCGCTCTCCCGCAAGGAGTTCGCGGTGCTCGCCGAGCTGCTGCGGGCGGACGGCACCGCGGTGTCGGCGGAGACGCTGCTGGAGAAGGCGTGGGACGAGAACGCCGACCCGTTCACCCACGCCGTCCGGATGACCATCCTCAAGCTGCGCCGCAAACTCGGTGACCCGCCGGTGGTGCTGACCGAGCCGGGAGTGGGGTATCGGATCCGATGAATCTCAATCTCACCGTCCGCGGCCGCCTGACCCTGGTCTACGGCGGGCTGTTCGTGCTGGCCGGGCTGATTCTGCTCGGTGCGACGTACGTGCTGGTCGGCCGGGACGGCATGGCCGCCGGCAGCGTGCAGCGCGCCTCCGAGGCGGTCATCGGCCCGGACGGGCAGCCCGCGATCAACACCATCGTCAAGGACACCCGCGCCGACACCATGCACGCGCTGCTCACCCAGGGCCTGATCGCCCTGCTCGTGGTGAGCCTGGCGGCGATCGCGCTGGGCTGGCTGATCGCCGGGCGGATGCTGCAGCCGCTGCACGCGATCACCGCGGCCGCCCGCCGGATCGCCGAGTCCCCGGCCGCCGACCGTGGCCTGCACGAGCGGATCGGCATGACGGGGCCGGACGACGAGGTGAAGCAGCTCGCCGACACGTTCGACGTGATGCTGGCGCGGCTCGACCAGTCGTTCGACGGGCAGCGCCGGTTCATCGCCAACGCGTCGCACGAGCTGCGCACGCCGCTGACCTTGAACCGAACGCTGCTCGAGGTCGCCCTGACCCCGGAGACGGCCTCCCCGGAGGTACGGCAGCTGGGCAGCACCCTGCTGGCGATCAACGATCGGCACAGCCGGCTCATCGACGGGCTGCTCCTGCTCGCACGCTCGGACCGGGAGGTCACCGAGCGGTCGTACGTCGATCTCGCCGACATCGTCGACCACGTGGCCGTGTCGGACACCGTGAAGGTCGTCGCCGAGCCGTTCGAGGCGGCCGTGCTCGGTGATCCGGTGCTGCTGGAACGCCTGGTGCAGAACCTGGTGGAGAACGGGGTGCGGCACAACGTCCCGGTGAACGGCTGGGTCAGGGTGACCACGCTGACCAGGCCGGACGGCTGGGTCGAGCTGCGTGTCTCGAACTCCGGGCCGGTCGTTCCCCGGTACGAGGTGCCGGGCCTGTTCGAGCCGTTCCACCGTTACCGCAGCGAGCGGCTCGTTTCCCCGGGCGCCGGGCTGGGCCTGTCCATCGTCCGGGCGGTCGCCCGGGCGCACGGCGGCGAGGCCCGGGCCGACTCCCGCGAGGAGGGCGGCCTGGACGTCGCCGTGCTCCTGCCCCGCGCCCCGTAGCCGCCCGGCGGCGAGGTCAGGCGGCAGCGGGGACCGTCTCGTCGACCGGGCCGGCGCTGCGCCGTGCCAGGCCGATCACGCCCGCCGTCATCACCAGCGCCGCCGAGGCCGCGGCGAGCAGGCCCACCGTGCCGAAGCGGACCCCCTCACCGAGGACGACCACCCCGGCGACGGACGCCACCAACGGATTCGTGACGCTGACCGTGGCCAGTGGCGCGGCCAGGCCGGCGCCCCGGTAGGACAACTGGCCCAGCAGGTAGCCACTCGCCGCGAACGCCACCACCATCGTGCCCGCGGTCGGGGACACCCGCGCCGCGCCGTCGCTGGTGAACGACGCCAGGACGGCCTTGGACAGCACCGACGCGATCCCGAACGCCACCCCGGACGCCCCGGCCAGCAGCACCTGTCTCTTATACACACGCCACGCACCGGCCGCGCACAGGAAGACCACCACCGCGGTGAT
The DNA here is from genome assembly GCA_000715855.1 of Actinoplanes liguriensis. GTDB lineage: Bacteria > Actinomycetota > Actinomycetes > Mycobacteriales > Micromonosporaceae > Actinoplanes > Actinoplanes liguriensis. The sequence continues at coordinate 155,863 of KL571195.1, forward strand.
CGACGACAGCACCCGGACGGCCCGCTCGGTGAGCAGCGCCGGATCGCCCGAATCCACCGAGAGCGACAGGATCAGCGCCAGCCCGGCGACGGTCAGCGCGGCGTCCCGCCAGGCCGCCGGGGTGACCCGGCTCCGATACCGCACGACGTGGATGGGCAGCGCGAACAGCAGCGTCAGCGTGCCGAGGGCCTGCACCACGGCGACCGTCCCGAAGTTGAGCGCCACCACGTGCAGCGCCACCCCGGCCCCGGTGAGCAGCAGCGCCACCGCCCAGCGCGACCACCCGCGGTGGCCCTGCTCGGCGAGTCGCTCCTGGGCCACGGCCGCCGCCGCGTAGGCGGCCGCGGACAACACCGACAACCCGGCGGCCCACCCCAGTGATCCCATCGGCCCCACCTCGCCGGCGCTCGCGGACGCCCTCCTCGAAAATACCGGGCGAACGGCTCGGGAACACCTGAAAGTGGCACGAACCATTCCGGGGGAACCGGTCCAGCCATCCGGGAAAATCTGTTTCGGCCGCCCGCCGGCGCTGCCACGATCCGGGATCAGGCGTTGCACAGGGCAGCGGGAGCCACCCGGGACGGCGAGGTGCTGAACCGCTCGAACCACCCGCCCGTAATCCACCCGAAACCCGAGCAACACCGACCCGAGGCCCCGGCGAACCGACCGGTAGTTGGGACCTCACCCACACCGCACCGGCCCGCACCTCCGAGGGGACTACCCTTGACGCCCTGTGAACTGGGCTTCGGCGTGGCGGCCCGGGCGGCCCGATCTAGGCCCGGCGGCCTACCGAACATGGAACGGAAGATGATGATCGATCAGGCCAAGGTGCGAGTCCTGCTGTTGGAGAGCATCCACCCGGATGCGGTGTCCCGCCTCGAGGAGGACGGCTTCGCGGTCGAGTCGGTGTCCAGCGCGCTGGACGAGGCCGAGCTGATCGAGCGCATCTCCGGGGTGCACCTGCTGGGCATCCGCTCGAAGACGAAGGTCACCGCGAAGGTGCTGGAGGCCGCCGACAGCCTGGTGGCGATCGGCGCGTTCTGCATCGGCACCGACCAGATCGACCTGACCACCGCCTCGGCGTCGGGCGTCGCGGTCTTCAACGCCCCCTTCTCGAACACCCGCTCGGTCGTGGAGCTGGCGATCGCCGAGATCATCGCGATGACCCGCCGCCTCACCGAGAAGAACACGCTGATGCACCAGGGCGTGTGGGACAAGTCGGCGGACGGCGCGCACGAGATCCGCGGCCGCCGGCTCGGCATCATCGGCTACGGCAACATCGGCACCCAGCTGTCGGTGCTGGCGGAGAACCTGGGCATGTCGGTCTCGTTCTTCGACACCGCCGACAAGCTGGCGCTGAGCAACGCGCACCGCTGCTCGAGCATCGAGGAGCTGCTCGAGACCTGTGACATCGTCACCCTGCACGTGGACGGCCGGCCGGGGAACTCCGGCTTCTTCGGCGCCGAGCAGTTCGCCATGATGCGCCCGGGCAGCCTCTTCCTCAACCTGTCCCGCGGCATCGTGGTCGACCACGCCGCGCTGCGTGACGCGTTGACGAGCGGCCACCTGGCCGGCGCCGCGGTCGACGTCTTCCCGACCGAGCCGAAGGGCCGGGGCGACGAGTTCCTCTCCGAGCTGCGCGGCCTGCCGAACGTGATCCTCACCCCGCACATCGGCGGTTCGACCGAGGAGGCGCAGTCGGACATCGGCGGCTTCGTGGCGAACAAGCTGGCCAAGTTCCTCAGCGACGGCAACACCACGCTCAGCGTGAACCTGCCCGGCGTGGTCCTGCCGGAGCAGCCCGGCCTGCACCGGGTCGTGCACGTGCACCACAACACCCCGGGCGTGCTGGCGCAGGTCAACCGGATCCTGGCCGAGCACAACGTGAACGTCGAGGGCCAGCTACTGAGCACCCGCGGCGAGTACGGATACCTGATCACCGACATCGGCAAGGGCTACAGCGACTCGGTGCTGGAGCAGCTGCGCGCCATGGAGCAGACGGTCCGCCTGCGCGTCTTGTCCTGAGGTGACGACGGGCCTTTCCGCGCGACCGCGGGAGGGCCCGTCTACCCCGCCTCCACGCTCAGCAGCGTGATCTTCGAGGCGGCCTCGACGTCGTACCGCCCGGTGGTGTTCCAGTCCTTCGGCGTCAGCGTCGACCCGGGCGCCACGTCACGGAGGGTCCGCGCTCCCGCGGTCACCGTCGACGCCCCGCCACCGACCTTGACCCGGATCGGGTTCCCGGCCGGCGCCCGCAGGGTCAGATCGTCCACCCCGCCGGTGATCTTCACGGGCACGGTTCCGGACGCCTTCGACAGCTCCAGCACGGCCCGGCGTGTCCCGCCGACCATCTCGATCCCGTCGACCAGCCCGTCGCCGAGATCCACGTCGCTCTCCGCGGAGTACCCGGAGAACCGCAGCGTCCAGCGCACCTGCGCGGCCAGCACCACGTCGACCTCGCCGTCCGCGCCGGAGCCGTCCCGGTTCATCTGCAGACGTACCCCGGCGTCGTTGAGCTCCGGGCTGGGCCGCAGCGGCGAACCGTCGGGGGTGCTGATCCGGAACAGGTCGTCACCGATGTCGGCGACCGTCACCCGGATCCGGTCGCTGGCCGCGAGCATCTCGAACGCCGCCTTGGTCCGGCCGTTGACCGGCGCGGTGACCAGCCGGGAGTTGTCCGCGGGTGGGCCGCCGCCGAGGTTCAGCATGTCGTTGATCTTCGAGTCCGGCCCGGAGTAGAAGACCACTCCGGTCGCCGCGATCACCAGCACCGCGATCGTGCCGAGCAGCGCCATCCCTGCGGTGACCAGCCGGGATCGCCGGGGCCGCACGAGGGGCGCCATCCGGGCCGCGGGGGCGGCAGCGCCCTGGCCCGGCATCGCGCGCGGGACGTCGAGCGTGTCCGCCCAGGTCGTACCCTCCCAGGAGGGGAATCCGCCGTCCGTTCCGGGCGCCTGCCGGGCAGTCGCCTCCGGCGCCGCCCATCCCGCTGCCGCCGGCGAGGTCGGCACGGCGTCAGGAGGATTTCTCCGTACGATCGGAAGCCCGCCCGACTCCGCCTCGACCACCGGGAAAGCACCGGAGTCGTCCCGCCCGCCCAGCGGCCGGTTGCCGCTGATCGGCCCGGCGCTGAACCCGAACGAGGCTCGCCCCGGCCCGCCCGGTGACGCGGGCCCGTACTCCGGCGGCGACACCGGCGCGGCGGCCGGCGGCTCATAGGAGTGCGTGCCCGGCTGCGGCTCGTAGGAGTGCGCGCCCGCGGCCGGCTGGAAGGGCGCCGGATCGGCCGGGGACGGCGACGGCTGTGCTCCGGACTCCTCGTTGTCCCCGAACCATCCGCCCGCGGGCGGCTCCACCGGTCCGATCGGGGAGCTGGTCTGCTGCCCGGGCTGCTGACGGTAGATCCGGTCCCGGTCGCCCTTGCGGCGCTGCGGCAGGGCGGACGGCGTGGACGGCGACGAGGACGAGGACGAGGACGATAAGGACGACGAGGATGAAGCCGACGAAAGTGACGATGACGGCGCCGGAACGCCCGACTCCGGCGTCATGCCGTCCATGACGATTCGGTCCACGGCCGATGTCCTCTCCCCTGCAGCGCCGTCACGTGGCGCCCGCAAGAGAACACGGATAGCAGCGCTCGGCGGATCAGATGATCCACGATGGAAAACGTGAATTCATCGGAGCTCGGGCCGGACCAGCCCGCGACGGGTCGCGATGGCCACCGCCTCGAGCTGGCTGTGCGCCCCGAGCTTGGCCAGGACCGACTTCTGATAGCCCCGGCAGGTGTGCACGCTGATGCCCAGCCGGCGGGCCACGGCCCGGGCGTCCAGACCGGCCGCCATCAGCTGCAACACCTCGTCCTCACGGGCGGTCAGCCCGCTCGGCGCCCTGGTCACGGTGGCCGGGCTGGTGCTGCGCAGCAGGCGGGCCATGATGTCGGTGGAGACGGTCATGCCGCCGCCGTGCGCGGTGCGCAGCGCGTTCAGCACGTCGGCGAGCGCGCCGTTCTTCGAGATGAAGCCGGCGGCGCCGATCGCGGTGGCCCGGCCGATCTGGGCCGGGTCCTCGCGGGCAGTGAGGATCACCACACGGGTGTCCGGCTGACGCACCAGGATGAGCTGAGCGATCGCGAGGCCGTCCGCATCGGACAGGTCGGGATCGAGCAGGATCACATTCGGCGACAGCTCGGAGGAGAGATGCAGCGCCTCCTGGCCGGTCCGCGCGTGGCCCACCCAGCGCAGGTCCGGCTGCCCGGCCAGAGCGTGCCCCAGCAGCTCAGCAAAGGTCTGGTGACCGTCGACGACGAGCACTCGGATCGCCTCGTCGTTCCCCATGCGCACACCATCCTCTGTCCAACTCCTCAGCCCGGCGGGCCCCGCGCAGTCTAAGGACTACCCACCACCGTGCCGCCCTACCAATAGGCGAGCGTTGTGCCACGGCGACGCCAGGTTGCCATCCGAGCGGTCGTTATAACCAGTCTTTCGGCCGAGGGCACCCCCCGCATTGGGGCTTGCTGGCACACGACGGCACCGAGACGATTCTGAATCATGTACGACATCCAGCTCTTCGGCCGCATCGAGGTCCGCACCCGCGGCGTCCGCCTCGCGGGCGACGACCTCGGCGGGGACCGCCCGCGACGGTTGCTCGCCCTCCTGGCGCTGCACGGCGAGCAGTCCCTTGTGGAGCTGTCCGACCTGATCGGCGCCCCGCCGGCCACGGTGAAGGCCGATCTGAAGGTGCTGCGCGACCGGCTGGAGCCGGGTGTCCGCGGCCGCGACTCGGTCGTGGTCGGCAACAGCGGGAGCTACCGGCTGGACACCGAGCGTGTCCGGGTCGACGTGGCCACCTTCGACCAGCTCATCGCCGCCGCCGAGGGCCGCTCGCCGGAACGCGCCGCCCGCCCGCTGACCGCCGCGGGGTTCCTGGCCAGCCGTCCGCTGCTGGAGGACGAGGACACGCCGTGGGCCGCTGAGCTGCGCGCGAAGTACACGGCGAAGCTCACGACCGCCCGCACTCCGGTCGGCATCGCCATCTGAGAAAAGCGGCAAAACGCCGTACCGCTGGAAATCGGGGAAAACCGCGAGCGCGCAGCGGAGCGGAGGCGGAGAATCGCCGCGTGCTCGACGTCCCGATCGCGCTGTTGCCCGTGCCGCTGGCCCCGGAGATCTCGCTCCATCTCGTCGACGCGCCGCTCGGGCTCTTCGACCTGACCGGCGGCGAGTTCCACAGCGACACCCCGCCACCGTTCTGGGCGTTCGTCTGGGCCGGCGGCCAGGCCCTGGCCCGTTACCTGCTGGATCATCCGGACGAGGCGGCCGGTCGCCGGGTGCTCGACCTGGCCACCGGCTCCGGGGTCGCCGCGATCGCCGCGGCCCGCGCCGGAGCGGCCGAGGTCGCCGCGACCGACATCGACCCGGCCGCGGTCGCCGCCGCCCACCGCAACGCCGTGGCCAACGACCTCACGCTGGCCGAGCAGGTGGAGCGGCCGGAGCTCGTGCTGGCGGGTGACGTCTATTACAGCCCGACGGTCGCCCCGCAGATCACCACGCAATTGCGCACGTTCCGCCGGAACGGGGCGTCCGTGCTGGTTGGCGACCCCGGTCGGGGGTACTTCCCGGAACGGCTCTTCGAACTGGTCACCGAATATGTCGTACCGGTGCCGGAGAGTCTGGAGGAGACCGGTGAGCTGCGGACCGGGGTCTGGCGCATGCGCTGACCTGGAGATGCGTTCACCACACAACAACTTGTACGCTACACGTATTGTCCCCGGCGCCCATGAGGACGGCAATCACGTGCACCAGAAGCAGGACACCACGCCCGGAGTCGCGCGGCTCTCCGACGAGATCATCCGATTGATCCGGATGGGGCCGCGTTTCCGGGGCATGCTCAAGCCCGGGGATCTCGGCGCCGAGTTCTCCGCGCTGATGCTGCTGCTGCCGTTGCGGGCAAACGGCCCGATGCGCGTCACCGACCTCGCCGACCTGAAGCAGGCCGACCCCTCGACCATCAGTCGCCAGGTCGCCCAGCTCGTCAAGGCCGGTCTGGCCCGCCGGGAGGCGGACCCGGCGGACGGCCGGGCCTCCCGGCTGGCGGTCACCGAGGCCGGGCACGGGGCGTGCGAGCGTCTCGGCGCTGCCCGCATCGCTCTGCTCGAGCAGGCGCTGAGCGACTGGCCGGCCGACCGGGTCGACGCTTTCGCCCGGCTCTTCGAAGAATTCAACACCTCCGTCGAGGCGCTGTTGCGCAACGACCTCGGCGCACCACCACGGGAGAACCTGTGAGTCACCCCACCCCGGCGGTCGAGAAACCGGCCGCGGAATTCACCCACCGCCAGATCCTCACGATCCTCGGCGGCCTGATGATGGGCATGTTCCTCGCCGCCCTCGATCAGACCATCATGGCGACGGCGACCCGGACCATCGCCGACGACCTGAACGGCTTCAACCTGCAGGCGTGGGCGACCACGGCGTTCCTCATCACGTCGACGATCTCGACCCCGCTCTACGGCAAACTGTCCGACATCTACGGCCGGCGCCCGTTCTTCCTGTTCGCCATCGGCATCTTCATCGTCGGCTCGATGCTCTGCGGCCTGTCCCAGAACATGTACGAGCTGGCCGCCTTCCGGGCGATCCAGGGCATCGGCGCCGGTGGCCTGATGTCCCTGGCGCTGGCGATCATCGGTGACATCGTGCCGCCCCGCGAACGCGCCAAGTATCAGGGCCTCTTCCTGGCCGTCTTCGGCACCGCGAGCGTGATCGGCCCGATCCTGGGCGGCTTCTTCGCCGGCGCCGACAAGCTGCTCTGGGTCGACGGCTGGCGCTGGGTCTTCTACCTGAACGTGCCGATCGGCATCGCCGCGATGGTGGTCGTGGCGCGCGTGCTGCACCTGCCGCACACCCGGGTCAACCACCGCGTCGACTGGCCCGGCGCGGTCGCCCTGGTCGTCGGCCTGGTCCCGCTGCTGACCGTCGCCGAGCAGGGCCGTGACTGGGGCTGGGGCTCCGGCCGCTCGATCGCCTGCTTCGCGATCGGCGTGATCGGCCTGGTCGCGTTCATCTTCGCCGAGCGGGCCTACAAGGAGGAGGCGCTGCTCCCGCTGCGCCTCTTCGGCAACCGGACGGTCGCGGTCGGCACCGGCGCCAGCACGATCCTCGGTATCGCGATGTTCGGCGGCCTGATGACCGTGCCGCTCTACCTGCAGATCGTGAAGGGCTCCTCGGCCACCATGGCCGGCCTGCAGATGATCCCGTTCGTGGTCGGCATCATGTCCGGCTCGATCGTCGCCGGCCAGTTGATCTCCCGGACCGGCCGCTACCGGATCTTCCCGATCATCGGCAGCAGCCTGATGGTGATCGCGCTGTTCCTGTTCTCGCTGATCGGCGCGGACACCCCGCTGTGGCGGACCATGCTGGTCATGGTGCTGATGGGCCTCGGCCTCGGCGGCAACATGCAGCCGATGATCACCGCCGTGCAGAACGCTGTCTCCCCGCGCGAGATCGGCGTCGCCACCGGCGCGGTCACGTTCTTCCGCTCGATGGGTGGCACGCTCGGCACCGCGGTCTTCCTGTCGGTGCTCTTCAACGTGCTGCCGGGCCACATCAAGGACGCGTACGCCGACGCCGCGAAGGACCCGGCGTTCCAGCAGGCCGCCTCCGACCCCGGCCAGCAGCAGTTGCTGGCGCAGGCACAGGGCGGCGGCGGGCTCAGCGACACGTCGTTCATCAACAAGCTGACCGACGTCGTCGCCCACCCGTTCAAGGTCGGCTTCTCGGACAGCGTCCACGTCGTCTACCTGATGGCGTTCTTCATCATGCTGGTCGGCCTGATCGCGGTCTTCTTCCTGCCGGAGATCCCGCTCTCCATGCGCTCCGCCCAACAGCAGCGCGCCGACGACGCGGCCAAGGCGGAGGTCGAGGCCGACACCGCGACTCCCGCCCACTGATCAAAAAAAGACGATTAGGGGGTACGGACGGTCGCCCGACCGTCCGTACCCCCTCGCTCTGAGGTCTCCCCCACGCGTTCCGCCCGTCGATGACGAGAGCCCCGAAAACGGCAAGCGAAGCGTGGTCGTTTTCGGGGCTCTCGTCATCGACCTCCCGGGGCGGAATGCCCGCCGAGCGGAGCGAGGCAATTAGGCTCAGCTCATGGCTGTTGTGAAGATCAACGCGATTGAGGTCCCCGAAGGCGCCGGCCCCGAGCTGGAGAAGCGCTTCGCCGCCCGCCACGGCGCGGTCGAGAACGAGCCCGGCTTCCTCGCCTTCGAGCTGCTGCGCCCGGTCGCCGGCGACAACCGTTACTTCGTCTACACGAAGTGGGAGTCGGAGGAGGACTTCCAGAACTGGTCCCAGGGCAGCGCCAAGGCCGCCCACTCCGGCGAACGCGCCAAGCCCGTCGCCACCGGCGCCAGCCTCCTGGAGTTCGAGGTCATCCAAGAGGTCACCAAGTAGGGCTTGCCCCGCACCACGTGGCGCAATTGATGATGCTCGTGGTGTCCCCGCCCCTGTGGGTGCTCGCGTCCGCCCCGGCCCGACCCGGAACTGTCAGTGGCTGGTGCTCACGGCTGGCATGCCGCCCTGGGGGAACCGGCAAACAGTCGCGGCGGGCGTGAGGCCCGGGAAGGGTCACGTGGGCCGGTGCCGGCGGTGGCATGTATGGCTGGGAGGGCGTGGCCGGCGGGGTCCGGCCGGGCAGGGACGGGCCGCTGGCGGACGGGGTTGTGGGGCGGCTCGGGCTATGAGCTTGGCTGGCGGTCTCGGGCGGCGGCGGCGACCAGGCGTTCCGCGACGGTTACCCGGTCCAGCCCGAGCCGCTGGGCGGAGTCGTGGAGGATTCGGTACGCCTCCTGCACGCCGCAACCCCGCTGGGCGATGATCACGCCGACCGCGCGGTCGACCGCGGCGCCCTCCGTCAGGGCCTCGCGGCGGAGCAGCTCGCCGAGCAGGACCTCGGCCTGACCGGCCATCGCCATCGCGGTGAGCAGCAGGTCAGGGCCGGCCGCGCCGCGGGTGGCCAGGGACACGCTGAGGGCGCCGACCGCGTGCCGGCGCACGTCGAGCGGGACGGCGAAGACCGCGGCGATGCCGTCCGTGCGGGCGGCGGCGGCGAGTTCCGGCCAGCGTTCGTCGGCGCCGAGGTCGTCCGAGGTGGTCAGGGTCCGGGTGCGGGCGGCTTCGAGCGCGGGGCCGTTGCCCTCCGCATACTGCACGGTGTCGCAGGTCTCACCGGCTGATCCGGCGGCGGCGACGGTGACCGGCCCGCCTTCGGTGATCAGGGCGACCGAGCAGCGGACCGCGCCGGGCAGGGCGCCGGCGGCGAGCGCGGCGAGCCGGTCGAGCAGCCGCACGGTGACCTCGTTCAACAGCCCGGCCAGCTCGACCGGGTGTGGTCCGTGCGCGCTGAGCAGGGCGGCGCTGGTGTGCCGTGGGCGGCCCGCGGCGACGAGCCTGCGGGCCTGGCCGGGCGCGGTCACGCCACCGGAGGTGGTGCGACGGCGGAGCCGGGTGCCGCGCTGCGCGGCCGGTACGCGACGTTGCGGTACTGACACCCGACGGATACTGCCATGTCGATCCGGCGACGGCTCGGTTCGGTGCCCCGATCGGGGGGTGTTGTCCGTTTAAACCCGATCGGCACCTGAAATCAGAACCCGGCCGGGGAGAGCCCGAAGATCAGCGCCTGGCCCGGGCAGCCCGGAGCCCAGGAGCCCGTCCGGGAGGGCCTGAAGATCAGGGCTCAGCCCGGGAAGGGCTCGGACGGAGGAGCCGGGAAACACGTCCGGCCCCTGGGAGAACCCGGGGGCCGGACGACGTAGATGCCGGTGTGCAGGTCGCCTCGCGGCGAGTGGCTCAGCATGGCTCCAGCCGAACGGTATTCCATGCAGGCGATGGGTGAGGCCCGGGGACACTGGGCACACCGGCATCCGTTGATAACCTTCGGCACCCACTCATGATTCCGACAGCCGTTGTGACCTGAGTAACAGCCAGGCTTCGGGCCGGAAGCCGCGGGACGAGCGCTACTCGGCCTTCTCCTTGGCGATCGAGTACGCCATCTGGAGGAAGTCGGACGCCGCGGTCGCGGTCAGCGCGGTCGCCACCAGCCGGGTCAGCCGGGGCGCCAGCACGAGTCCGCCGGTGAGCCCGGTGGCGATCCAGGCGGCGAGGCAGAACGGGCAGGTGATCAGCTCGCCGATGCCGTGCTTGACGCTGCTGCCCGAGTCCCGGACCTCCTCGTTGAGCTCGGCGGCCCCGGCCGGCTCGGAGTAACGGGTGAACGGCGCGCGCAGCGGGCTGGTGACCGCGTCCTTGGCGATCAGCCGGCTGAGCTTGTGGGTGGCGATGGAGAGCAGCACCACGTCGGCCATGGCGGGACGCTCGGGCGGGCGGCGGCCGGTGAACTTGGCCGCGGCCGCCAGGCTCGCCGCGAGCGCGCCGAACGCGCCCATCGCGACCAGGTAGCCGTCCAGCGGCCGGTGCTCGTGCGGCGCGTAGGCGCGGGCCACGTCGGCGGCCTTCTCCTGCAGGCTGGTCATGTGGGGGGTCCCTTCGGAGGGTCAGAACGCTTGGGTGAGCCGCTCGGGGTCGACCTCGCGCCCGGGGAAGCGCGCCATGTACTCGGTCTCCAGCTCCGCGGTACGCCGGAAGTGGTTCTCCAGCGCCGCGTCCGGCCCGTGGCGCAGCGTTTCCAGCCGCGTCCGGTGCAGGCTCGCCAACTCGCGGAACAGGTCGTCGTCGGCCAGTCCCGCCGGGTCGATCCCGGCGCCGAAATCGGTTGTCGCGCTGTGCGCTGGTCGCGCGTCCGTCATGGTGCACCTCCGCTTCCGGTTCGAAGTCCGTGTGTTGACGCTTGCCCCTGCGGGCGATCACCAAACCCGCCGGTACGCTCGTGGGCATGAAAGGCCTGTGGACCCCGGCGTGGCTCGCCCGGCATCTCCTGGCGCTGGTGCTGACCGCCGGCTGTCTCGGCCTGGGCTGGTGGCAGTTCAGCCGGGCGGCCGGGGGCAACTCGCTCAGCTGGGGTTACATGTTCGAGTGGCCGGTCTTCGCCGGCTTCGTCGTGTTCATCTGGATTCGCGAGATCCAGCTGTACCGGCGCAGGGACGATCCGGCCGCCGAGCCCGCGGAGGAGCCGGTGGCCGAGCCGGTCCGGGATCTGTCGGCCCCGATCTCGCTGGGCCGGCCGGTGCGGGTCGCCGTGCAGCCGGCGACGGCCGCCGAGACCGACCCCGAGCTCGACGCCTACAACGACTATCTGGCTTGGCTGGCGGAGCACCCCGGGGCCCGCCCGGCCGACTACCGCACCGCCAAGAAGTAGTCGTCCGAGAAGTAGCCGTCCCGTTGAAGAAGTAGAAGGAGACCCCCACCGTGCAGGGCGCCCTCACCCGTTACCGGATCATCGCCTGGATCGTCGGCGTGTTCCTGCTCGTTCTCGTGCTGGTCGGCATGCCGCTGAAGTACATCGGCGACAACGACACGGTGGTCGCGGTGGTCGGCCCGCTGCACGGATTCCTCTACATGATCTATCTGCTGCTGACGTTCGACCTGTCCCGCCGGGCCGGTTGGCCGTTCGGCCGGATGATCCTGGTGATGCTCGCCGGCACCATCCCGTTCTTCTCGTTCTGGGCCGAGCGTCAGGTGACTCGGCACTGGATCCCGGTTACGGTTGCCAAGGCGGCTCGGAACGAATCGCCGGCGCTGAACGAATAGTCGAAATAACGCTCAGCGCGGGCCGAATGACAGCCGGTTATCGGGATTAAGTTCGCAAGACCGACTATTGCCAGATTTCACTCGGCAAGTACTTGATTTTGTTTTCTACCCCGATAAGTTGATGCGGTTGGTTCGGTCCGCAGCCGCAAACCCTCCAGTGGCGCCGGCCAACGCCGCCGAATCCTTGGCGGCTCTCGGCCCAGTCCCCCGGGCCGGTGCCGCCGCGAACCGGGGAACCACTTTCCGGGGTGAATCCGCGTTGTAGCGGTAGGGCAATCTTCCGAGCCCGAACCCGTCAGCTAACCCGGTAGGCGGCCAGAAGCGGAAGAAAGGCCCCTGACCAGTGCCACACCCCCGTACCAGGCTCCGGGCGCTGGTGGTCGCGCTGACCGCGTTGGCGATCACCACGTCGGGAGCTACGGCCGCGCACGCGGCCCCGTCCAAGTCAGAGCTGGAGAAGCAGATCACCACGGCTTCCGACAAGCTCGAGGACGTCACCGAGGCGTACAACAAGAGCAAGATCGACCTGAAGAAGACCCAGGCCGACATCACCAAGCTCAACGCCTCGCTCAAGCCCGCTCAGGCGGCGCTCACCACCGCCACGGCCCAGATGCAGAAGATCGCGACCTCGTCGTACATGACGGGGCGGGTCGGGCCGGCGGAGATGCTGCTCAGCAGCAACCAGAAAGATCTCCTGGAGCGGCTGAGCTACCTCGAGCAGCTCAGCCAGTCGAACCAGCAGGACATCGACGCCTTCACCGAGACCACGCAGACCTTCACCGAGCGGCAGACGGCTCTCAAGACGCAGCAGACGAAGCAGAATCTGCAGTCCAAGGAGCTGAACGCGCAGACCAAGAAGATCAAGAAAGACCTGCAGAAGCTGTACGACATGCGCGAGAGCCTCTACGGCAGCGCGACCGAGAACACCGGGTCGTACACCGGCCCGATCCCGAAGATCTCCGGTGACGCCGGGGTCGCGGTGACGTTCGCGTTCAAGCAGATCGGCAAGCCGTACGGCTTCGGCGACGCGGGCCCGGACTCGTACGACTGCTCGGGCCTGACCATGGCCGCGTGGGCCAAGGCCGGTCACACGCTGCCGCACAGCGCCGCGCAGCAGAAGAACAAGCCGTACGCCCAGTTCTTCACGGACAAGAGCAAGCTGCAGGCCGGTGACCTGGTCTACTACCGCAGTGGCGGACACGTGGCGATCTACGTCGGCGACGGCATGATCATCGACGCGCCGTCGGCCGGGCGGGACGTCCTGCACCGCAGCATCAACATCATGACCCCGGACGGATACGGCCGGGTTCTGTAACACCGCGAACGAGCAGAAGGCCGGCGCCCCGATCGGGGCGCCGGCCTTCTTCGTCGTATCAGTCGGGTCAGGCGGCCTGCAGGCCCTCGGCCCGGGCCAGCTCACGCAGCCGGCCGAGCGCCTGGATCTCGAGCTGGCGGATCCGCTCCCGGCTGAGCGAGAAGCGCGAGGCCACCTCGGTCAGCGAGTGCTCGCGGCCGTCCTCCAGCCCGTACCGCGCCCGCATGATGCCGGCCGAGCGGTCGTCCAGGTGGTTCAGCAGGCCCTCGATGCGCTGGCGCTCCAGTGCGCTCAGCACGATCTCCTCGGGCGACGGCGCGTCGCTGTCGGCGACCAGGTCACCGAGGTTGGTGTCGCCGTCGTCGCCGACCGGGGTGTCCAGGGACACGGTGTCCTGAGCCCAGCGGGTCAGCTCGTTGACCCGTTCCACGGTCACGCCCAGGGCGGCCGCGATCTGCTCCGGCTCCGGGTCGCCACCCAGCTCACGGACGAGCTGGCGGGTGACGTTGCGCATCCGGTTGACGTCCTCGACCAGGTGCACGGGGAGACGGACGGTCCGCTCCTGCTGGGCGATGGCGCGGCTGATCGCCTGGCGCACCCACCACGTCGCGTAGGTCGAGAACTTGTAGCCGCGCTCGTAGTCGAACTTCTCCACGGCCCGGACCAGGCCCGTGTTGCCCTCCTGGATGAGGTCGAGCATCGGCATGCCGGAGCGCACGTAGCGGCGGGCGATGGAGACGACCAGTCGGAGGTTGGCGCGGATGAACAGGTCTTTTGCCTTGCTGCCCTCGGCGACGATCCGCTCGAGCTCTTCCCGGCTGATGCCGCGACGCGCCTCGCCCTGCTCGAGCAGGTGCTCGGCGTAGAGGCCCGCCTCGATCGACTTGGAGAGCTCGACCTCACGCGCGGCGTCCAACAGCGGCGTCCGGGAGATCTCGTGCAGGTAGACTCCGACGAGGTCGCGCTCCTCGGCGACCTGGTCGGTACGCATCACGGTGTTCTTCTCCACGTTGCCCACGGTCCCCTCATTGCCGTCACTAACCCTGTTACGGGCATTACCTGCGTCCATCAGCCCTCTCCCGTAACGTCCGCAGCTCGTGCATTGCGGTTGCTGACATCTACGTAACAAATGGCTGCCTGCGGTGATTCCTGCCGGCTGATCGAAAGTGTCACGAATGCCTGGGTCTTACCTGAGAGCCCAGTGCGCGGTAGCTGAGCGCGATCTCTCTGCGACCGTCTTGCGGATAGACGGATACCCGTACCGCGCCTCATAACACCATCGGCCTCTCATCGTCCACAGCGACGGGCATCACCTGGGCGCCGCGACGCTCGTCACCCTGGTGCCTGGACACCCGGTATTACGGGTGGTTCGCCCTTGGGGTTCACGTGCAGCATCGACCGGTCCCTGTCAGGCCTGAAACAAACGCGAACATCAAATTGATCGCGCCCGACCCGGCGGCGCCGCCAACGGGACCATCGGCCACAATGCGGCACGCCACGCGACAGTTCAGTCGCCCGCACGGATGACGCTCCCCCATGGCATGACATTCCCGCGGACCCCCGGTGCGGCACGACGAAGTGAGGAAAAGCACACCCACGGGCGGGTGACAACCTGCTCGGATCTTCCTCATGACCAACACAGCTCTTGTGACGGGCGGCACCGGCGGGCTCGGCTCCGCCACCATCGCGGCGTTCCTGGCCGCGGGGTGGCGGGTGGTGGCCCCGGCCCGTCCCGGTTCCGTCGCTGTCTCTTATACACATC
>KL571195.1:170921-171726 GCA_000715855.1 Actinoplanes liguriensis
GCCGCACCTGGTGGCGGCCGGCGGCGGCTCGGTGGTGTGCGTCTCGTCCCGGGCCGCGGTCGCGCCCTTCCCCGGCGCGGCCGGGTACGCCGCGTCGAAGGCCGCGGTGCTCGCGTTCGCCGACTGCGTGGCGGTCGAGTACAAGAAACAGCATGTGCGCTGCAACACGGTCCTGCCCAGCGTCATCGACACCCCGGGCAACCGGGTGTCCATGGCGGACGCCGACCAGAGCCGCTGGGTGAGCCCGGACACGATCGCGCAGACGATCCTCTTCCTCGCCTCGGACGCTTCCGCCCCGACCAGTGGCGCCCGGATCCCGGTTTACGGACTGGCCTGATCCGTTACAGGGACTCGGCGAGCTGCCAGCCGAGCACGGCAGCACCGGCGACGACCGGAACGCCGGCCAGCACCAACGTCCTGACCCGGACCCGGATTCGCCGCCGGTGTGATGGGGCTCGGTTCTCCGACGCCCGCGTGGGTCTGGCGGGTGGCGGAAAACCGCGCCCCATCACACCGGTTACCAGGCGAATCCGCGCGGAGCGGAGCGGAGCCATCAAGCCCGGCTGGGCCGGCATCGCCGTACGCGCAAGCCTGGTTCTGATCTCGGTCTGGATCTCTTCCGGAGTGCGATTCGCGTCGATGATGACGAAATCGGAGAACTCCGGAAGGGACCGGTAGGCACGGTCGGCGGCGATCAGATAGTCCAGCGACTCGTGGTCGGTGCCCCGGCGGACGATCCGCTCCTGCGCGACCACCGGATCGACGGCCATGAAGAACGTCACGTCCGGGCGCGGGAAAAGGCGGT
>KL571195.1:171913-174959 GCA_000715855.1 Actinoplanes liguriensis
GCGTTCTGCCGGTACCGAGCCGGGAGGCCGGTCGCGGCGAGGCCGGCGGCGAGCGCGCGGGCCTGTGTCGTCTTGCCGGAGCCGTCGATGCCGACGAGGGCGATGGTGCGGGCGGGTGCGGACCTACCAACCCGAGCGGGTGCGGACATACCAACCGACGGTAGCCGGGCTTCGCACGCTGCGTTCTCGCTCGAAAGGCGGGCAGAGCGGGCCAGAATGATCGCCAAGGGGTTCAAGGTGCGGCTACCCGGGGTAGTCGTCATCAACTGGACAGGGGAACAGGAGGTCACCATGCCGCACCGCGTCGACGAGGGGCTGGCCGGCACGATGAAGCGTGTCGCCGCAGCCCTGAAGACGGCGGAGATCCCTTTCGCGCTGGGCGGCAGTTTCGCCGTGTACGCCCACGGCGGGCACTCCAGCGATCACGACGTGGACTTTCTGATCCGCGAGCAGGACAGGGAACGAGCTCTGCAGGAACTGGCGGCGGTCGGCTTCCAGACCGAGGAGCCGCCGGAGGACTGGCTGGTCAAGGTCTTCGACGAAGAGGGCCGGATGGCGGATCTGATCTACCGGCCCGTGGAGACGCCGGTCACCGACGAGACGCTTGCCGACAGTGAGCGGATCTCGGTCGAGGCGATCTACATGCCGGTGGTGTCGGCCACCCAGCTCATGGTGCACAAGCTGCTCAGCTTCAGCCAGCACCACTGTGACTTCGCTCATGGGCTGCCGGTGGCCCGGTCACTGCGCGAGCAGATCGACTGGGGACGGGTCCAGCGCGAGACCGCGAAATCCCCGTACGCCGAAGCCTTCCTGGTTCTTCTGGACAGGCTCGACGTCGTGCCGTTTCCGTCTGACGAGAGGGCAAGGGCTTGAGATGACGAAACAGATCGATCTGGAGGCCGAGATCCATCGGCTGCTGGCCGAGCACGACCGGATCGCCGAGCAGGGCGTGACCGTGCAGCGCCGGGAGAACGTGCTGGTGCTGGGCGGTGAGGTGGAGAGCGCGCAACGGCGGGACGAGATCTGCCGGCAGATCACCACGCGCTACCCCGATCTGGAGATCGCCTGCGACATCGGCATCACCCGGACCCAGGCGCCCGCCGAGGTGGAGGAGATTTCATGATCCGGATCGCCGCCGTGGGCGACGTCCACGTGGACAAGGACGTGGTGGGCCGGTACCGACCGGCCCTTGAGGAACTGCCGGACCGGGCCGACGTGCTGCTGATAGCCGGCGACCTGACCCGGCACGGCACGGTGGACGAGGCCAAGTGCTTCGCCACCGAGTTCGGTGGGCTGGGCGTGCCGGTCGTCGTGGTCCTCGGCAACCACGACCACCAGAGCGACCGGCAGGACGACGTGACCCGGGTGCTCACCGACTCCGGGATCACCGTCCTGGAGGGCGCCGCGACCGTGCTGAAGATCGGCGGGCACCGGCTCGGCATCGCCGGGACCAAGGGGTTCGGTGGCGGCTTCAAGGGCGCCTGCGCGAGCAACTTCGGCGAACGCGAGATGAAGGACTTCGTCGGCACCGCCGAGCGCTATGCGGACGCCCTGCGCGACGCGCTGCGCTCGGTCCAGGTGGACGCCCTGGTGGCGCTGACCCACTACGCGCCGGTGCCGGAGACGCTCGCCGGGGAGCCGCTGGAGATCTTCGCGTTCCTCGGCTGCTATCAGCTCGGCCAGGCGATCGACGACGCCCCGACCGCGCTGGCCCTGCACGGGCACGCGCACCACGGCTCGGAGCGGGGTCGTACGCCCGGAGGGGTGCCGGTCCGCAACGTCGCGCACCCGGTGATCAAGCAGGCGTACAACGTGTATCAGCTGCTCAGCGGCACAGTGGACACGAAGGACACACAACTCGCGAACGTGTGATCCAGGAGCAGGTTTCCGATTTTTGGACACCGGGTACCAGCAGTGACATGGACCTACTGCTCTGGATTCTCGCCGTTATCCTCGTGGTCGCCGGTATCCTCGCGCTCTTCCGGCGGCAGATCCTCTGGGGTGTTGTGCTGATCATCGTCGGCCTGCTCGTCGGCCCCGGCGGCGTCAGCATCTTCACCTGATCGGCAACCCCCGCACCCTTACCCCCACAGATCCGGCACCCGGGACCGCTCCGAAGTTTGGAACGGTCCCGGTTCTCTTTGGTGCGCCGACGCACACCACGTGCGATGAATCACACCTGACATCTGACTCACTACCTCGCGGACCATCGCCCACGTTTCGCGAGGTAGAGCAGTGGCTGTTCACGTTCACCACTTCACCTATGGCGCCTTCAACCCGATCGCCGCGAGTCTGCTGGCCTACCTCGGATCGTTCCTCGGGCTGCTCTGCACCGAGCGGGCGCGCGGCGTGCACAGCCGCAGCCGGCGCAACCGGTGGCTGGTGATCGCGGCGTTCGCGATCGGGGGCGGCGGCATCTGGCTGATGCACTTCTCCGCGATGCTCGGCTTCGACGTGCCGGACAGCCCGGTCCGCTACGACCTGTGGATCACCCTGCTCAGCATGCTGTTCTCGGTCGCCACGGTCGGCATCGGGCTGATGGTGGTCGGGCACGGCAGGCCCAGCCCGGCCAAGACGGTCGCGGCCGGGGTGCTCACCGGCGGCGGGGTGCTGGCCATGCACTACACCGGCATGGAGGGCATGCGGATCTACGGTGCCGAGGTGCGCTACGACCCGCTGCTGGTCGCCGCGTCCGCCCTGATCGCGATCGTGGCCTGCACGACCGCCCTGTGGTTCGCGATCTCGGTGCGCGGGGTGCAGCGGATCGCCGGCGCCGCCGTGGTCATGGCGATCGCGGTCTGCGGCATGCACTACACCGGGATGGCCGCCATCTCGGTGGTGCTGGTCCCGGGCAGCGACCTGTCCATCGCCGGGATCCGGCCGCTCTCGCTGATCGTGCCGATCACCATCCTGACCGCGGCCACCATCGTCGGGGTGGCGCTGAGCGCGCTGCAGGCGATGACCGAGGAGGAGTTCACCGACGGGGCCGGCACCCCGAGGCGCGGGGTGCACGCCGAGACGCCGCAGCCCTGGACGTTGCGGCAGG
>KL571195.1:175151-175542 GCA_000715855.1 Actinoplanes liguriensis
TGCCGGCGATGCCCGTGCCCGTCCCGGTGCCGCCGCCGGTCCCGATCCCACCGTCGGTCCCGGTGCCGCCGATCGCGTCGGTGCCGCCGGCCGTCCCGGTCTCCCCGGCGTTGCAGGCCGAGCCGACCGTTCAGGTGACCCCGATCGTGGCGGCCGACACGCCCGGGCCGGGTACCGATCCGGGCGGCGCGGCGGTGGATCCGGCCACATCCGGCGCGTGATCGATCCCCGTCACGGCCGATGATCCGGTATATCTGATCCGCATGGCACCAAGAATGCTTCTCTCGATGCCACTGCACGCGATCACCGAGGTATACGGCGAGGCCGGCCTGCGGCAACGGTTCGGATTGGAGCTGGAGTCGTTCCCGGACACCTGTCTCTTATACACATC
>KL571195.1:175757-180892 GCA_000715855.1 Actinoplanes liguriensis
GATGTGTATAAGAGACAGTATCTGAACCATCTGCTCCGGGTGGCCATCCGGATCATCCGCTACTACGGGATCCGCGACGTGGACGTGCTGGTCGCGGCGCTGCTGCACGACGCGGTCGAGGATCATCCGGCGGAGCTGGCGGGGGTCGCGCCGGACACGCCGTACGGGAAAAGCACCGAAGCGGCCCTGGCCGCTCTTGCCCTTCGCTTCAATCCGCGGGTCGCCGATCTGGTCCGGTCGGTGACGAACCCGGCCTTCGATCCGGAGCGTGATCGCCACGAGCAGTACCGGGAGCACGTCGCGGACAGTCTGGACCGCGATCCGTGGGCACGGATCATCAAGATTTCGGACTTCACCGACAACGGCGTCGGCGTGATCCACACCTCGCTCGACAAGGCGCACCGGTCGGCCACGAAGTACCGTCCGCTGGTCCCGAAGCTGCGGGAGCTGATCGGGCGGCCCGACACGCCGCTCTCCACGCAGGCCAAGGAGCACATCCTGGACCAGCTGGACCTCGCCGAGGAGCGATTCGCGGCCATCCTCGATGACTGACCGGAGCAGCCGCCTACGCTGGGAGCATGCCCTCCACTGACACCTGGTGGCGCGACGCCGTCATCTACCAGATCTACCCGCGCTCGTTCGCCGACGGCAACGGCGACGGCATGGGTGACCTGCCGGGCATCACCGCGCGCCTACCCCGTCTGCGTGAGCTCGGCATCGACGCCGTCTGGCTCTCCCCCTTCTACGTCAGCCCGCAGCACGACGCGGGCTACGACGTCGCCGACTACCGCGACGTCGACCCGCGCTTCGGCACCCTCGGTGACGCGGACAAGCTGATCGCCACCGCCCACGACCTGGGCCTCAAGATCATCGTGGATCTGGTGCCGAACCACACGTCCAGCGAGCACGCCTGGTTCCGGGCCGCGATCGACGCCGGCCCCGGCAGCCCGGAGCGGGAGCGCTACATCTTCCGCGACGAGCCGCCGAACTCCTGGCAGAGCGTGTTCGGCGGGCCGGCCTGGCACCAGGTCGAGGACGGCCAGTGGTATCTGCACCTGTTCGACGTCTCCCAGCCCGACCTGAACTGGGACCACCCGGAGGTGCGCGCCGAGTTCCTCGACATCCTGCGGTTCTGGCTGGACCGCGGGGTCGACGGCTTCCGCGTGGACGTGGCGCACGGCCTGGTCAAGGACGCCGCCCTGACCGACTGGACGGCGCCGTCCGTGGTGCTCGGCGGCCTCGAGCCTGTGGGACCAGGAGGGCGTGCACGAGATCTACCGGCAGTGGCGCACGGTGCTCGACGGCTACTCCCCCGCGCGGATCATGGTGGCGGAGGCCTGGGTGCAGCCCGAGGAGCGGCTCGCACGTTACGTCCGGCCGGACGAGATGCATCAGGCGTTCAACTTCCCGTACCTGGAGGCGCCCTGGAAGCCGGGCGAGCTGCGTGCGGTGATCGACTCCTCGCTGGCGGCCACCGGCTCGGTCGGCGCGACCACCACCTGGGTGCTCTCCAACCACGACGTGGTGCGGCACGCGTCCCGGCTCGGCTTCCCGGCCGGCACCGGGCGCAAACCGGGCATCGGGATCGGCGACCCGCAGCCGGACACCGGGCTGGGCCTGCGCCGGGCCCGGGCGGCCACGTTGCTGATGCTCGGGCTGCCCGGCTCGGCCTACCTCTACCAGGGCGAGGAGCTGGGGCTGCCGGAGCACACCACACTCGCCGACGAGTTCCGGCAGGACCCGGCGTGGGAGCGGTCCGGGCACGCCGAGCGCGGCCGCGACGGGTGCCGGGTGCCGATCCCGTGGGAGGCGGACGCCCCGTCGTACGGCTTCGGCCCGGGTGACGACAGCTGGCTGCCGCAGCCCGCGAGCTGGGCGGAGTACGCGCTGGACCGCCAGGCCGGCGTGGCCGGCTCGACCTACGAGCTGTACCGCTCGGCGCTGCGACTCCGCCGTTCCGAGGGGATCGGCAACGGGTCGCTGACCTGGGCCGCCACCGAGGGCGACGTGCTGGCGTTCCGCAACAACGCGATCCTGGTGCTGACCAACTTCGGCGCTCGCCCCGCCGAGCTACCCGCGAATGCCCGGGTCCTGCTGAGCAGTGAGCCCCTTGACGCCGATGGGCGGGTCCCCACCGACGTCACCGTCTGGGCGACGATCTGAGAGTGCCAGCAGGGCGGCGTGCGTGGCGGCCATGTCCTCCGCCACCGTCCTGCTGGCCAGCCAGTACATGATCCCGGTCGGGATGAAGAAGAACTGGAACGAGGCGAGCCCGACCGCGTAGTTCAGCGGCGGCGGGAACGCCCCGGACAGCCGCTGGAACACCACCCCGACCAGCGCGTTGCCGCCGGCCCGGCCGAACCCGTTGACCAGGTTGCCGAGGCTGTAGACGGTGCCGCGGTGCTCGGGCGGGTTCACGTCGGCGATCATGGCGAACCAGTTCGGCGAGTTCGCCGACGTCAGCATCAGCGCGAAGACCGCGATGACCAGGCACACGGCGACGGTCGGCTCGGTCACCACGTTGTCGAGCACCCCGCGGATCACGTCGGCGGTGCCGGCGCCGTCCGGCACGGTGATCCGCATCGGGACGAAGAACAACACCACATAGAAGGGTACGGCGGCGAGCACGCCCACCGCCGCGACCAGTGCCCGCCCGCGCGGAGTCCGTCGCTGCAACCGGTCGCCGGCCAGCCCGCCGAGGATCGACAGCGCCGCCCCGAGCTGGAAGATCGTCGCGAACACGCTGCCCACCAGCACCGCCGTGCCGGACGAGTAGCCCTGGTCCTCGGCGCGGGCCCGGAACAGCACCGGCAGCCAGACCAGCGAGCCGAACGCGATCTGCGCGGTGCCGCCCTGCAGGATCAGCCAGAGGTTCGTCCGCCGGCCCAGGATGATCGGCAGGTGGTCGTGGTGGATCCGCTCGTCGTAGTCGATCCCGGCCAGTTCCGGCTGGCTCTCGCCGCGTGGCACGTTGTAGGTGAACAGGTACAGCGTCGTGGCGATCACCCCGGCGACCGCGGTGACCAGGAACGGCTGCCGCCAGCCGGTGTGCCCGAGGATGCCGCCGACCAGGGTGCCGGCCAGCGTGCCGACGCCCTGCGACAGGCCCCAGAAGCTCATCACCAGGCCCCGGCGCCTCGGTGAGATCAGATCGCTGACCACCGAGAAGCTGACCGAGGCGACCGCGCCCAGCCCGAACGCCGCAAGCATCTGGGCGAGCAGGAACGACGCGTAGCCACCGGCCAGGCCGGACCACGCGGTGCCGGCGATCCAGATCACCGTGCCGAGGATCAGCACCGGTTTGCGGTCGGTGCGGTCGCCCGCATACGCCCACCCGATCGCGGCGACCGCGCTGACCAGGAACATGATCGTGGTGGCCAGCGCGATGTGGCCCTCGCCGACCCCGAAGTCGTCGCCGATGCTCCCGTAGAGCGGCGGGACGATCCCGATCGCGACGTTGTCCAAGGACGCCAGGATCACGAAAACGACCACGCTGTACACGCGGTGCACGGTCCCGCCCCTGAACATCACGGGGTAGAGGTTAGCGAGAGTTCGGCCTGCGGACAGGGACGCGTTGCCCCCAGTACCACGATTTTCGATGATCCTGAACGCATGCTGATCGTGCGGATCGCCAACTTCGTCCACTCGACCTCCGGCGGCCTCCGCACGGCGTTGCGAGAGCTCGGCCAGGGATATCAGACCGCGGGACATCAAGCCGTGCTGATCACTCCCGGTCCCCGGGCCACCGAGGAGGAGACCCCGTGGGGCCGGATGATCACCCTTCCGGGACCGGTCGTCCCCGGGCTCGGCGGCTACCGCGTGTTGCTGAACCGGGGGGCGGTCACCAGGCAGCTGGACCGGCTGCGCCCGGACCGGCTGGAGGTGCACGACCGGTCGACCCTGCGCTGGCTCGGCGCCTGGGCACGCCGGGCCGAGGTGCCGTCGATGATGGTGTCGCACGAGAGCCTGGACGGCCTGCTGCGGCTCTTCGGCCCGGGACGGTCCCTGGGGCTGCGCGCGGCGGACCGGCTCAACTCGCGCACGGTCCGGGCCTTCGACGCGGTGGTCTGCACCACCGCCTGGGCCGAGCGGGAGTTCCACCGGCTCGGGGCGGCGCCGATCCGCGTACCGCTGGGGGTTGATCTGGCCCGGTTCTCGCCCGCCCACCGGGACCCGGAGGTGCGCTGCCGGTTCGCCGAGCCGGACCAGGTGATCCTGCTGCACTGCGGGCGGCTGTCGGCGGAGAAGGAGCCCCGGCTGTCCCTCACCGCGCTGGCCGAGCTGCGCGCCGGCGGCGTCGACGCGCGACTGGTGGTGGCCGGTGACGGGCCACTGCGGACGGCCCTGGAGCAGGAGGCCCTGGACCGGAGGTTGCCGGCCGTGTTCCTCGGGCACGTCGCGGACAAGGCGCTGCTCAACGCGCTGCTGGCGACCGCGGACGTCGGGGTGGCCCCCGGGCCGATCGAGACGTTCGGGCTGGCCGCGCTGGAGACGCTGGCCAGCGGCACGCCGGTGGTGGCCCGGGCGACGAGCGCGCTGCCCGAGGTGATCGGCGAGGCCGGGATCGCGGCGGACGGGACCGGGCCGGCGTACGCGGCGGCGATCCGCACCCTGCTGGACCGTCCGGCCGCCGCCCGGCGTGCCGCAGCCCGCGCCCAGGCGGAGCGTTTCCCCTGGTCCGGGGCGGTGGACGGGTTCCTCGCGGTGCACGGCCTGACCCGGATGCCGGACGGCCGGGTCCACAGTGCGGACCCGGCCGTCTCGCGCTGACCTCAGTTGCCGATGGTCGCCTGCGGGCCGGTGTACTTCTTCAGCAGCGCCGGCACGTCGGCCGCCGCGTCCAGCGTGTACGCGTAGTAACTGGACGGCGTGAACGCGGACCCGTTGGTCTGCTGCTTGCCGCTGGAGTTCACGACGATGCTGCCGCTCTGCTTGAGCTGGGCGGCGGACGTGTCGTTGTAGTACGGGTTCACCACGTTGTCGAAGTAGCTGTTCTCCAGGACCAGCTTCGTCGAGCCACGGGACAGGTTCCCGTACGAGGTGATGTTCTGCATGTAGTTGTTGTAGAGGTGCGCCAGCGCGACGTTGTCCACGCTCGGGTTGCGCTGGTTGGTGTCGTGGATCCAGTTGTGGTG
>KL571195.1:181146-186852 GCA_000715855.1 Actinoplanes liguriensis
AGTTGTGGTGGATCGTCATCCGCGCGGTCACGTTGTCGGTCCAGCCGATGCCGAACGCCTTGTTCTCGTTCGACAGCTCGTTCCACGACACGGTCAGGTACGACGTGTCCTTACGGCTGTCGATCAGGCCGTCGTTCATGTTGGTGATCCGGTTGTGGTCGATCCAGATGTGGTCCGCGGTGTCCATCTGGATGCCGTCGTAGTCGTAGACCTTGTCGTCCGGATCGTCCTCCGGCATCGCGGCATCCTTGATCGTCAGGTTCCGGATGATCACGTTCTTCACCCCGGCGCCCAGGAAGAAGCCGCCCTGCAGGATCTGGCCGCTGGTGCCGACGCCGACGATGGACTTGTTCGACTGGACCTTGAGCTCGGTTCCCTTCGGGGTGACGGTGATCGCGGCGGCGACCCTGATGACGTACGGCTCGGTCGCCGTGACGTACTTCTGAAGGTCTGCCAGGGTCGTGACCGTGACGGTCGTGCCGGCCGCGCCGCCGGTCGTGCCGCCGCCCGTCGAGGCGAAGCCGTCCGCGGTGTTCTGAACGCCCACTGCTTGTTCGAGTTGGCGGTGCACGTCTCCTGAATGATCGCCGCGCCCGAGGACGTCGAGGCGCCCTGGTCGGAGAGGCACAGCCCGCTGCTGACACTGACGACCTGGAAGGTGTCGGTGCCCGAGGAGACGAACTTCCACTGCTGGTTCGTACCGGTGCCGCAGGTGTACTGCCAGAGCTGCGTTCCGGAGACGGTCGACGCGGACGGCACGTCGACGCACTTGCCACTGTTGACGTTCTTCAGCTGGAAGCCGGAGCCCTGCGCCACCACCTGGAACTGCTGCCAGGTGGCGCCCGCGGTGCAGCCCCACTGCTGGAGCAGCGCCTTGTTGTCCTTCGACGCCGAGGGGACGTCGATGCACATGCCGCTCTTCTTCACGGCCAGGGTGTAGGTGGTGCCGGCCGCCGGGGCGGTGGCCGCACTCGACGGGAGGACGGACCAGCCGACGATCCCCGCCGGAACCGCGAGGACGGCAGCAGTCAGAAAAATCCGCTTTTTACGCATGAGTCAGCCCACCGGGTTCCAGGAGTCGGTGCCCGCGAGGTACTTCTGCGGGGTGTAGTTGGCGGCCTGCGCGTCACTGAGCTGCGGCCGGTTGCTGTTCGTGGTGGCGCCCGAGCCGGTGTTCTTGTACTCCAGGAAGCGCGCGTTCTCCCAGACGTTGCCGGACATGTCGATCCACGGCTCGCTGGTCTTGATCGTGGCGCTCAGCGACGACTCCCGGTACAGGACCTGCGCGTCCGGCCCCCACGGGCGGCCCAGCTGCGTGGTGTTGTTCACCGCGCCGGTGATCGTGCACTTGTAGAACAGGAAGCCGTAGGTGGCGGCCGCGTCGGTCTTGGCCGCCGTGATCGGGCCGCCGGTGGTCCGCTTCTCGTACACCTGGGTCGCGGTGAAGACCCCGACGCCGCCGCCGAAGATGAAGTCGACGGTTCCCTCGACGTAGGAGTTCTTGACGTACGTCCGCCCGCTGTTCAGCAGGAACGTGTCCTGATCGCCGAGCAGCCGGACGTTGTCCAGCTGCGCCCGGTCGCCGCCGAGCTTGAGCGCGACGGCCTGGTCGCCGTCCTCGTAGGTGTTCTCGTCGTAGTCGTTCGAGATCGTCAGGTTCGTCGCGACGAAGTCCTTGGCGGCGACCGAGACGCTGGCGCTGCCGGAGGTGCCGCTGGTGTGCGCCGAGTTGTTGTAGACGATCACCGTCTGGGACGCCGACGAGCCGGTGCCCTGCAGCGTGATGAACGGCTTGTTCGACGGGACGCTGACCACCTCGCGGTAGGTCCCCGGGGCGATGGTGATCGTCACCCGGCCGGTGTTGTTCGCCGGCACCGCGTCGATCGCCGCCTGCACGGTCGTGTACTTACCGCTGCCGTCCTTCGCCACGGTCGCGCCGGACGACGCCGACACCGGGGTGAACGCCCACTGCTTGTTCGAGTTCGCGGTGCAGGTCTCCTGGATGATCGCCGCGCCCGAGGACGTCGAGGCGCCCTGGTCGGAGACGCACAGGCCACTGCTCACGCTGACGATCTGGTACGTGCCGGTGCCCGACGCCACGAACTTCCACTGCTGGTTCGTGCCCGTCCCGCACGTGTACTGCCAGAGCTGGACGCTCGCCGTCGTCGCGCTGGGCACGTCGACGCACTTGCCGCTGTTGACGTTCACCAGGTGGTAGACGCCGGCCCCGGCCGCCACCACCGTGAACTGCTGCCACGCGGCGCCGGCCGTGCAGCCCCACTGCTGGAGCAGCGCCTTGTTGTCCTTCGAGGCCGACGGCACGTCGATGCACATGCCGCTCTTCTTCGCGGCCAGGGTGTATGTGGTGCCGGCCACCGGGGCGGCCGCCGCCTCGGAGGGCAACACCGCCCACCCGATCAGGCCGGCCGGGACGGCGAGGGCGGCCACCGCGCCGAACAGCTTCCGCTTGCGAGATGCCACTGCGGATCCTTTCTACGTACCGGGGATGGGTCGCCGGGGATGCGACCGGTACGTAGATGCCGTCGAGGCAGGGGCGACAACAAAAAAATCAGAAAAAATTGCGGGGGTACGGCGTGAGCGCCGCACCCCCGCAACCGGGACGTTCTAGCGGGTCCGGTCCAGCACCGCGTGCTGGGCGGCCGCGTACTGCTCGCGGATCAACGGGACGGGGTCGTCCTCATACACCTCGGGGGCCTCCGCGGACCAGGCCGGCGGGGTGTCGCCGCCCGTGGCGACCCAGGCCGCCTGCCGGGCCGCGCCGTCGGCGACATACTCCCCCGGCGGCGGGACCAGCACCGGCTTGCCGAACAGCGCGGGCGCGATGCGGCGGACCGCCTCGCTCTTCGCCCCGCCGCCGACCAGCACGATCCGATTCGCCCGCGCACCCTGGCCGACCAGCGCGTCCAGACCGTCCGCGAGAGCGCAGAGCATCCCCTCGACGGCGGCCCGGGCCAGGTGCGCCGGGTCGGACGTCCGCAGGGTCAGCCCGTGGATCGCGCCGGTCGCGTCCGGCCGGTTCGGAGTCCGCTCACCCTCCAGATACGGCACCAGGACCAGCCCGTCCGCACCCGGCGGGGCGGAGAGCGCCAGCTCGGACAGCTCGTCGTGCGAGACGCCGAGCAGTTTCGCCGCCGCGTCGAGCACCCGGGCCGCGTTGAGCGTGACCACGATCGGCAGGAACCGCCCGGTGGTGTCGGCGAAACCGGCCACCGTGCCGCTCGGGTCGACCGGCGCCGCGTCCGACGAGACGAAGACCGTGCCGGACGTGCCGATCGAGACGATCACGTCGCCGGGCAGCGCGCCGGTGCCGAGGGCGGCCGCCGCGTTGTCCCCGGCGCCCGGGCCCAGCGGGGCGCCGTTGGGCAGCAGCCCGGCGATCCCGGTCGGGCCCAGCACCACCGGCAGGATCAGATCCCGCCCGAAGCCGAGCTCCAGCAGGTCACGCCGGTACTTACCGGTCTTGGCGGACCAGTAGAGCGTGCCGCTGGCATCGCTGCGGTCGGTCCGGAGATCCGCCAGATCGGTGGACCCGGACAGCTTCCAGGTCAGCCAGTCGTGCGGCAGGCAGACCGCGGCCACCCGCGCCGCGTTCGCCGGCTCGTTGCGGGCCAGCCAGCGCAGCTTGGTCAGGGTGAAGCTGGCGACCGGCACGATCCCGACCGCCTCCGCCCACGCGGCCCCGCCGCCCAGCTCGTCGATCAGGTCGGCGGCCGCGCCGGCGCTACGGGTGTCGTTCCACAGCAGCGCCGGGCGGACCACGTCACCGTTCTCGTCCAGCACGACCATGCCGTGCTGCTGGCCGGCCACCGAGGCGGCGGCCACGTCGTCCAGGCCGCCGGCCTCGGCGATCGCCTCCTGAAGAGCCGACCACCAGGCGTCCGGATGCACCTCGGTGCCGTCCGGGTGCGCGGCACGGCCCTGCCGGACCAGCTTGCCGGTCTCGGCGTCGCGGATCACCACCTTGCAGGACTGGGTCGAGCTGTCGATCCCGGCAACCAGAGCCATGATCAGCGAGCTCCGAGCAGGTGCTCGATCGCGAGCTGGTTGAGCTTGACGAAGCCGTAGCCCTGGGCGCCGGCGGCGTCCGCGTCGTACTCCTCGAAGGCGCTGCGGTCGGCGAGCAGGTCGGCGTAGGTCTCGCCCTCGTTCAGGGTCGGCGCGGAGAGCTCGGCGACCTTGGACGCGGCGAGCGCCTCCTGCACCTCCGGGTCGGCCCGGAACGCCTTGGCCCGCTCCTTGAGCAGCAGGTACATCCGGATGTTGGCGGCCGCCGAGTCCCACACGCCGGTGAAGTCCTCGGTGCGGGACGGCTTGTAGTCGAAGTGCCGCGGGCCGTCGTAGGCCGGGCTGCCGTCGGCACCGTTCTCCAGCAGGTCGACCAGGGAGAACGCGTTCAGCAGGTCGCCGTGACCGAAGACCAGGTCCTGGTCGTACTTCGGGCCGTGCTGCCCGTTCAGGTCGATGTGGAACAGCTTCTTGTGCCACAGCGCCTGGGCGATGCCCTGGGTGAAGTTGAGGTTCGACATCTGCTCGTGGCCGACCTCCGGGTTGATGCCGAAGAACTCGGGGTGCTCCAGCTCCTGCACGAACGCGATGGCGTGGCCGGCGGTCGGGAGCAGGATGTCGCCGCGGGGCTCGTTCGGCTTCGGCTCGATGGCGAAGCGGAAGCCGTAGCCCTTGTCGGCCGAATACTGCTGGAGGAGGTTCAGCGCCTCGCGGTAGCGGTCGAGCGCGGCCCGCACGTCCTTGGCCGAGTCATACTCCGCGCCCTCGCGGCCGCCCCACAGGACCAGCGTCTTCGCACCCAGCTCGGCGCCGAGGTCCATCTGGCGCAGCACCTTGCGCAGCGCGTAGCGCCGGACCGAGCGGTCGTTGCTGGTGAAGCCGCCGTCCTTGAACACCGGGTGGGTGAACAGGTTGGTGGTCACCATCGGGACGATCAGGCCGGTCTCGTCGAGCGCCTTCTTGAACCCGGCGATGATGCCGTCGCGGGTCGCGGCATCGGTGCCGAACGGCACGAGGTCGTCGTCGTGGAACGTGATCCCATACGCACCGACCTCGGCGAGCTTGTGCACCGCCTCGATCGGGTCGAGCGCCGGGCGGGTGGCGTCACCGAACGGGTCGCGAGCCTGCCAGCCGACGGTCCAGAGACCGAAGGAGAACTTGTCATCGGGTGTGGCCTGGAGCGACACGGTTACCTCCGGGAAACGCGTTCGATTTGTTTAGTGGTTGAATTATTTGGCGAGGGTATGGCATTGTCAAGGGCGTGACGGGCCGATTGACGACGAGATCCAGCGCCCCCGTCCGCCAGTCGAGCGTGCGAGCCCATAATCTCGCGCTGGTCCTGAACACCGTGGCGAACAGCGCGGACGCACCCTCCCGGGCAGCCCTCTCGACCGCCACCGGGCTCACCCGGGCCACCGTGTCGGCGCTGGTCGACGACCTCATCGCGGGCGCCCTGCTGACCGAGCTGGACCCGCCGCCCCGCACCGGCGCCGGGCGGCCCGCGGCCGGTCTCGCGCTCACCGCGGCCGGTCCGGCCGGGCTGGGCCTGGAGATCAACGTCGACTACCTGGCCGCCTGCGTGGTCGACCTGACCGGCGCGGTCCGCCAGCGCTTCACCGAGCATGCCGACCAGCGCCCGGCCGGGCCCGCCGAGGCGCTCGCCGCACTGGGCCGGCTCCG
>KL571196.1:0-10912 GCA_000715855.1 Actinoplanes liguriensis
CCCGCTCCGCGCCGAGCCGCCGGGACAGCAACTCGACGGCGTCACCGGACGGCAGGTGCTCGAGGGTGATCGCGGTCGCGCCGTGCTGCGAGACCAGGTCGTACAGCTGATGGCGGCTGGTCACCACGGTCAGGCAACCGGGCGCGCCCGGCAGCAGCGGCCGCACCTGGTCGGTGTCCCGCGCGTTGTCCAGCACGATCAGCACCCGGCGGCCGGCCAACAGACTGCGGAACAGGGCGGTCTGCGCCTCCAGGCTGGCCGGGATGTTCCGGACCGGGACGCCGAGCGCCTCCAGGAACGAGTGCAGCGCGTCCGCCGGGCTGATCATCGCCCGGTTCGGCGAGAATCCGTGCAGGTCGAGGTAGAGATGCCCGTCCGGGAAGTGCTCGGCGATCCGGTGCGCCCAGTGCACGGCCAGCGTCGTCTTGCCGGCGCCACCCATGCCACCGACGGTTACCACCGCGGCCGGGCCGGGCTCGTCGCCGACCGGCGGGAACAGGTCGAGCTCGGGCCGGCGGCCGGCGAAGACCGGCAGGTCCGGCGGGAGCTGCGCGGGTCGCTTGACCGGCACGTCCGGCGGGAGCTGGGCGGGCCGTTCGACCGGCACGTCCGCGACCTCGACCGACTCCTGCCGCAGCACCCGCTCGTGGGCCTCGCGCAACTCCGGACCCGGGTCCAGGCCCAGCTCGTCGGCGAGCAACCGGCGCGTCGCCCGGAAGACCTCCAACGCCTCCGCCTGCTTGCCGGTGGCCGCCAGGACCAGCATGAGCCGAGCCTGCAGCAGCTCGTCCAGCCGATCGTCCGCGGCCGCCGCACGCAGCGCGAGCAGCACGCGCTCGGCCACCTCGGCGCCGGCCGCCGGGGCGTGCTCGGCGGCCGACTTCAGGGCCGCCGGCCGGTGTATAAGAGACAGCATCCGCACGTCCGCCGGGATGTCCGCGGCGACCGGCCCGCGCCACAGCTCCAGCGCGTCCATCAGCAGCCCGGCGGCCCGGCCCGGCTCACCCTTCTCCGCCTCCCGGCGCAGTCGCCGGAAGCGCAACAGGTCGACCGTGTCCGGCTCGACATCGAGCCGGTAACCCCCGGAGCCACGGACCAGCACCCGCGACGCACCGCGGCCGGTCAGCCCGGGCTCGAACAATCGGCGCAGGGCGCCCACATATCGGTGCACGAGATTGTCGGCGGTCTCCGGCGGATCACCGCCCCAGAGCACCGCAACGATCTCTCGCAGTGACAGAGGGTGACCGGCATTGATCAGCAGAACGGCGAGGAGGGCCCGCTGCTGCGGAGCCCCCAGATCCAGCTCGGCGTCATCCCGCCAGGCCCGCACCGGCCCCAGCACCGAGAACGTCAGCGACATCCGGCCTCTTCCGTCACCGTGGGCGGCCCAGCCTACGACTCGCGCGGTATTACCAGCGAGTCACTGAAAGCAACCCGACACCCACCCCCGCCCGACTCCCACGGCTCAATCCCACCCCAAGAACAACCCTCAGCGCCAGCCCGCGCCGAGCTCACGCCCCCAGCTGGCACTCACGGCTCGAACCGGCCCCGAAAACGACCCTCCGTGCCGGCCGAGCCTCGGCGGCGGGGTGCGGTCAGGAGATGGGGTAGAGCTGGGTGGTGGGGGTTACTGCTGGGCTGAAGTCGACCTCGCGGCCGTCGATCGTGAAGCGGTACCGGCCGAGCTGCCGGATCTCCGGTTTCGCCTGCAGGTAGTCGCGCAGGTCAGCCAGCTCGGGCGGGGTCAGCCAGCTCGGCGGGTCGGAGACGGCCCGGAAGCCGCACACGTCGGCCAGGTCGCGCAGCCACCGCAGTTGCCGAGCGGTGAGCAGGTTGAGTTTGCCGCGGAAGTAGACGACGTCCGGATCGACCTCGACCAGCGGGGACTGCCAGAGCCGGTGGACGCTGTTGACGACGGCGTTGCGGGCGGTGGCGTCGGACGGGTCGGCGGACGCGTAGTTGTCCCACATGGGCGCCACGTCCGGGCCGCTGCGCAGGCCGTCGAGCAGGCCCAGCGACGGCAGCAGCAGAGCCCCGGAGCCGAGCAGGTAGACGTCGTCGCCGACGGTCTCGCGGATCAGCCGCAGCGCGTCCCGGTAGGTCCGCTCCCCCTGGAACGTCGCCACTGCGTTGATGAAATCCAACTTCAAATACCGGAAACCCCACTTTTGTACGACGGTTCGCACCACCTCCGCGACATGCGCCCGCGCCTCCGGCAGGGTCAGGTCGAGCACGTGGTACGGCCCGCCCCAGTTGTGACCGGCGACCACGGGCTGCCCGGATCCGTCGCGCAGCAGCAGTTCGGGCCGGGACGTGGCGATCCGGGACTGTGGCAGCGCGATGAACGGCGCGAGCCACAGCCCGGGCGTGAACCCGGCGTCGCTGATCCGGCCGGCGAGGCTGCGCATGCCACTGGGGAACTTGGCGTTGGGCTGCCAGTCACCGACCGTCTCCGCCCAGCCGTCGTCGATCTGCACCACGTCGAACGGCAGCCCGGTCAGGTCCGCGATGTCCTTGGTGAGCTGGACCTCGGTGATGTTCTCGTAGTACGCGTACCAGCTGCACCACACGTTCCCGGCCCGGCGCGACCCGGCGCCGAACCGTTCGGCGAGCTGGTCGGTCCAGGCGCGGAACACGTCCTGCTCGGGGCCGTACGCGAGGAACCAGCCGGCCGGGTCGGAGTCGTCCGCCGCGTACCAGCCGGCCAGCGTGTCCCGGTCGGCGACGAGCCGCGGCGTGCCCAGCCCGAGCGCGCCGAGCAGCAGCGTGTTCCCGTCGTCCCCGCGCAGCGCCGCGACCGCCGATCCGTGGTGGTGGACCGGGTCGTCGTGGGCGGGATCGTCCGCGGTGACGATCCGGTCCGGGTTCGGGATCCGCAGCGGGGGCTCGCTGAGCCGCCGCCACCCGCACGGGCTCCACGAGTTCTGCCCGTGGCGGTAGAAGGAGGCGTCGCCGAGCCCGTGCAGGATCGCGACGCGGCCCGGGGGCAGCAGGACGCCGCCGGGCACGGCCCGCGGTGTCCCGTCGTCCGAGTGTTGCAGGGCGAAGGAACGTCCGCCGATCCGCACGAGCTCAGCCATGAAGTGCTCCTTTGTGTCCGTACGAGGTGACGAGTTACTGCAGCAGGCCGTTGACCTGGTCGTTCGCCTTCTTGAGCGCGTCCGCCGCGGGTGCCTGCCCGAGCACGACCGACTGGATCGCGTCCTGGACGACCTGGCTGACCTCGTTGCCGTGGTCGGTGATCGGCAGGAAGAACGTGCCGCCGGGCGCGGTCGCCTCGTCGGTGAAGACGTGCACGTCGCGGCCGGCCGCCCGGTGCGCGGCGAGGGCCTTGTCGGTGCCGGATTTGATCGCCGGGAAGACCACGGCCTTGTCGCCGACGAGGTTCTGGCAGTCGGCCGAGCCGAGGAACTTCACCCAGGCCCAGGCCTGGTCGGGGTGCTTCGTGCCGGCGTAGATCGCGTCGGACAGGCCGTTGATCGCGGTCCGGCGCCCGGCCGGGCCGGTGGGCAGCGGCGCGAACGCGTATTTCTGCTTGGCGCTCGTGCCGAGGTAGGTGCCGATCGTCCAGGAGCCGACGATGGTGAACGCGCCGGCGCCGGAGTCCATCACCGCGTCGCGGCTCAGCGTGGACTGCTTGTCGAACTTCGGGGCGTAGCCGGCGTCGATCAGGTGCTTGAACCAGGTGATCGTCTCGGCCAGCTTCGGGTCGTCGTAGTTGTAGTGGGTGCCCCACGGGTTCTTGTCGAGGAAGGTGAACCCGTTGGCGACGGCGAGGTCGCCCCAGCCGTTCTGCCCCTGCCCGCCGTCGGCCCATTCGGGCAGGAAGCCGTACGTCTTGACGTGCGCCCTGTCGAACGCCGGGTCGAGGCCGTTCTTCCCGTTCGCGTCCACGGTCGCCGCCGCGATCGCCTTCTCGAACGTGCCGCCGTCGGCGGGATTCCAGGTGAGCTGGTCGAGCCCGGTCGCGTCGTTGACCAGCTTCGTGTTGTAGACCAGGGCCATCGTGTCCCAGTCCTTCGGCAGGCCGTACCGCTTGCCGTCCTTCACGAACAGGTCGGCGAGCCCGGCCTGGTACTGACCGACGTCGACCTGGTCTTTGTCCACGTACGGCTGGATGTCGAGGATCTGATTGCTGGTGACGAATTGCGGATAGTACGAGGCGTGGTCCGTCCACACGTCCGGAGCGCTGCCGCCGGCCAGGTTCGTGGTCAGGTTCTGCCAGTACTGCGCCCACGCGGTCTGCGTGATCTTGACGGTCACGTCCGGGTTGGCCTGCGTGAACGCGTCCGCACAGGCCTGGTACGCGGGCAGCTGCTGATCGTCCCAGAGCCAGTAGTCGAGGGTCACCCTGCCATCCGCGTCGGCGCTGGATCCACTGTCGCAGGCGACCATGGTCGCGCTCAGCGCCACGGCGGTCAGCGCCGCTATGGCCGTACCGAATCGAGGCATTTGATCTTGCCTTTCGTCGTTATTTGATCCCGGTGAAGTTGAGTGACTGGACGAGCCGCTTGCCGAGGACGACCAGCAGCGCGAGGACCGGAAGGACGGACAGGGTGGAGGCGGCCATCAGGCCGGTCCAGTCCGGTTGGGTGTTCGGTGACTGCTGGAGGAAGACCCCGAGCCCGACGGTGAGAACCCGGGTGTCCTCCCCGCGGCCGACGAGCAGCGGCCACAGGTAGTCCTTCCACGCCCAGACGGACGTGGTCAGCGCGATGGTGATCAGCGGGCCGCGGCTCATCGGCATGACGACCCGCCAGAAGATGCCCCAGCGGCCGGCGCCGTCGATGGTCGCGGCCTCCTCGACCTCGCGCGGCACCGACAGGAAGAACTGCCGGAGGAAGAAGACCGCGAACGGGGTCATCAGCAGGTTCGGCGCGACCATTCCGGCGAACGTGTCGATCGCGCCGAGGTTCTTCACCAGCGCGAAGTTCGGCAGCAGGGTGAAGATCGGCGGCACCATCAGGGCCGCGAGGATCAGGCC
Organism: Actinoplanes liguriensis; assembly: GCA_000715855.1. Taxonomy (GTDB): domain Bacteria; phylum Actinomycetota; class Actinomycetes; order Mycobacteriales; family Micromonosporaceae; genus Actinoplanes; species Actinoplanes liguriensis. The sequence continues at coordinate 4,985 of KL571196.1, forward strand.
GAACACCAGGTCCCGGCCGGGGAACCGGAGCCGGGCGAAGGCGTAGCCGGCCATCGCGCAGCAGAACGTCTGCACGGTCGCGATGAGTCCGCAGTAGATGATCGAGTTCAGCGTGTACCGCAAGAAGCTGATCTCCGCGCCGGAGCCGCCCGCCGCACGGGCCCGCTCCGCGTCGACCAGGCCGAGCACCCGCCAGAAATTGATCATCGTGGGATGCGCCGGGACGACCCCGGTGCTGTCGGTGAACAGGTCCGCCGCCGGCGTGATCGCCGTGCGGATCATCCAGTAGAACGGCACGATCGTGACCAGCAGGAACGCGACAAGCGCGGTCCACGCCAGCACCCGGCCGGGTTTGAGCTTCATCGCCGGTCCCTCAGGTCAGATCGGAGTGGGAGGCGCGCAGCAGTCGCAGCTGCACGAGGGTCAGCAGGCCGAGGATCACCACGAGCACCATCGCCACCGCCGAGGCGTAGCCCATGTGGAAGTACTTGAAGGCCTGCTGGTAGATGTAGAAGTAGATGACCCGGCCGGCGCCGACCGGCACGACCTTCTCGGTGACCGCGACGGTGTCGAAGATCTGGAACGAGCCGATCAGCGACACCACCAGCACCAGCGCGAGGATCGGTCGCAGCAGCGGCAGCGTGATCCGGCGGAACATCCGCCATTCGCCGGCGCCGTCCAGCCCCGCGCTCTCGTAGAGCTCGACCGGGATCTGCAGCATCCCGGCGTAGAGCAGCAGCGCGGTGTAACCGGTGTAGGCCCAGCTGTTGATGATCGCGATGGTCGGCAGCGCCTGGGTCGGTGAGACCAGGAAGCCCTGGGTGTCCAGCCCGGCCGCGGCGAGCAGGTGGTTGACCAGGCCGAGGTTGGTGTCGAGCAGCCACATCCAGAGCAGCGCGACGGTCACGTTCGGCACCAGCCAGGGCAGCAGCAGCGTGGCCCGCAGCATGATCGAGCCGGTGAGCCGGTGCATCAGCGCGGCCAGCCCGAGCGCGAGCACCGTCTGCGAGGCGATGTTCAGGACCACGTAGTACGCCGTGATCCGCAGCGACTTCCAGAACTGGGCGTCGCCGATCAGCTTGTCGTAGTTCTCCACGCCGACGAACGACGGCGTGTTGAGCAGGCTGTAGTCGGTGAGCGAGTACCAGACGCCGCGGAACGTCGGGTACAGGTAGAACACCGCGAACCCGATCAGCACCGGCGCGAGGAAGAGCCAGGCCACCCGGCGGTCGTCCCGCGGTCGTGTCTTGAGTGCCGGCGGGGCGGTGACCGCCACCCGATCCTCCGTCGTCGTCACGATCCAGCCTCGTTTCATAAATCGAAACTCATCAAGCTTTGGCGTCTTGCGGCAGAGGCGAGGCGGCCGCTAATAATGATGAAGCTCCGCGAAACTTTGTCAACACCTCCGCGTTACAACCTCCGCGCCTGAAGGAAGGTCCATGCGCAAAGCACTCGCCGTCCTCTGCACCGCCGCACTGCTGTTCGCCACCCCCGGCGCAGCCGTCGCGGCACCCGCCGGCCCACCGCCCCGGCCCGCTCCCCCGGCCACGCCCAGTCCCGCGCTGACCGATCATCCGCTGACCGCGGCGCCCGGCCCGCTCGACAATCCGCTGAAGGGCTTCGCCCGGTTCTACTCGCCCGGCGAGAACCAGAACGCCGGCTATCCACGGTCGCTGACCTGGAGTTACTTCGGGCTGTCCGAGGTGATGACGAACGCCGGGAACTGCGGCTCCTACGACTGGTCGGTGCTGGACGACGCGCTGAACGAGATCGCCTCGTACGGCAACCAGGCCGCGGTCCGCTTCTACCTGGAATACCCCGGCCGGCCCAGCGCCGTGCCGCACTGCCTCGACGGGCACGTCACCTACCGGGACGACGCGTACTGGGGAACCGTGTCGCCCGACTACGACAGCCCGTACCTGATCAGCGCCCTCACGAACTTCATCGCCGCGTTCGGCGCGCGATACGACGGCGACCCGCGTCTCGGCTTCATCCACCTGGGCCTGGTCGGGTTGTGGGGCGAGTGGCACACCTGGCCGTACGACACCGACACGGCCGACGGATACCCGAACTACATGCCCACCGACGCGCACGCGGCGCAGATCATCCAGGCCTACGACACCGCGTTCGACAAGACAAAGGTGGAAATCCGCTACCCGGACTCGGCCGGCGGCGCGGCGAGCACCCGGGACGTCGGGTATCACGACGACTCGTTCTGCTACCGCGAAGGATCACCACTGGCCGGCGTCACCCTGCCGCAGTCGCTCGGCGGCGCCGATTACTCCCAGCTCCAGCGCGCGCTGACCATGGGCGTGGAGAACAAGTGGATCAAGGACTCGATGGGCGGGGAGGTCCGGCCGGAGATCCAGGGCTCGGCGTTCGCGTCCTGGCCGGGCGGCTCCGGGCAGGTCGACGACATGAAAGCCTGCATCGAGCTGGAACACACCACCTGGAAGATCAACCAGGGCAGCCAGGGCTACTCGGCGTCGGATCCCAACGTGGCGGCGGCCGTCCGGCTGATGGGGTACGACTTCACGGCCACCCACGCGTACTTCCCGGACACCGCCTCCGGGAACGCGACGGTCGGCGTGACGCTGGTCAACAACGGGGTCGCGCCGTTCTACTACCCGTGGACCGTTTCGCTCGGGCTCAAGAACGCGGCCGGCACCGTGGTGAAGACGTGGGACACCTCGTGGGATCTGCGGACCGTGATGCCGCTGAAGATCCGCGCGTTCCCCGACTGGAACGCCGGGTCCTATCTGGACTTCGGCTATCCGCAGTACTTCCAGTCGAACGTCGATCTGGGCGGGGTCACGAACGGTTCCTATCAGCTCGTTCTCAAGGTCAAGAATCCATTGGAGGCGATCAGCCCGGCCGCCAAGAAGCTGCGATTCGGGAACGCGACGCAGAATGCCGACGGGTGGCTGGGGCTGGGCGCGTTCACCGTCGGCAACGGTGGCGGTGTCGTCACGGGGCTGACGCTCGACGACTTCGACACCCTCTCGGGCGTCAACGACCTGGGCAAATGGACCGGCGGGAACAGTTTCGTCAACGGCGGCGGAGCCGTCTCGGCGGGTGCGCTGACGCTGCGGTACAACAACAACGGCTGGTTCGGCAGTGATGTGAACACCGACGTCTCGGCGTACAAATATCTGGTCCTGCGGGTCAAGGGCGGAAGCGGCGGGGAACAGTCACACTTCCACCTCTCGCTGGGCGGCGCGACCAAGCGATTCGGCGATTACGTGCTGGACGGCGGCGGTCATCCGGCGATCACCACCGCCTACCAGGACATCAAGATTCCGATGGTCGCCAACGGGATCTCACGAAACAGTCCCGGGCAGTTGTCCATGGGATTCTGGTACGGCGGGAACAGCTCGATCAGCATCGACAGCGTGACGTTCACAAACTGACGACGGCTCCGGTCAGCCTGGCTCGTTCCGCGGCCCACACGACGCGGTGCGAGGCCAGGCTGGTCGCCATGCCGGTCTCCATTTCACCGTTCCCCATGACCGCGTTCAGGAAGGCGTCGACCAATCCGCCGTCGCCGCCGTCATGCCCGTCCCCGCCCTCACCCGTGTCCATCTCGGACATTGTGCCCGTGCGGAAATCGGTCACCCGCAGGAACCGCCCGTCCCCCTCGACGCACCCGTGACTGCCGGACAACCGGGTCTGCCGCCGCTGCATCGGCGTGAAAGCGGTCATCGTGAACGTGGCAGTCATCCCGGACGCGTAGTGCATCGCCACCACCTGATGATCGACGACGTCGTTGTCACAGTCGTAGACACACCGTCCGTACGGCCCGTCCCGGAGCGCCACCAGCACCGACTCCGGATCCCGGGCGGTGGTGACCGCGTCCAGCGGCCAGTCCTCCGCACGTTCGAGGCAGCCCAGATAGAGCCGCTTGGCGGAGTACGGACACTCCCCCTCCACCGCGCAGTCCACGCACCGATCCGCCGCGCCGGCCGGCCGGTTCCCCTGATGAAAATGGGACAACCCGCCGAACGACGCCACCGACTGCGGCGTCTCGCCGAGCAGATACGTCAGCCAGTCCAGGTCATGACACGACTTGGTCAGGAGCATCGGCCCCGATTCCGCGACATTGCGCCAACTGCCGCGCACGAACGAATGCGCCTGATGCCACCAGCCGACCGGTTCGAGGTGCTGCACATTGACGAGCTGCCCGAGGACCCCCGACGAAATCACATTCTTGAAGGCTTTCGTGTACGGCGTGTAGCGCAGAACATGACACACCGCGCCGACCACCCCGGACCGCTCGACGGCCGTCGCGATCCGGCGCGACTCCTCCTCCGTCGGTGCCATCGGCTTCTCCAGGAGCAGGTGATACCCGAGCCCGGCGAGCGCCACCGCCGGGTCGGCGTGCCACCGGTCCTGGGTGGCGATCACCGCCGCGTCGGCGAGCCTCGGCAGCGCCGCGAGCTCCGTCCAGTCGGCGAAGACGGCGTCCGGTGACAGGCCGTGCTCCCGGGCGAAGGCCGCCCGCCGAGTCGGGTCCGGCTCAGCGACCGCGACCACCCGCCCACGCCCGCCGGCCGTGGCGAGCCGGGCGTACTGCTGACCGCGCAGCCCCGCACCGACCACGGCCACGGTGGCATACTTTGTAAACTCCATAGTAATATTGGCGGCCGAACACCATGAGACGTCAAGGGGCGAGAAGTTGACAGACCCGGCCATCACCGGCACCGACCTGTCGCGCCTGCGTGAGCTCAACTCATTGACGGTCGTCCGCGCCCTGCGCACCCAGCCCCCGGCCACCGTCACCGAGCTCGCCAAGATCACCGGCCTGTCCCGCCCGGCCGTCGACGTGATCGCCCAAGGCCTGGTCACCGACGGCTGGGCCACCGTGGTCGAGCCCGGCGCCACCAGCGTCGTCGGCCGCCCCGCCCGGCGCTACCGGTTCCGCGCCACCGCCGGGCACGTCATCGGCGTCGACGTCGGCGCGCACAAGATCCTGGCGCTGATCGCCGACCTGGACGGCAACGTCGTGCACACCGCCCGCCGCGCGGTCACCCCCGAAGCCGACCCCGACGAGCGCCTCGCCGCCCTCGACGAGATCCTGGCCACCAGCCTCGCCGAGGCCGGCATGACCCCGCCGGACATCTGGGCCGTCACCGTCGGCGTCACCGGCCCGGTCGACGCCACCGGCAAGACCACCCTGTTCACACCGCTGCCCGGCTGGCGCGCGGTCGACCTCCCGGCCCACCTCAGCGACGTGTTCACCTGCCCCATCCTGGTGGAGAACGACTGCAAGCTCGCCGCCCTCGCCGAGCGCTGGCAGGGCGCCGCCCAGGATGCGAACGACATCGTCTACCTGCTCGCCGGCATGCGCAACGGCGCCGGCCTGATCATCGACGGCGTCCTGCGGCGCGGCTTCGGCGGCGCGGCCGGCGAGATCGGCGCGCTGCGGGCGGTCCGCTGGCTCTCCGCACCTTCCCACCTGCAGAAATGCCCCGGCGTCCCGCCCACCGTCAGCCCCGACGACGCGGCGGCCTGGGTCTTCAACGCCGCCCGCGAAGGCAACCGGGACGCCCGCACCGCCGTCAGCCGTTACGTCAAAGACCTGGCCGTCGGCACCGCGGCGCTGGTCCTGGCCCTCGACCCACAGGTGGTCGTCTTCGGCGGCGGCTTCTCCCGCTCCGCCGACCTGGTCCTCGATCAGCTCAGCCGTGAGCTGCAGAAACTCTGCCTGCGCCTGCCCGAGGTCCGCGCCTCCAGCCTCGGCGCCGACTGTGTCGCGCTGGGCGCCCTCCGGCTCGCCCTCGACGAGGTCGACCAGCGCCTGTTCACCCTGGGCCTGAGCGCCCCGGTAGCCCCGCTCCGCACCTGACCCGCTGGCCCTCACGGCTCAATCCAGCCCCGGATCGAACCACCAGTGCCAGCCGGAGACGAGCGCCTGTCTCTTATACACAT
>KL571196.1:11166-12561 GCA_000715855.1 Actinoplanes liguriensis
GCGAGCAGCCGTGAGTGCCAGCCGGGTGGGTGTCAGGACAGGGTGAACTTCTGGGCGGCGCTGCCGTTGCAGTCGTAGATCTGGAGGCGGGTGCCGTTCGCGGTCGCGCCGTTCGGGGCGTCCAGGCATCGACCCGACTGCGGGTTGAGCAGCGAACCGTCGGCCTGCTGCTGCCAGACCTGGCCGCCGACTCCGTTGCAGTCCCAGAGCTCGACCTGCGCGCCGTTCGCGGTGCCGTTGCCGACGATGTCCAGGCAGCGGCCGAGCGTCCGCAGCGCGCCGTTCGACTGGTGGAACCAGTGCTGGTCCACGGCGTACGTCTGGCAGTCCCAGATCTGCACGGCCGTCCCGTTGCCACCGTTGTCGTCCCCGCCGACGTCGGCGCACTTCGCGCCCGGCGTGCCGACGACGCCACCGGCGTTGACCGCGAACTTCTGCGCGGCCGCGCCGTTGCAGTCCCAGATCTGCAGCCGGGTGCCGTTCGCGGTCGCGCCGTCGGCGAGTCGAGGCAGCGACCCGACTGCGGGTTGCGCAGCGAGCCGTCGGCCTGCTGGATCCACTTCTGACCGCCGACCCCGTTGCAGTCCCAGAGCTCGACCTGCGCGCCCGCCGCGGTGCCGTTACCGACAACATCAAGACACCGATTGAGCGTACGCAGGGTGTTGTCCGGGAAGTGCGTCCAGCGCTGATCCTCGGACCAGAGCTGGCAGTCCCACAGGCTGACCGCGGCCCCGTTCGTGCCGGTGTCGTCGGCGGCCACGTCCACACACTTGCCGCCGGGGCCGGTGATCGTGCCGGCCGGGCCGTTCGGCACGTTCGTCTGCCCGGAGTAGCCGACGGCGACCACGTTGGCCTGCACCGCGTTCTCGGCAGCGTCGGTCGGATAGCCGGCGACCATCGCGCCCTCGAACCAGGTGCCGCGGTTGCGGTTGCTGTTGTCGCCACCGATGCCGAGGATGATCCCGCCCTCCTGATGCATCGGCTTGTAGCCCGCCTTGTCGGTCGGCAGGGAGCCGTTCCACCACGTCGTCAGCGCGCCCGATTGTGAATTTCCACCCTTGAGCGCGTACGTCGTCTGCCCGTTGTTCTTCAGCACGGCCGTGACGAACGGCGAGTTGTTGCCCGGGTTCGGGTCGAGCCGTTCCCGCCCTGGACATGCCGTTCTCCAGGTCCGCCTCGATCCACGGGCCGGAACCCTGGCACGGCGCGAAGTAGCAGGTGGTGGCGATGCTGACGGCGTCCATGTGTCCGTTGCCGGTGTCGTACGGCGTGGACTCGGCGTTGCCGTAGTCGAAGCAGCAGTCGGAGCCGACGTGCGTCCCGCTGGCAACCATGTAGACGCCCTCGGGCTGGCCGTTCACGGCGACGCCGGACGCGACCCCGGTGTAGCGGTAG
>KL571196.1:12878-13066 GCA_000715855.1 Actinoplanes liguriensis
GCCGGCGCCGCCGTCGGGTGCGATCGACAGGTCGTTGTGCCGGCTGGTCTGGTCCCAGACCTTGGTGATCCGGCAGGTGGTGCCGTTGCAGAAGGCGTCCTGATCGGCGGCGTTGGCGTATCCGCCGGCGGCCAGCGTCCCGACGTCGTGGGTGGCGCCGTCGGAGGCGCGGGTGACCTGGTAGAGGC
>KL571196.1:13359-16133 GCA_000715855.1 Actinoplanes liguriensis
GCCGCTGTAGGCGCCGAACAGGGCCCGGGTGGTGCTGTGCGCGGCGACGCAGGACGTGCCCGCCGCGGCGTAGATGTCACAGGGCAGCGTGCCGGCGGCGCTGGCCGGGGCGGGCGCCGCGAGCAGCCCGGCGATCAGGCTGACCGCGGCGGCGGCGAGCAGGGTGAGAGAGCGCTTTCTTGGCATGGCGGACGTGCTCCTATCGGTGGGAACGGAGCGGGAAGACATCGACAGACGTCGTGTCATCGATGTTTCGGAAGTTACGCCGTCCTGATCGAAAGAGTCAATATGCGGTCGCCAATGTTCAATAATGTTTGTTGCCTACACGCTCATCAGCACCGCTCATCCCGCCCGGACAGCGGTCGCCGCCATCACGCGGCAAGGCGAGGGCACTGCGGCGGCTGACCTGGCGATCATGGGCGCGCGACGGCGCCCGTGGCGGCCTTGGGGGCTGCCACGGGCGTGGGCTCACGACGTACGGGAAATGGGCCTTTAACGCATTTGTGAGACTCGGTTGCGCAGATCCTGGGTGCGGCGCCGGCTCTCGCTGGTGGCGCCGAGGAAGATCAGGACGACGCCGATCGGGACCAGCATCAGCCAGGGGCCGCCGAGGCTGAAGATGAACTTCAACGCGGCGACAACCGTGGCGATCGTGCCGATGACCACCGGCGCCTGCTGCCGGGTGCGGGAGCCGATGATCAGGGTCGTCACGCCGCCGAGCAGGAGCAGCACCTCGCGGATGTCCTCGTGGCCGCCGCCCGCGACCACCAGCGCGATCGACGGGATGAACGCGGCGAGCAGCGCCGGACCATAGGCGGACCAGCTGCTCAACTCGGGGCGGTGGTGCGCCTCGACGATGCCGACGGCGAGCGCCAGGGCGGCGAACGGCAGCGTGTACGCCTCCGGGAGCGCCACCTCGGCGAGCGCGATGAACAGCCACCAGCCGACGATCTCGAAGCCCACGGCCAGCCAGAACAGCATGCGGCGCTGGCTGGGCGTGCGATCCGGGCGTGACGCGGTCAGCCCCAGCACGGCACCCCACGCGGCGAGCAGCGCGGCCAGATGCGCCGGGGAGTCGAAGGCCAGCGCGCCGGCGATCGCGGCCGAGGCGTAGCCACTCCACTCGACGGTGACCGCCTCGGCCCGGAACTGTGCCAGGCCGAGCCGCGGCAGCAGCGACTCCAGGGCGAGCAGCCCGGCGCCGACGGCGAGCACGCCGAACGCCGCCCAGTGCCGGTCCAGCCCCAGCGCGATCGCTCCGGCCAGCACGAACATCTGGCCCATCAGCGCGGCGAACAGCCAGCCCAGCAGGCGGGCCGCCGACGTGCGCCCGGCGATCGCGGCGACCAGGCCGACACCGACCGCGGCGCCCAGCGTGAACAGCGTCAGATCGGAGCGGGCCAGGCTGCCGGACAGTCCGGCGCCACCGGACAGCAGACCGATCACGAAGACCACGGTCCGGGTGCCGCGCAGCATCGACGACCGGCTGGACGGCGGTGGCAGGGTCAGCGCCAGCCCCAGCATCGAGATGGTGAAGACGGCCAGCGCCGCCCCGGTCGCCGCCGGGAACCCGGCGTGCAGCGCGATCGGGGTGATCAGCAGGGTGAGCGCCACCCCCGGCAGGATCACCGGCACGGTCTCGGCCGGTCGCCCGCCGAACCCGAGCGCGGCCAGCGCGGCCGCCCCGGTGAGCAGGACAGCGGCCAGCGCGCTCGTCGCGTCGACGGAGCCGGCATTCGGGGTGAGCAGGGCCGGCACCGGGCCGTCCCAGACCGCGGTGAGCTGCTTCATCGGGTCGATCAGCGCCGCGCGCAAGGCCGGGGCCAGCGAGAAGAGCGCCAGGACGGTGGGCAGCAGGGCGAGCATCACGGCGCCGGTGGCCGGGTCGTTCAGCCAGCGCTGGAACAGGCCGCCCCCGCGCAGCCGGCGGGCCCGCTGGTAGCGGATGTCACCGGCCGGGAACTCGTCGACCACCTCCGGCCGCATCGGGGCCGGGACCGCGCCGCGCAGCATCTCGGCGAGCACGCCGAGCAGGGCGGCGGCCGCCGCGTAGAGCGCCGTCGGGTAGGACGTCGGGACCGAGACCAGCGCGGTCACGGTCGCGCCGAGCACCAGCCCGATCGTCGCCCACGGAAGGTACTGCGGGACATACCGGCCGAGCAGGGCGAGCAGGGCCAGCCCGAGACTCGAGCCGGCCAGCGCCGCGGTCAGCACCACCTGGGCGCTGCTGCCCTGGTCGGCGGCGAACGCGGCGAACGTGCCGGGCAGGGCGAGCAGGACGGCCCCGGTCGCGGCGCCGCCGACCTGCGCCCGGTGCGGCACGAGGATCGTCTCCCCGCCGCGGGCGGTGATCGCCACCAGGCTGCCGAGCAGCACGACGGCGAGCAGTGCCATCCCGGTCGACCACGGGCGGGCCAGGCCGACCACGGAGGCGTGCAGCAGGACCATGGCGGCGACCGCGGCCCGCGCCCGGGCCGCGGACGGCTCGTTGGTGGCGAGACCGGCCAGCGCGTACGCCGTGGCGACCGCGGCGCCGATCAGCAGCGGCGACCACCAGGGCAGCCCGAGCGCCCACGGCGCGCCCATCGTGGCCAGCGCGGCGCACACCCCGGATGCGTAGTGCGACCACGGTCTCGGCAGCGCGATGGCGGCCGTGATCGCGACCATGACCAGCGCGAACGGGGCCTGCCACGCGCCCGCCGGCGGGTCGGTGACGAAGTGGTCGACGTCGGTCGCCCAGGGCCGGCCGGAGGCGGAGAGGATCCGCAGGCTGC
>KL571196.1:16361-16735 GCA_000715855.1 Actinoplanes liguriensis
GAGAGGATCCGCAGGCTGCCGCTGACCGCCTGGACGCCGGCCAGCCCGGCGACCACCAGCGCGGCGATGCCCAGACCCCGGGACGGACCGCGTTTCCAGTCCTCCATCAGCACGGTGACGCCCATGCCGACCAGCAGGATCACCACGCCGGCGACGGCCAGCGGAGCGCTCGGGAAGGCCAGCGCGGCAACCCGGGCCAGGGCACCGCAGATCGCCACCGTGGCGGCCGCGGCGGCCCAGTCCGGCCCGTCCATCATCCGGTCGGTACGCCCGCGGTTGTCGATCGTCTTCGCGAAGAACAGCAGCAACGCGGCGGCCAGCAGCAACGCGCCGACCGCGACGTCGGCCGGGGCCCGGCCCTGTCTCTTATACAC
>KL571196.1:16966-17838 GCA_000715855.1 Actinoplanes liguriensis
CGCGACCGCGCCGAGGCCGGTGCCGGCGGTCAGCGGGAAGCTGATCTCCCGGCGGGCCACCTGGAACACCGCGGCATAGCTGAGCGTGGCGGCCACCGCGAGGAAGCCGGCGGCCAGCGCCGGGACGGTCGCGCCGGCCGTGGGTGGCGGGCCCTGGCCGGTGTCCGACATGGCCAGCGCGGCGGTCACCGCGGCGCCCGGGACGGCCAGCGCGGCCGCGCCGGACGCCCAGTCGCCGATCAGCCAGGCGAACAGCCGGACCGGGATCTGCCGGGCGGCGATCGTCACCATCACACCGGCGCCGGCCAGCGCGGTCAGCACCGCCGCGGTCAGCCAGGTCGCGGCGAGCGCGGCGCCGGCCCCGAACAGGCCGACCAGACCGGCGGCGGCGACGTGCGTGATCGCGATCCGCCGGGTCGTCGACCAGAGGCCGCCCGCACCGATCGCCATCGCCGCCAGCACCAGCGGCCACGGCGCCTCGGACCAGTTCAGCCCGAGCGAGGCGGGCACGGCGAGCGCGGTCATCGCGACGCCGATCACCGCGCCCTCGTGCCGGATCTGGGCCGGTAGGGCGAGCGCGGCCGCGATCGTCACCAGCAGCGCGGCGAACACGAGCAGCCAGCCGGAGGAGCCGACCGCGTCGGCGAGCGTCCGCGCGTAGGCGGCGGTGTCGGCGTGCCAGATCGGGCGGGCCGCGGCGACCGGGGCGATCGCGGCACGGATCGCGTCGATCGCCACGAACAGGCCGATCAGGGTCAGGGCGCCGGTCGCCGCATACTGCGGACCGGTGCGGACCGGCGCCGGCAGCAGGCCGACCGCGGCCCCGGCCAGCGCGACCGTGGCGGCCGCGATCACCAGGGTCCAGCGCGGGT
>KL571196.1:18088-19003 GCA_000715855.1 Actinoplanes liguriensis
AGATGTGTATAAGAGACAGATCAGGATCAGGCCGGAGCGGAACGCGTCGGCGAACACCTGAGCCTGCAGCAGGGCCACTGACGAGTAGAGCAGCGCGCCCGCGCACGCGAAGCAGAGCAGCGCGAACGTCAGCTCGCGCAGCCAGTCCGCCGAGGGCGGCTCGGCCGGTGGGGCGAGCGGGACGGACCCGGCGGGCGGCGCGCCCTCGGGGCGTGGGCCGGGGAAGATCCGGGTCGGCATCCAGCGGCGGCGCTTGGGCCGGAGACCGGCGATGATCAGATCCGGCTCTTCCGGCTGGGACTCCGGCCGGGGCTCCGGCTCGGCCTCCATCTCGGCCGCGTTCCCCCGGTCGGCGAGGGTGGGCCGGCCCAGCGGCCAGCGCGGCACCAGCCGGCCCCGCTTGATCACGCGGGTGAGCAGCAGCAGATCCAGCACGGCCACCGCGGTCAGGGCCAGGCCCCAGCCCGCGGGGCTTTCGATCCAGCGGTACGCCAGGAGCGGCGCGACCGGCTGGGTGGCGATCACCGTCGCGTAACGCGGGATGGCCAGCCTGGTCGCACCGGCGTAGACGAAACTCGCCACCGCGGTGATCGCGAACGTGATGCCCAGGTAGAGCGGGACCGCGATGTCCGGGCCGCCGCCCAGCGGACTGCCGTGCAACGTGTACAGCGTCATCGGCAGCAGGGTCAGGCCGATCGCCGCGATCGTCTCGGCGGTCGAGGTCAGCGTGCGGCGGGCCACCCCGGGCGCCACGGTCAGCGCGATCGCGGTGAACAGGGCCAGGATGACCGCCCGCGCCACCGGGTTGGAGAAGGCCACGCCCGCGAACACCACCGCGGCGATGCCGATCAGCAGCGCGCCGAGGCCGAGCAGGATGTTCTGCACCGACTGGGTGGACGCCTCCGGCCCTGTCTC
>KL571196.1:19208-26443 GCA_000715855.1 Actinoplanes liguriensis
CGGCGGGCGCCGCCCTCCGGCCCGTCGGCCGTGGGCCGTCGGGGCGCGCTGCGCGGCGGCGGGGGTGGTGGCTCCTCCTCCGGGCCGTCCGAGCGGGTGCCGGGCGGTGGCGGGGGCGGGAACTCCTCGGCCGGGCGGCGCGCGCCGGTCGAGGCCCGGCGGGACTTGCCGGCCTTCTGCTTCTGCGCGTGCGCCAGGATGTCCTTCTGGAACTGGGCGGCCTGGATCTTGCTGGCGATCTTGGTGCGGGTGGAGGCGGCCTCCATGTCCTGCTGTTTCAGCGCCGCGATCGAGGCGTCGATCCGAGACAGCTGCTCGCCGTAGTCAGGCTCCTCAGCCTTCGCCACCGATCCTCCTCGCCAGCGTGCCGCTCCGTAGTTAGAGCATGCCGGTACGCCACACCATTAGAACAGTCTCAACCGGGTGGAGATCTGTTGAAACGGCCCCGAACCCGGCAGTGACCTCGCTTGCCCGTCAACGGTGGCGATATTCGGCACAGTCGAGTTCCATTGCCCGGCGTACGCTACGCGCCAGTAACATTGCGGACGGGACCGTTGAGGCCGCGCTTCGCCGTGCGGCCGAGTGGGAAGGGCAAGGGGACATGTCTGATTTCGACGTCTACCGGCTGCCGGAGGATCACGAAACCATCCGCGCCGCCGTGCGCGAGGTCTGTGACGCCCGGGTGGCTCCGAACGCGGCCGAGGCCGACGAGACCGGGGAGTTCCCGAAAGCGTCGTACGACGCCTTGCGGTCCTCCGACTTCCACGCCCCGCACATCCCGGTGGAGTACGGGGGCGCCGGCGCCGACGCGCTCGCCACCGCGATCGTGATCGAGGAAGTGGCCCGGGCCTGCGCCGCGTCGTCGCTGATCCCGGCGGTGAACAAGCTCGGCTCGCTGCCGCTGATCCTGTCGGCGTCCGAAGATCTCAAGCGTCGCTATCTGACGAAGGTGGCCGCGGGCGAAGGAATGTTCTCCTACTGCCTGTCCGAGCCCGAAGCCGGCTCCGACGCCGCGTCGATGACCACCCGCGCCGTCCGTGACGGCGACTCCTGGGTGCTCAACGGCGTCAAGCGGTGGATCACCAACGCCGGCGTCTCGGAGTTCTACACGGTCTTCGCGGTCACCGACCCGTCCGCGCGGTCGCGGGGCATCTCGGCGTTCGTCGTCGAGAAGTCCGACCCGGGCGTCAGCTTCGGCGCGCCGGAGAAGAAGCTGGGCATCAAGGGCTCGCCGACCCGCGAGGTCTACTTCGACAACGTACGGATCCCGGCGGACCGGATGATCGGCGACGAGGGCACCGGCTTCGCGACCGCGATGAAGACGCTCGACCACACCCGGGTCACGATCGCGGCGCAGGCCATCGGCATCGCCCAGGGCGCGCTGGACTTCGCGCTCGGCTACGCCAAGGAGCGCAAGCAGTTCGGCAAGTCGATCGCCGAGTTCCAGGGCCTGCAGTTCATGCTCGCCGACATGGGCATGAAGCTCGAGGCGGCGCGGCAGCTCACGTACACCGCGGCCGGCAAGAGCGAGCGCGGCGACGCCGACCTGACCTACTTCGGCGCGGCGGCCAAGTGCTTCGCCTCGGACGTGGCCATGGAGATCACCACCGACGCGGTGCAGATCCTCGGTGGATACGGCTACACGCGCGACTACCCGGTCGAGCGCATGATGCGCGACGCCAAGATCACCCAGATCTACGAGGGCACCAACCAGGTCCAGCGAATCGTGATGGCGCGGCAGCTCCTGAAGGGCTAAAAAGAGCCATATTTGCAGCTCAGAAGTGTGGCCGGGCATTCGTGCCCGGCCACTTCCGTTTGGGGAAACCCTGGGCAACTCGGTGTCACCGCGGGTCGGTGATCAATGACAGGCCGACCTTGATCGGGCGGCGACAGAGGGCGTTGCGGTGAGTCGCCCTACCAACCGCGGATATCACCACCGCGGACCAAGCCAGGAGGGCGCGCTGGTCAACTCGTCGCCGTCTTTTCGTCGGGAACCGCGAGGCCGGCGGCGGTGGCGGTGATCATGCGCTGCAGCGTGGGCCGGAACGGGGGAAAGGCTCGTGCGATGTCGGGCTCTTGGGCGTAAAGCTCACGTAGCGCGGCGGGCGGCCGGGTCAGCGGGAATAGTTTGGTGACGAAGGCACTGGCGGCCATCACCAGCGCCGCGCCGTCGGCGCTGGTCAACGGCGGGCAAGCTACGGAGATGGCCTGGCCGACCTGGAAGTAGGTCTCGATGGCCCAGAGTTTGTGGAGCCGCAGAGCTGCTACCGAGACGTTGTGCTCGAACAGTATCTCGACATGGGTGGTCAGGTCGCAGTAGAACGGCCGGTCGGCGAAGGCTCCACCAAGGGCCGCTCCTGTACCGCGCGGGCCTGCGGCTTGATGAAGCGCGGCGACCGCCGCGTCGCGCCACTGGCCGCCTTCGAGCCTCGTGAGATGGAGGTAGATCTCCTCACGGGTGCCGAAGTACCGCAGGACGTTGGACTTGGCCATGCCGACCTCGGTGGCGATGTCGCCGAGGCTGACGCGGGCCACACCACGGTCCTTCGCGAGTTCGGTGGCGGCCGCGAGGATGGCCTCGCGCCGCTCATCCTTCTGCTCCGGGCGCCTGGCCCGTTGATACGACCTTTCCATGGCAGCCCCAGGCTAGCCGACCTAACAAGAGAACAGTGTTCTCTTGTTAATAAAACGGTGTTCCGCTACTTTGGCTGCGGATCGTCCGAACCCGACTGCGACCGGAGCGGCTCTACTCATGCCCATCAGTTCCCCAGACCTTGGCCAGACCGTCGATGCCTTCGTGGCCTCCTTCAATGACCCCGATCTCGACCGGGTGATGTCGTTCTTCGCGGAGGACGCCCGATATCTGCCGGGCCGGGGCCCGGAACGGCGGGGGCTCGCCGCGATCCGGGCGGAGTTCGCGCCCCAGTTCGCGGGGCGTTACGGGTCGATGACCTTCGACGTCTACGACAAGATCATCGACGAGGAGCGCCGCCGGGCCACCATCCGCTGGGCGTGCCGGTTGGATCTGACCGGTGCTCACGGACGCCGCGCGATGCCGGTGCTCCGCTGGTTCGCCGGTCTGCGTTACGGCGGGCGGGTGCAATGGCATGGTCTCGATGTCTTTCATTTCGATGACGCCGGCCGCATCACCGGCAAATACACCTATGCGACGTTCCGCCTGCCGCTGTGGGAGGCGGCTCGGACCACCGTCCCGGCCGTCTCGTGATGGCGGGTCAGCGACTTCCTGCGCCGGCCCGGGAGTCGGATTGTCGGACCACCGCCGCCGGACGCCCCGGCTGCGCCGGGCCGAAGTCGCCGAGCTTGTCTCCGAGAACTCGTCGATGTCCGTAATTCACGGATGCGTGCTCCGGTTCGACAGAAGCTGAAGGTCCAGGTCGGCGGCTTCGGCGCGGCACTCGGCAGCGGTCGTCGGGTCGCCGAGGTTGTCGTAGGCGGTCGCGATGTCCACCAGGATCTTGGCGTGTTCAGCTCCTGGGGCGAGTGCGGTTGCGGCACGGCTGCGCGCGACCTGCAGCCGTTGGGCGGCTTGTCCCGGATCCCCGAGGTCGACGTGCAGGGCGGCCTCGTCGAGCAGGACGCGGATCTCGTCGCTGACCAGCGAGAGCGCACGGGTCAGTTCGGCGGCGTGCGCCAGCGCGAGCAGCGCGGCGTGGGGATCGGCGTCGGCGCGTTCGTTCGCGGCTATCGCCCGCCATGCCGTCAGCTGCTGAGGTCGAAGCAGCCGGCCGTCGATGCGGTTGAGGGCGTGCCGGAGCTGATCGGTGGCGGCCCTGGTGCGGCCGAGCGGGATGACGGCGTCGTTGTAGGTCAGAGTGGCTCGCAGCACGTTGCCGGGTTCGTCCTGCTCGTCGAAGTAGCGCAGCGCGGCACTGGCTTCGCGTTCGGCTTCGGCATGACGGGCCAGGGCGGCGAGGATCCGGGCGAGGTGCATCGACAGCAGGGTGTCGGCTCGCGGACGGTCTCCGGCCGGGAAGGCGTCCGAGCGGATGACCGACCGGGCGCCGAGCAGGAGAGTCAACGCCTCTTCGAGGTCCCCGCGCTGGCCGGCGACGATGCCCTGCCACTCCAGGCCGCTCGCGACTGTGATCAGATCGCCAGTGGCCCGAGCCAGCTCGACGGATCGGCGGAACACCGCGACGGCGGCGTCGAAGCTGCCGTCCGCCTCGTATGCCGTACCCAGTTCCTTGAAGACCCGCGCGGCGAGGACCGGATCACCGAGGCTCTCGACGGCCGTGGCCGCGTGCTCCATGACCTCGACCAGGTCGGCTGTCCGGCCGGTCTCGTAACCCCACTGCTTGACCGCAAGCGCCAGCTGAACACATTCGGTGAACAGGCCGTGGCGGATCGCGGCGAATACGGCGGCCTTGATGTTGTCGTACTCCCGGTCGAACTCGTCGACAGCGCGTCCGCGCTCGGCCGGCGGGAAAGTGGGCGTGACCACGGCGAACACCTCGCCGAACCAGGGACGCTTGGGCCACAGCGCCAAGGCAAGGCCGGCCGTCCACCGCAGTCGTTCGGTGACCATCGCCCGGATCGCTGCGGTTCGCGCCGGGTGCAGGAGCTCGTTCTCGGCCCGGCTTTCCAGGAACCAGGCGACGAGAGGCCGGAATCGGTATCCGCCGTCCGGGGTCGGTTGCAGCAGGGCAGCCCGTACCAGATCACCGAGGATCGCGCCGGTCTCGTCCGGGGTGGCGGCGAGCATAGGGGCGGCGATACGCGATCGGATGGTCGGGCCCTGATGCAGGGACAGGGTGAGGGCCGCTCGCGCGATGTCGGGTTCGAGTGAACGCAGCGCGAAGCTGATCGGGGTGAACAGCGGCGAGGTCTGGTTGCCGCGCCGGAGCAGGCTGAGGCCCGATTCCAGGGCGGCGGTGAGCTCGGCGAGCCGGCGAAGAGACAGGGTCGGCACCGACCTGGCGGGTCAGTAATTCGGCGGAGTACGCCGGTTCGAGCCGCTCGGTGCGGAACGGTTCGAAGTCCTCGCCGGTGACGCCATGGTGGTCGGTGGCACTGGTGGCGATGACCACCGCTTTGGTCGAGTTCGGCAGCAGGTCTCGGATGTGGGCGGGCCCGCCTGCGTCGTCGAGGACGAGGATGACGCGTTTGCTGTCGGTCAGCGTGCGGAACAGTGCCGAGCGGCTGGCGGTGGTCTCCGGGAGGTCGTCGCGGGCGACACCGAGCTGACGCAGGAACATTCCGAGGACCTCGAACGCGTCCACGGCCTCGCGGGGCGAAGAGCCGCGGAGGTCCGCGTACAACTCGCCGTCGGTTCCCTGGTCGGCCAGCCGGTAGGCGACCGTGATCGCGAGGGCGGTCTTGCCGACTCCGGCCTCGCCGCTGAACCACAGGCGACAACTGCGTTCGGCCCGGGCGCATGCCGCGGCGCTTGCCAGGGCCGCGGTGACCTCCGGCTCGCGGTCGACCATCGATGGGCGCGGCGGCAGAGCATGGGGAACGTGGATTGTTGCCGAGGTGACCATCGATCCTCCACTTCGAACGCAGACCGCTGTTGCACCCTACAAGCGGGGGTGAGGACCGTCGGTACGGTAGGTGACATGACCTCCACGCAAACTTGGTGGGCGGCGCCCGTGGCCGGTCTTCTCGGCGTGTTGATCACGCTGATCGGGACCGGCCGTGCCCAGCGGATGCGGACCCGGGACGAGGCGAACATCGCTGTCTATCTGGGATTCTGGGATGCCTGTCTGGACCTGTACGAACTCGCGGTGTGGTCACCGGATCGTGCCGAGGCTCCAGCGCCGACCCGGCCGCTGGTCGCCCAGATCGGCCGCCTCGGCCGGGCGATCGGCTATCGCGGCACCCGCACGGTGATCAATGCCGCGCGTCGGGCCGAGCAGGAGGCGGCCACCTTCGCGGATCTGGTAGAGCAGTTACGCCGCGACACGCTACGTGGCGCCGGTGGTGAGCTGGACAAGGATGCGGCCGGCCGTTACGAGACCGCGAGGCTTGCGCTCGCGTCGGCGATCGAGGAGTTCGGGGCCGCCTCCCGGCGGGACGTCAACCTGCGCGGCCGGTGGGGCTTTCCCTCGTAGCTTCGGCCATCAAGAGGGCTGCGGCCGGACGGGCGCCGTCCACGTCGGCCAGGCGCCGACGCCAGGCCGCGGTCGCCGTCCGGATGACCGGGTCATCGGCCAGCCTGGTGACGTCCGCGTAGAACCGGGCCGGGTCGTGACCGCCGGTTGCGGCGTAAACGCCGACGCCGAGCCGGACCAGTTGGTCGGCGATGAAGCGTTGCTCGGCCGATCTCGGGGCAAGGGCCATGGGTACGCCGGCGGACAGGCCCTCCAGTGCCGAGTTCATCCCGGCGTGCGTCAGGAAGACCGTGCAACGTTGGAGAATGCGCAGCTGAGGGACCTCCCGGGTGAGCTTCACGTTGGCGGGCATCGGTGAGACTCGTGCGGGATCGACGGGTCCGGTGGCGATCACGACCTGCCACGGGCGTCCCTCGAACGCCTCGCCGACCGCCCGGAAGAACCTGGGGGATCGGCCGAAGACGGTGCCGGGCGATACGTACAGCAGCCGGGTGCCGACCTCGGACGTCGGTTCCGGACGGCCGGAACGGATCAGCGGGGCGACCAGGCTTACCGAGGCGGGCAGCGTTTCCACGGCTGGTTGAAGGTCGGGCAGCGCGTGTGCCAGTACCAGGCGACCAGGGCGAAGATGACGGCGTGCGGACGGGAGGTGGTGACCGGACCAGCGGCCGATTGCCGCGCGCACCCGCGGTCCGTCAGCGAACGTGGTGCTGAACAGCGCCGACCGGATCCCGGACCGCCGGGTGACGCGGTCGGCCCAGCCGAGCATCGGGTCGAGGACCACCAGATCCGGTCGCCGGGCCCGGAGCTCCGACGCCAGCGTGCTTGCCGTCCGTGCGTTACGCAGCGGCCGTTGGACTCGGTCGATCAGGAACCGTCCGGCGCCACTCCACCCGTCCGGCACGAACACGTCCGGGACCGGGTCCAGCACCGTCACCCCGGCCCCTGTCGCCCGGACCGCAGCCGCGAATCGGTCCCCTACCAGCGCCCGGACCGTGGCTCCCCGCGCGACCAGCTCGGACATCACCGGCAGCATGGGATGAACATGCCCGGCCGTCGAATAGGGCACGAACAGAAACGACGTCGCCGTCACCGGGCACGGACGAGGAGGCGTACGCGGCGCGGACCGGAGCTGATCGTGATCGGCCCGTCCGGCAGCGGCTC
>KL571196.1:26675-27268 GCA_000715855.1 Actinoplanes liguriensis
TCGGTGTCCAGCCACGCCAGTACCGCCGACGCGATGATCTCCCCGTCGATGTCCGCGTCGGCTTCGGCCTCGAGCCACCCGAAGCGGCGGTGCCGGAGCACGGCGAACCGTTCGGACGTCGCGGCGGCCAGCAGGTGGGGACCGTCGTCGAGCGCGTCGCCCAGCCAGGTGTCGACGTCGCCGACCTCGTCCGCCGGAGCCGTGAGTATCTCCGCGCGCTTGCGTAGCCGCAGCCCGGGATAGGTGTGGTGCACCGCGAGATGGGTCCGGCTGCCCGGTGCGGCCGACCTCGGCACGACCGGTTCGACAGCGAACCGCTCGATCGTGACCAGCCGGGCGGTGACATCCGTCAGACAGGAGACCAGCGCCGCGGCGAGGCGCGGCTGCCCGGCCGGAGCGAGCCCGGCACCGGTGTAGGGCGGTGTGAGCGCTTCGCCGGGCGGCTCGCTCCGGCCCAGGATGTCGTAGAACACCGCTCGGATCCGGTCGGCCGCCCCACCGGGATCCGAACTGGCCAGCCGGGCGACCTCGGCGAAGCGGGACGGCAGATGCTCTTCGCGGGCAGTCTCGACCCTGTCTCTTATACACATCTC
>KL571196.1:27484-28072 GCA_000715855.1 Actinoplanes liguriensis
ATGTGTATAAGAGACAGGGGCCGCGCTCCGGCCCAACTGATGCACGGCGGTTCCGGGCGCCACCTCATCGTCCGGGAAAGCACCCAGCAGTACGTTCTTGCCCAGCGCGGCGGCGTACGCGGTGACCGAGCCATGATCGCCGATCACCAGGTCCGCGGCGATCAGCGCGGCCTGCCAACCCTGTTCCGGCGGGGTCAGGATCAACCCGGCCCGGAGCGCACCGGCCAGCCACGTCCGGATCTGATGCGCTCCGTGGCCCTGCACCACGTTCGGGTGCAGCACCGCCACCAGTTGATAGGAGTCGGCCGGCAATTCGGCGCCCAGCCGTTCGATCAGCTCAGGCCACGATCCCCACAGCGAACTGGCCGACCAGGTCGACGAGACGAGCACCACCGTCCGGTCATCCGTGATGCCGAGCCGCCGCCGATACGCCGTACGGCGCGCACGGCTGGCCAGCAGCCGGTCGTAGCAGGGATCACCGCCCACCACCGCAGCGGGAACGGCCTCTGGCGCGACGACCCGCATACGCTCCAACTGCTCGGCGTGGCCCAGGACGAAGGCCGACGCGACCGGCTTGCCGTCATAGAC
>KL571196.1:28318-34456 GCA_000715855.1 Actinoplanes liguriensis
GCCGTAACGAACGCAGGTCGGGATGGTGACGGTTGATGGCGCCCGGGGAAAATTTGGTGTAGCCGACACCATGCGAAAATATGACAATCGGTCCAGTGAGGTCGGTGAGTGAGCCGTGGTGACTGGCGGCGACGATCAGGTCGAATTCGATTTGCAGCGCCTGCTCCCAGGGCACGAAGACGAAGCCCCAGGCGGTAATCGCCTCCTGGAGCCCCGCGCTGAACGGATCCGAGAAGCTGGATGTCGCCACCATCTGGAGATCCAAGTCGCCGTCGAACAACCCAGCGATGTCCGCGAGCCGGTTCAGGGTTGCGATGTTGTGCACGACAAGGAGGACTGTCGCGGTCGTATGGCGGGTACGCCAGTGCCGCGCTGCGATTCCGACGGGCACCTTGACCGGTGTTGTCAATCTTTGTCCTCCCGCCGCATGGCACGTCACCGAGGACACCGTAGCGGCATCGATCACCGCCCTGCTCGACTCGGCGTCGATCAAAGGCGCGCGAGGGGATGTCGCCGGCGGAGGGGCGTGGCTTCTGCCCGTGAAGCTTCTGCAAAACGCGCTGCTGCGCCTGAGGCTGGACTGCCACGAGTCACGGATGTGCGCTCCGTCTTGGCGGGGATCAGCGCCGGGAGTCGGATCACGGTTGCGCAATGGTGAGGCTGCGTGAAGTCAGTCGCGGCCGGGTGCGGTGGGGCAGTCGCGGAGGACGCTCCAGCCCAGCATTCCGGTGATTCGTTCGAGTTTGTCGCCCACGGCGAAGCCGTCGTCGGTGATGTGGCAGGCATACATGCTGTGCTCGTGGCGGCTGCTGCGCATCTTCAGGACGTTGAGGGCCCGGCCGATCTCGGTGCGGTGTTCGACGTAGCGGAGCTGGATCACGTTGTCGAACAAATACATGAGTCCGACCAGGGGATCTTCCATGGGCCCGAACGTCGTCGTCTCACTGGTGACCCAGAGGGAGGCGCCGGCGTCGCGGACGATGCCGAGAAGACTGCGCAGGTAAGCAGGGAACCGGTGGGTCTCGCGGGCTGCGTTGGTCATGGCGTCCAGGCTGTCGATCACGATCCGGGTGGTCGCGCCGTCCGCGATCTGGCAGCGGATCACGGACGCCAGCACATCGAGGTCGAGGCTGCCCATCGGCACATGCGAGATGACCAGTTGGTCCGCGGCGCGGGCGCCTTCGAAGTCCCATCCGAACGTACCGGCCATATAGATCAGTTGATCGACGGTGTCCTGAAAGGTGATGTGGAGGCTGCGCTCACCTCGGGCCAGGCCTTCGGCGACGAATCGCAGGGAGCTGATGGTCTTGCCCACGCCGCATGATCCGAGCACGAGGGTGGCGTCACCCTCGGGTATCCCACCGCCCATCAACGCGTCCAGCCCGGGAATCCCGGAAGGGACGCGCCCACTGCTGGGCGTCACTGTCTCGGGCAGGAACGACTCGACTCGGGGATACACCTGGAAGCCGTCGGCGGTGATGTGCACCGCGTGCGTGCCGTTGAGGTGGGTGGCGGCACGCAGCTTCACGACGCGCAGGCCGCGCCGGTCGACCGGTTCGCGGGACTCGTGCGTCAGGTGGATGATGCCGTCCGCCAGGGCGAACTCCACCCCGGTCTGCATGTCCTCGGGGGTGTATTCACCGAGCAGCAGCAGCACCGTTCCGCTGTGCGCGACGCGGCTGGTCAGGTCGTACAGCGACATGCGGAGGGCGTGGTCGCTGACGAAGTCACGCAGCATTCTGGTGCTGTCGATCACCACGAGCGCCGGCTGATCGTCGAGGGCCTTGCGGACCACCTCGCCGATCAGCGCTTCGAGGTAGCTCTCGCCGGTGTCGCGAAGCATGTCACCCAGGTGCACGTATTCGACCTTCGATCCCACGGCCTCCGGGTCGAAGAACGGAAACCTACTCAGGTGCTCGATGAGTTTGGTGTGCGGTTCCGACAGGGTCGTGTAATAGACGGCCCTGTGTTCGACGGTGGCGTTGGCGAAGCAGATCTGCTGGGCCAGGATCGTCTTACCGGACCCGGGCGGACCGGCCACGACGACCATCGAGCCGCGCCGCAGGCCGCCACCGAGGATCAGATCCAGGTCCGCCAGCCCGGTCGACAGCCGCTTCACTTCGCGCCACGCCCTTCCCGCAGTAGGCCTTCAACCACCTCGAGAAGCTCAGAGCACTCATACGGCTTGGCGAGCGCGGCGTCGGCGTCGACCGCCAGGTGCGCGTCGCCGCTGACCGCCAGGACCGGGATCGAGGTGGTCGCCGGGTCGGACCGAAGCGCTCGGATGAGCTCGACACCGCCCATGACCGGCATCATCATGTCGGTCACCATCAGATCCGGTGCCGACGCATGCACCGAGGCGAGAGCGGCGGCCCCGTCACCGGCCTCACTGACCTCGTGGCCAGCGCGGAGGAGCACCCGACGCAGTATGAATCGCAGGTCCGGCTCATCGTCGACCACCAGAATCCTGCCCACCGAATCCGTCCGTTCACGGGGCAGCCTGCGGGCCCCCACCGTGATCAAGATACGCCGATCAGACCTGTGCGATGGCGCATATCCAGCGGTTGCGACAGGGCTTCAAACGACCGACTTCTCCGGTGACTTCAGGTTCTGAATGATCTCTGGTAGGCGACATCTGGCAGCGCGCCGTCCGGCAGACCGGGCCGGTTCAGCAGTCCCGGCGAAATGCGCGTACGGTCGAGGTGTCGCCCGGGACCCCGGTGGCCGTTGAGCCTGCCGATGCCGCCGACATCCCCCGCCATTCGTGAAACCTGCCGTAGTTGGCCCGGTCTCGGGTCTGCACGGGAGCACGGCTGCTGCCCTGAGTAGGCGGCGCCGCACTCCGATCGAACCGTTGAGCGCGCTGGACGCGCCGCGGGCCATGTGTCACGAACAAGCCGAAGGAATGTGAGTGCGATGGTCAACATCGCTGACAACCACGAAACGTCAACTCCCGTCACTTCCCTGGCCACCACTGGACGGCCGGACCGGGGCGCACGGCACCAGGCTCCAGCGCGGGACACCGCGCTTCCGATTACCGGCACGGCGGTCACCGCGACGCGATACCTGATGGCCGGCATCCGGCTCGCCCTGGGCTGGGTCTTCCTGTGGGCGTTCCTCGACAAGCTGTTCGGACTCGGACGCAGCACCCCCGCCGCGAACGCGTGGCGGGAGGGTGGCAGTCCCACCGCCGGATTCCTCGGCAAGGCCGCGACCGGTCCGTTCACCGACTTCTACCACTCGATCGCCGGGAACACCGCTGTCGATGTGCTGTTCATGACGGCTCTGCTCGGTATCGGCGTCGCGCTGATCCTCGGCATCGGCATGCGCGTCGCCGCGGCCGCCGGAGCGCTGCTGACCGTCCTGATGTGGACCGTGGTCCTGCCGCCGGCAACCAATCCGTTCATGGACGAGCACCTCATCTACGCCGCCGTCCTGGTCCTGCTCGCCGTGCTGGGCGCCGGAACCACCTGGGGCTTCGGTCGCCGATGGGCGGCGACCACGCTCGTGCGGAGCAA
This sequence comes from Actinoplanes liguriensis, assembly GCA_000715855.1. GTDB lineage: Bacteria > Actinomycetota > Actinomycetes > Mycobacteriales > Micromonosporaceae > Actinoplanes > Actinoplanes liguriensis. The sequence continues at coordinate 31,837 of KL571196.1, forward strand.
CACCTGGCTGACCTAGGCCGGACCGCGTTCCCTGCCTGCCCACCGTCTTCATCGAGCCCGCCGGCGTCCGGCGGCGGGCTTCCTATTTCCAGGAGTTCGTCATGATCGATCAGGACCAGGTAACGGGCCATCGCATCGTCGTGGGCATCGACAATTCCGCGGGCGCGGCGGAAGCGCTGCGCTGGGCACTTGCCCATGCGCGGCTGACCGGCGCCACTGTCGAAGCCGTCACCGCGTGGCAGGTGCCGCCCATGTACGCCTACGCCTATGGCTGGACGCCGACCGGCATCGACGACGCCGGCATCGTCAGATATGCCGAGAAAACCCTGACCGAGACAGTGGAGCAGGCGCAGGACGGGGACGACCAGCCCGTGACCGTCACCAACCGGATCATGGAAGGACCCGCGGCCCAGGTTCTGCTGGACGCCGGAAAAGGCGCCGACCTGATGGTCCTCGGTAGCCGCGGTCACGGCGCCTTCGCCGGGATGTTGCTCGGCTCGGTCAGTCAGCACTGCGTCCAGCATGCCACCTGCCCCACGGTGGTCATCCCGGAACAGACCCGGCCGTAGACGCACGGCCGCCGCGTCAGCATGGTTCGCCAACCGCAGGTGAAGAGGCCCCGAGGATGACCACATCAACCAAGAGCCCCGACGGTGTCGTCCCTGCCGGCAACGCCGATACCGAGGTGAACGCCCGAGAACCGCTCGCCGAGCTGTATCGGGATCTGCGCACCTCACCGCACGGGCTGGCCGGCCGCGAGGCCGCCCGGCGGACCGTCGTCTACGGGGCCAACGAGCTGACCCGGCGCACCGGCCGGCGCCACCACCGTCACCTTCGCCGGAATCGTCGCCTGCCAGATCGGCACCGCCTTCGCCGCCCGCACCGACCGGGCATCCTTGTTCACCATCGGGTTATTCAGCAACCGGCTCCTGCTCTGGGGCATCCTTTTCGAGCTGGTCTTCACCGCCGCCGTCATCTACACACCCTGGCTGCAGCACATCTTCGGCACCGCGGCACTCAGCGCAGCCCAGCTCGCGATCATCGCCCCGTTCCCGTTCGCCGTCTGGGGCGTCGACGAAGGGGCACGCTGGGTGGCCCGGCGCCGTTCGGTGCCGGTCGTGCAGAAGCGAGAGAGCCCCCGATTCGCGAGCCGCGCGCAGCCCCACGATTAGAAAGAGAACAGCCATGAACGCCACACAGGTCAGAAAATCCGAGATCGTTTCCATCCTGCGCTCCAGGGGGAAGGGCGCTCGCGCCGACTGGTTCGAACGCGAACTGCCTGCCATCGTCGATACCGGCGAGAACAGCAGTCTGCTGGCAACTCTGGACATCGACGTCAACGCGCTGCGATCGGCCGATCGCAGCGCTCAGGAAGCTCGGCCGGTTACCACCTCCGGTGCTCGGGCCGACGAGGACGGGCCAGGGCAGGCGTAGTCTGTCGACTGTCGCTCCGGACCCCGGCGGCTCGATCAGCCGCCGACGAGTGATCTGAAAGAGCGACGATGACCATCACGTTTGGATTTCTCAGCACCCACCCGCCCACCCGGTGCGGCCTGGCAACCTTCAACGCCGCACTCGCGGGCCACCTGGGTGCGGCCGATGGCCCGAGCGGCGTTGTGCGAGTCGCCGCGGCCGGCGACGACCTCACGCCGGCGCCGGGCGTGGTCCACACCTGGGCCGGAGACGCGCCGTCTGGTTGGCGTGCCAGTGCCGACGTCCTGAACACCTTCGACGTCGCGGTCGTGCAGCATGAGTACGGCATCTATCCCGGCAGCGACGGCGAAGAGGTCCTGTCCGTGCTGCGCCGGCTCACCGTGCCGAGCATCGTCGTCCTGCACACCGTGCCGACCGGCCCCACTCCACGGCGGAAGTCGCTGCTCGAACAGATCGCCACCGCCGCCGACGCGGTCATCACCCTCACCAGGTCCGCGCACGACCGGCTTCTCCTCGGCTATGCCGTCGACAGCGCGAAAGTCTCCGTGATCCCGCACGGCGCCTCCGACTTCGCCGGGGAGCCGGCCCGCCTGCATGCCCGGCCACACCTGCTGACCTGGGGACTCCTGGGCCCGGGCAAAGGGATCGAATGGGCGGTGGGTGCCCTCGCCCGCCTGCAGAAGGTCAAACCCGCACCGGTCTACACCGTGGCCGGCCGGACCCATCCCAAGGTCGTCGAGCTGCACGGCGAGGCGTACCGGGCCAGCCTGCACCAGCTCGGCGCGGCCCTCGGCGTCGGTCGCGACGTGCACTACGAATCGTCCTACCTCGACCAGGCCGCGCTCGGCGAGTTGATCCGCTCCGCCGACGTCGTAGTGCTGCCTTACGACTCCACCGACCAGGTCACCTCGGGTGTGCTCGTGGAGGCGGTGGCGGCCCGGATCCCGGTCGTCGCGACCACCTTCCCGCACGCCGTGGAACTGCTCACCGACGGACCCGGCCTGCTCGTGCCGCACAAGAACCCGGCAGCCCTGGCGACCGCCATCAGGAAGATCCTCACCAGACCCGCCCTCGCCGCCGCCCTGCGGGAACGCCACGGCCACACCGGACCGGCACTGCGGTGGCCCGCCGTCGCCCAGCGGTATCAGGAACTCGCCGCGACACTCGTCCTGTCTCTTATACACAT
>KL571196.1:34632-36323 GCA_000715855.1 Actinoplanes liguriensis
AGATGTGTATAAGAGACAGTGACGCGGCTCACCGACGACACGGGACTCTTCGAACATGCCCGGCACGTCATCGTCCGCCGCGAACACGGTCACTGCACCGACGACGTCGCCCGTGGTCTCGTCGTCACCTGTCGCGAGCCCGCGGAACGTCCGCCGGGCCGCCGGCCCGCGGGCGATGGCCTTCGCCGCGCTAGGCGCCGCCGAGCTGCTCCGAACGGATCCCGGCAACGCGGCCGCCGCGGAGCTCATGGCCGACGCCGTGATCGTCATCGGCACTCCGGGTCCTGATCCGCGCCGGCCCTGGCCGCACTCCACGAGCCCGCTGTCCGCACGATCGGACAACCTGTCAGCAGCAGCGGACCGTGTTCGTCAGGGGCCGTGCCGCGCTTGGAGAAGGCCCGGCGCCTTCGTCGGCCAACTGTTTCACCCCGGTGTTTCCGTTTGCCGTACGGGTGTCGCCGGGGCCAGCGTGGCCCAGACGACCTTGCCGCCCCGCGCCGGCATGGCGCCCCAGGCCGCGGCGAGGCCGTGGACCAGTCGCAGGCCCCATCCTCGTTCGGCCAGGTCCATCACCCGGTTCGCGCCGTCCGCGCCGTTCAGACTCGGGTATCGGGGGTCGCCGTCCCGGACGGCCACATGCAGCCGCGAGCCGTGGTGCGACACGGTGACGACGAGGTCGGTGCCGGCGTGCAGTACGGCGTTGGTAGTCAGCTCGGAAACGATCAGGCGGGCGTCATGCCGGTATTGGGGCAGGTGCCACCGGTGGCAGGCCTGCCCGACGAGGTTCCTGGCGGTGGGGATCGAGATCGGTTCCGGACCCAGCCGCGCCTGCACGCGACGCTGTCTCTTATACACAGCACGCGACGATGTTGTGACAGCCGCGCGGCGGCAGCCGCGCGCGCTTCCGGCACGGTGCCGAACGCTCGTGGCTCGAGCCCATCGCCATGCCGTAACCGGTAGTCCAGCATTGTCCGCGCCGTCACGCACAACACCAGCTCGACGGGCACCGGCGCGAGCCGGGCTGTTTGCGCCGCCGCGATCCAGAAGCGCCGGCTCACCCCGTGCGGATCGGCCATGTCCCGCAGATCGACGATGAGCGTCGAAGCCGGACCGGCCAGGCACAGCCGCAGAACGCCGATCACCTGACCGCCGAGTTCCGGCGACCACCGGCCATGCACCGTCATCTCGACCACCGAGGTGCCCGCGTCGGCCGTGACGTCCACCGACACCCCCTGCCGGTCGGTGGCCGGGGCGAGCAGATAGGGAGGTTGCGAGGGGCACGTCCGGCGGAAATGCTTGTCGACAGTCATCGATTCACCGCCGGATCGGCCACCAGGTGGTCCGGAGGGACGCGGAGAAGACGTTGCGGAACGATCACTGCAGCTCCAGGGCACATGACGGAAAGGTGCGCCACCGGGGTCTGGAGCAGCGAGCGGCGATGAGAGGCACCGCCGCTGACTCGACGGTATGTCAACCGGCCGCGGGCCGCCCGGCGGAAGTGGACCGGGTGAGCCGTTCAGGCCGGCCAGAGGCTTTCCACCGGCCGGCCCAGCAGTTCCGCCAGCTCGTTCTCCGCGCGGGAGAGCCCTGATTCGTGGTGAGGCGGGACTGTGGGGGCCCGGTGCCAGTCCAAGATCCGTCGGTCCACGACGCGACTGACCCACTGTGCGACGTCTGTCTCTTATACACAT
>KL571196.1:36539-40987 GCA_000715855.1 Actinoplanes liguriensis
GATGTGTATAAGAGACAGGACGTAGGTGGCGGCGAGAATCGCGACCCGCTGCCGTGGATCCGGAAGGCGCGCCGTGAGGTCGGCGGCGAGGTTCTTGGCCGTGCGGTCGAAGAGGGCGGTGAACGCTTCGCGACTGCCGCTCGAGATCGCCTCCAGGGCCGCCGATCCGAGGTGTATCTCCGCCGCTGGTGCAGTGCTGGGCGGGGGAGCGGCAGGCGCCATCGGACGGCCATTGTTGCGGGCGAAGATGTGCATAGGTGCTCCAGGCTGGTGCAGAGCTGCCGCCGGGGTCTGGAGCGATCCGCTGGGTTTCGTCGCCATTCCGTGAACGGCGTCCGTGCCGTTCGAGGAGCTGGCGCCGTTTCACCGTACGCGCATACGAGCTGGCTGCGCGTACACTTGGGGGTGGCTGACGGATCCGCCGTCGGTGCCGGCCTCGGCCGGTGCGCGGCCCGTCTTTCGGATGTCGCGCGTTTCACCGGACTCGGTGGACCTCGTCCTCGCCTGTTGTCTTCGGGTTGGGCCCGCGCCTGCGTCAGTCCTGGACGATGGGATCTGGTCATGGCTCTATTCATCCGGCATCCCGAATTCCTGTCTCCGGCCGAGCGCCTCCGGGCGCAGGAGCCGCTGCGGTCCGATCACGCGGCGTTCGACGGAAGCTGGTGGCCCGATTCCGGCGATCTTGACATCGAGCTGGGCGTTCTCCTGCCGCTTCTCGATCACGTCCGCGGACCGGTGCGACGGCTGGTGATGAGCGCCGGGGACTGGCCGGCCGGGCCGGATCGGATCGTGACGGATCTGCGTACGGTCCACGTCGACTATCTGACCGGCCAGTCGCGGTGGACGATGACCGTCGTCTGCGTCGACGGGGGCACCTTCACGATGCGGGTGGTTCCGCCCGGCCCGAGTTCCGCAGCATCGGACGGTTCGGAAGCAGGGCGCGACGCGGATGTCTGGGAGGGTGAAGGCGGCGGGCTGGGTCCGCCGCTTCTGCGAGCCGCCCGGTGACCCGGGCCCTGGCCGACGGGCCGGGTCCGGTCAGCACTCGCGTCATGAACGAGGCTTTCCATCCCGCTGCTTCGTGGTGCCGTCCGAACACTCGGGGGGCTCTCGGTGAGCATCATGGGTGACCGGGCCAGCATGATCCGAGGTCTCATCGCCGCTCAGCCGGTGCGCACCGGCGGGCTCGTCGATCGCCTGCGGTGTGTCTGCCAGGCCGCGGCGGGAGCGTTGTCGGCCTCCGGCACGGGGATCAGCGTGCTGACCGACGACGGGACCCGTGGCGTGTACGCCGCGTCCGACCCGCTCAGCGAGCACGTGGAGGAACTCCAGTTCCTTCTCGGCGAAGGCCCGTGCCTCGATGCTTTCGACCGCCGCCGGCCGGTGCTGATCGCCGATCTGGCCGGGGAGGCGATGTCGCGGTGGCCGATGTACGCACCGGAGGCCCACGACCGCGGTGTCCGCGCGGTTTTCGCGTTCCCTCTGCAGATCGGCGCGGCCCGGCTCGGTGTCCTCGACGTGTTCCGCGACCGTGCCGGCCGGCTTTCCGGGCAGCACCTGGCCGACGCCCTCTGCTTCGCCGACGTCGCGGTCGAGGCACTGCTCGATCGGCAGAGCGACGACGCTGGAGCACCCGAGGAGCCGACACACGACAGCGTGACTGACGCGGTCGCGAACCGGGCAGAATTATTCCAGGCCCAGGGCATGGTCATGGTCCAGATCCGGGGCAGCATCACCGACGCCGCGGACCGTATCCGGGCGTACGCCTACGCTGAGAACCGCAGCCTCGGCGAGGTCGCCCGCGATATCGTCGCCGATGACCTGCGCTTCGAAGCGGACCGCCCATGACCGTGCCACCGCACCGCCCAGCAGCGAGGAGTCAGGGATGACCACCGTTTCCGCGCAACGGCTAGCGTCGATCTTCGTCGAGGTCGCCGACACCCTCGTCGAAGAGTTCGACTTGATCGACTTTCTGCACATGCTCACCGACCGTACCGCGGACCTGGTCGGTGCGGCCGCCGTCGGGCTGATGCTCGCCGACGGGCGCGGCAACCTCGAGTTCATGGCCGGCTCCGACGAGAACGTCAAACTGCTGGAGCTGTTCCAGCTGCAAGCCCGGGAGGGCCCGTGCCTTGAGGCGTACCGGACCGGGCAGCCGGTGATCAACGTCGACCTGGGCGCCGCGGCCTCCCGGTGGCCGCGGTTCGCGCCGCGGGCGGCCGCCTCCGGGTTCCAGTCCGTGCATGCCTTCCCGCTGCGGCTGCGCAGCCAGGTCATCGGCGCGTTGAACGTGTTCGGCGACACCAAGGGCGGCGACTTCACCGGTGCGGACGTACCGATCGTGCAGTCCTTGGCGGACGTGGCCGCCATCGCACTGCTGCAGGAGCGTGCGCTGCGCCGCGGCGAAGCGCTGACCGAGCAACTTCAGGGCGCGCTCAACACCCGGATCGTCATCGAACAGGCCAAGGGCGCAGTCGCCTACGCCCAAGGAGTCAGCGTCGACGAGGCGTTCACCCTGATCCGCCGTTACGCCCGCGATCACAATCGGAAGCTGACCGATGTCGCCTGGGCCATCGTTCACGACCGGACCATCTCACCGGAGCTCCGTCCGGTTTAGGCCGCCGGGTGGCGTCAAGCGCTGCGGAGGGCGAGTGAGTCACCGATCCTCGATGCTTTCCCGGTTTAGCGGGCGCCTTCCCGGGTAAAAAGTCGCAGTCGCCCTGGACCCCGGCGGTCGCCCGACATTGTCAGCGTCGCCGAGGGAGCCAGCATGACCGCCACCGACACACCAACCGGTGGGCAAGCACATCCGGCTGATGCCGTGCCGACGACAGCCCGGGGCAGCGCGTACGCGCAGCTGTCTCGGCAGATCAAGCAGGCCGGCCTTCTCGACCGGCGGCTCGGCTATTACACCGGGCAGGCCGCTCTCGTCCTGACCCTGGTGATCGCGGGCGTCGCGGCCCTGGTGGTGTGATCGGTGACTCCTGGTGGCAGCTGGCCGTGGCCGGGTACTTCGCGGTGCTCTCCACCCAGCTCGGCTTCCTCGGCCACGACGCGGGGCACCGGCAGATCTTCCAGTCCGCACGCGGCGACTACGGGTTCGGTGTCGTGCTGGCCAATCTCGGTGTCGGTTTCAGCTATGGCTGGTGGGTCGACAAGCACAGCCGGCACCACGCACACCCGAACGACGAGGACAAGGACCCGGACATCGGCGCGGGTGCGCTGATCTTCACCACCCGGCAGGCGCGGGCCAGCGGGCGCATCGCCCGAGTCTTCTACCGCTGGCAGGCGTGGACGTTCTTCCCGCTGCTGACGCTGGAAGCGGTCAACCTGAGGGTGTCCAGTGTGCGATACCTGCTCGCTGGCCGGGGCCGCTCCGGGATCCGTGAGATCACGCTGATCGGCCTGCACGTCGTGGCGTACCTGACGGCCGTCTTCGTGGTGCTCCCGGCCGGCAAGGCGCTGGCCTTCGTGGCGATTCACCAGGCGCTGTTCGGTTTGTATCTGGGCTGCTCGTTCGCCCCCAACCATAAAGGCATGCCGCCGCTGAGCGATGCGGACAACGCCGACTACCTGCGCCGGCAGGTGCTCACCTCGCGCAACGTGCGCGGACACTGGCTCACCGACTTCGCCCTCGGCGGCCTCAACTACCAGATCGAACACCACTTGTTCCCGTCGATGCCGCGCGGCAATCTGCGCCGGGCTCAGCGCCTGATCAAGCAGTTCTGCGCCGACCAGCAGGTTTCCTATCTCGAGACCGGTCTGATCTCCTCATACGGCCAGGCCCTCCGGCACCTCGACACGATCGGTAGAGCGGCCGCGCCCGCCGGTTAGCCACCATGGGCGGCCCGACCGCGTTATCCGCGGTCGGGCCGGGCGTTGATGTCAGCGAGCAGTCCTAGGGTGCGACGCAGGTTCTCCGTGGTGGTGGCGCTATTCATTGCCGTCTCGGCACCGGTCGTCGTGGCATGGGGCGGCACGACGAGCAGGTCGAAGCGGTCCCGGCCGAACTCGCAGATCAAGGTCAGCAGACCGGCCGGTTGGGAGGTGTACCAGCCCAGCCGGACGGCTCGGCCGTTGACGGTGATCTGGCGCTGGTGCGGCAGGTCCCAGTCGGCGACGTTCAACAGCACGTGACTGATGGGGCCGTGGCGGCTGTCCAGCGTCGCGATCAGCGCGGGAAGTTCCGCGCCGGCATCGCTGGATCGCGGCCACCATCCTCCATCGAGCAGCGTGGTGCGTGAGGATTTCAGCTCCAGAGTCAGTCGCGGCGACGGCGATGCGTTGACGGGCGGCGAGTCGGTGATGGACACGGTCGTCGTTCCTTCCCGGTCAGTAGGCCCAGACTTGCCGGACACCTGCGCGAATTCGTAGGCAGGGCCGGCTTGGCGGCTCAGGCAGAACAGGTTGACCGATTCGGCTGCCCGCGGATCAACGGTGGCGGGCGA
>KL571196.1:41194-44982 GCA_000715855.1 Actinoplanes liguriensis
TGTCTCTTATACACATCGCCGTACCGAAAGCCGCGGTGGCGATCCCGAAGCCGGCACCGGCGATCAGCAGGGCCAGTGCCAGGGGCACGCTGCCGTGCATCCACAGGAAGGTCACTTCGACCTTGCGGGTGTTCTGCAGCATGAACACGATGAGGACCACCAGCAGCAGGGTGGCCGTGCAGATAGCGGTCCAGGCGGCTCCGACCCTGGTGGAGGGCACCTGGAGGCTCGACGACTGCTGTGACAGGGATGCGCCATGAGCATCCGTCGATCGGTCGGCCGAAGCTTCGACGCCGGCGGGGTCTGGGGTGGTGAAGGAATGCGGAGCGGACATGACGTCCCCTGAATGGAGCCGGTATGGCGTGCACCTCAGGCGGATGTCGTCGATTCCGGGATGCCCTAACCGTACTCCTGTCCGGCCTCCCGCGACGAGTTCGAGGTCGACCGATATCACCAGGACAGCAGCTATGTTCACGCTGTCCGCGAGCCAGAACGGCGGTATCGCCAGGTCGAGAGCCGGCTCATGAACGTTCTCGCCGGCGCGCCGGCCGGTCGGGCAGGAGTCCTTCCTCGTGATCGAGCTCGCGTTCCAGCACCCGCAGCCCCACATCGGGCAGCCGACCGGCATCGCGCCACCGCAGGAGCTCCTCCCGCTGAGCATCGATCGCCACCCGGCGGACGTGAAGGGCCGCCTCGTACCCCAGCGACACCGGCAGACGCGCCGAGCCGCTTTCGCGAAGCAGGGTGAGCCGGCCCTGGTAACGGGTCATCCGGGTGTCGAGGTGCCCGCGCATCGTGTCGATCACATGGGCTTGGATGTCATCGTGTTCCTGTGACTCCAACTCGTCGAGCGCGGCGAGAGCGGCCTGCACGGAGGCCGAACGCGCCTCGTTGCGAAGGCGAGCCTGGTCCTTCTCGTCGGCGTGGAGCCCGAGTGCCCGGACAATTGGCGCGAAGGTGAGTCCTTGGCCGACCAGGGTGACGAATACGACAACGAAGGTGCAGAACACGAGCAGGTCGCGCGCGGGGAACGGCGCGCCGCCATCGGTGACCAGCGGAATGGTGGAGATCGCCGCAAGGCTGATCACTCCGCGGGTTCCCGACCAGCTCAGAGCAACGACCTCACGGCCGGTCAGTCGCTGGTCGCGCCGCCGGTCCGCCGGCGACAGCCTTGTGCCGTCCGGGTCGTCACCGATGTCCCGGTCCGGTCGGTCACCGCCCAGCCAGGTATGCAGTGAACGCGGCATCGACTGGGTGAGGACCAGCCACACCGGGCGCAGCACGAGGACGACACCGAGGCTGATCGAGACGGCGATGACGATGGTGGTGGTGCCGTACCGCGTCAGGCCCTGCACGACATCGGGCAGTTGCTGGCCGATCAGCAGGAACACGCATCCTTCGAGCAGGAAGTCGACCAGCCGCCACACCGCGCTCGTCTGCAGGCGGCCCGCGCCCGATGCCGACCGAGGCGAGTGGTGCCCGACGACGAGCCCGGCGATGACCACCGCCAGCACGCCGGACACGTGCACGTTCTCCCCGATCAGGTAGGCGCCGAACGGGGTGGCCAGCGAGACCGCGTTGGCCATCATCGGATCGCTGGCCAGCGGCCGGGACAGAAGACGGACGGCGAAGGCGACCAGCACACCCACGGCCACCCCGCCGGCCGCCGAGATCAGGAACCGGCCCAGTGCGGACGGCAATGAGAAGTCGTCACCCTTGGCCGCGGTGACGGCGACGCTCAGGATGGTGAGGGCGGTCGCGTCGTTGAGCAGCCCCTCACCCTGAATCAACGTGACGATCTTCGGCGGCAGCCCCACCCGTCGCCCGACCGCTAGGGCGGCCACCGGGTCCGGCGGTGCCACCGCCGCACCGATCGCGATACCGGCCGCCAGGGTCGCGCCGGTGACGAACCACGCGAAGCAGAAGCCGATCGCCAGCGCCGTCAGCAGAACCAGAACCACCGACAGGCTCACTACCGTACGAAGGTTGCGGCGGATCCCGTGCAGCGAGGAGTCCAGCGCCGCGCTGTACAGCAACGGCGGCAACACCAGCGTCAGCACGATCTCCGGGTCCATCGACATATTGGGCCCCGGCAGCAACGCGTAACCGACACCGATGATCGGCAACAGCGCCGCGGCGGGCAACCCGGTCCGATTGGCGATCCACCGCACCACCACGACCACTGCGACCGCGGCTAGGACGAACACCAGGGACGATTCGACGCTCACCGCCCCATCCTCCCGGATCACCCGCCGCCGCCCGGGAGAATGGGTGCGACGTCAGCGTGGGACGGCCCGTGCCGAGCGTGCTCTATCCGCGCTGCGGGGGCTCGTCGTGCTGGTTGCTGTCGGTCTCGCGAGATAGCCGTACGCCGATCGCACCTGCTCTGTCCGCGAACCGATGTCGGCGCCGCGTCGTCGTGCTGTCGTTCTGGACACCGTCGCGGGCCGACGCGACCCGAGCGGGCAGTGCCCGATGCAGACCGAGGACGACAGCCGCGTAACGCCCCTCCCGCAGCGCCGCCTGATGCACGGTGGCGTGTCCACGACCGGGCGCCTCGTGAGCGGCGCCGCAGGTGATCGGGACGTTGCCGGCCGGTGGCGTCGTCGGCCCGCTCAGCGGTCCTCGATGCGGCGCAGCGCCTCCTCCAGCGTCTTCACCGTGTCTTCCGGCGCGTCGGCGGCGTTGCCGATCCGGGACATGGCGACCCGGTACGGCTCCGCCTGATCGAGCCCGTCGAGGAAGTGCGCGCTCTCCAGGTTCTCGAGGTAGACGACGTCGGCCAGGTTCGTGCTGTTGAACCTGAGGATCGAGAAGGAGTCGTTCCTGAGGGTGCACAGGCCGGACCGGGACTGCAGCACCTGGATGCACACGCCCGGGAAGCCGGCGGCCCGGATCAGGAACTCGATCTGCTCCCGCATGATGCCGAGGTCGTCGACCCCGTCGGTGAGCGCGCCGAGGTCCACGATCGCCCAGAGTTTCGGCGCACCGGTCTTGAAGACCATGTCCTGCCGTCGCCTGCGCACCTCGACGAGACGACGGACATGCTCGTCGCCGGAGTACCGGGTCCTGATGATCGCCTCCGCGTAGCCCGCGGTCTGCAGGAGCCCGGGAACGAGCGAGTTCTCATAGGTCCAGATGTACTCGGCGGCCGATTCCAGGATCAGGTACGAGCAGAACCAGTCGGCGAACGAGTCGTTGTAGGAATCCCACCACTGTCTCTCGTTGAGGCAACGGTTGAGCCCGAGCAGGGCGGAACGTTCCCGCAGATCCGTCACCCCGTAGAGGTCGAGCAGTTTCTTGAGGTCGTCGCCTTTGAGGGCGACTCGGCCGAGTTCGATCCGGCTCATCTTGGACGCGGAGGCGGAGATGTGTTTCTGAGCGGTGGGCCGGTCGATGCCGGCCGCCTTCCGGAAGGACGTCAGGCGGCGGCCGAGAAGTTCGTGGACATGGCTCGGGCGGCCTTTACCGTCTGATGAGGACAGGATGGAGGGACGCAAATTGCTCTCCGTCAACAGATGGAAGAGGGGTGCGTGAGCCGGTCGGCTTCTCGACCAGGGCGGCATCCACGTGAGGGGGATGAACGGCGTGTCCGCCGTTTCACGTTCGCATCGTGACCGTCGATCGAGAAGGCTGCAAGCTCGGCAGGATCCCGCGGAGAGCAAATTTGCACCACACCGCGCAGATGACCCGGTTTCTGCGCATCATGGCTCACATTTCGGACAGGCGTTCGCGGGCGGATTCCCGCTTTGGAGTGACGCCCGCCGATCGGCCGGGCCGTCTCGGTT
>KL571196.1:45191-47046 GCA_000715855.1 Actinoplanes liguriensis
GGCCGTCTCGGTTCACGCGCGAGCCCCGCCGATCGGCCGGGCCGTCACGGCTTACGCGCGAGCCCCGCCCAGTAGAAGGCCGTCTCGAGGCCGGCCGAGGCCTCACTGTCGGGATGCCAGGCCATGACCGGGACCACACCCGGGTCGACGAGCTCCCAGCCGGCGAAGAAGCGCTCCACCTCGGCACGCCGGCGGGGAACCAGGGTCATGCCGGCAGCGGTGGCGGCCTGCACGACGGCCTCCATCGCGGCGGGGTCGAAGTCCTGGCCGGGGTGAGTGATCGCCAGGTAGCTGCCGGAGGGCAGCGCATCCATCAGGGTCCGGACGGCACCCCACGGGTCGTCACTGTCGCGGGCCAGCATGAGCACCGCGATCATCAGCAGGCCGACCGGCTCGTCGAGGTCCAGCACCGCCCGCAGCTGCGGATTGTCGAGGATCGCCTCGGGCTTGGTGAAGTCGGCGTCGATGTAGGCGGTCCGGCCGGCGGGGTCGCTGACCATCAGCGCGCGGGCGTGGGTCAGGACGAGCGGGTCGTTGTCGACGTAGATGACGTGACTGTCGGCGACGATCTCCTGGGCGATCTCGTGCACGTTCGGGCTGGTGGGGATCCCGGTGCCGACGTCCAGGAACTGGCGGATGCCGGCCCGGCTCAGGTAGCGCACCACGCGATGCATGAACGCGCGGTTCTCCCGGGCCATCGCGGGGATGCTCGGGATCGCGCGCGCGAACTGCTCGCCCAGCTCCCGGTCGACCGCGAAGTTGTCCTTGCCGCCGATCCACCAGTCGTACATCCGCGCCGAGTGCGCGACGCTGGTGTCCAGCCCTGCCGGCGCCGGCTCGGACTCGTCGTCCCGTGACATGCGCTGCCCCATTCATCCCGTCTCGGACCTTCTGCCCGTGCACCCTACCGATGACGGACGACAGGCGAGGCCCCTCAACGGCCGCCATCGATTCGTACGCCTATCGATGCAAGTTTGCACGTTGCCCTTCCCTTCGGGCCCCCCGAGATACATAGGATGTGAGAACAACCATCGGTGATCAACTGATCGCCTTCGGTCAGTAGGCGCTGCGCCCAGCGCGGGAAAAGCCCGACCCGACCTCGGTACGGAGGTAACCGCGATGGAGCCGAACACATGGGTGCCCGAGGGTGTGGACATCACGGTGCCGAACGCGTCACGGGTGTACGACTATGCGCTGGGCGGCATGCACAACTTCGCCGTCGACCGGTCGTTCTGGCATCAGGTCCAGGAGCAGTTCCCGGACGCGCACCTGGTGGCCCGGGCGAATCGTGCCTACCTGGGGCGGGCGGTGCGATGGCTGGTCGAGGAGCAGAACGTCACCCAGTTCCTGGACATCGGCTCGGGGATCCCGACTCTGGGCAATGTGCACGAGGTGGCGCAGGAGGTTGAGCCCACGGCGCGGGTGGTGTATGTCGACATCGACCCGATCGCGGTGGAGCAGAGCCGCAGCCTGTTGCGCGGCAATCCGAACGCGCACGCGATCCGCGGCGATCTCCGTGATCCGGACGCCATCGTCTGGCACGACCAGGTGATCTCGTTCCTCGACTTCTCGCGGCCGATCGCGGTGCTGATGGTGGCGGTCCTGCACTTCATCCCGGACGAGCTGGACCCCCGTTCGCTGATCTCCCGGGTCGGCGCGGCGCTGATGCCGGGCAGTTTCCTGGTCCTCTCGCACGCCGGCCCCGACGTGACCGAGGAGGGCCTGGAACGGCAGGAGATGGCCCGCAAGCTGTATCAGCGGACGCCGACGCCGGTGGTGCTCCGCGACCGGCAGCAACTGCGGGCGCTGGCCGGCGATGCGTTCGAGGTGCTGGAGCCGGGTGTCGTCACGGCCG
>KL571196.1:47307-49098 GCA_000715855.1 Actinoplanes liguriensis
GGTGGCGGTGGCCCGAAGACGATGACGGGCACGCCCACACTGTCACCCTGAAGGGGTAGCGCTCGGGCCGACCGGCTTTCACGTTCGGCGTAAAAATGGCGCCGATCTATGGGTGCACAATTGCACGCAGGCGCGCTACCAGCACGTACGTCAAATTGGATCTTGAATTTATACCCCACCGGCACCACTCGTTCAAGAGTGGCGATGCCTGCTGCTCAGGGGCCACAGTTCTTGACGGCTGTCACATAGAGTGCGCGGCCTTCAACGCTGTGAGAGGGCATCGCATCATGACTCAGCCGGTTACGGGCACTGACGAATCCGCACTCAACGCGCTGGCCCAGCGGTGGCTGCGCGAGGTCGCCGCGGCCGGGTACGTGCCCGGTCGGCGAGCCAAGACATTGCAGGAGATGAAAGGGCTGCTCAGGCAACTCGTTTTCATCATCACCGCTGAGCCGTTCGAGCCGGAGCCCGGCCGGCGGGTCGGGGCGAGGCTGATAGAGCTGCGGATGGCCGACCCGAAGGTGATCGGCGTGACCGTCCGGCTGCTCGCCACCCACCTGCCCGCGCTGCCCGGCGGCGACCCCGAGCTGATCGGCGGCCGGGTGCTGCGGACCCTCGAACAGGTGACCAGCGGGTTCGCGGCAGCGCTGCGTGACACCGCGATGGCGATCAGCGAGGACATCAACCGCTCGATGCGGGTGACCTGGCAGGCGGAGAAGGCCGTGCTTCACCACCGCCTGGAGCATGCCCGCCTGCACGACCCGGTCACCGGTCTGCCGAACCGGGCGCGCCTGCGCGAGGCGCTGCGCCGGCTCACCGCGGGTGACGGCGGCGGGCGGCTCGGGGTGTGCCTGCTGCGGGTCGACGACTTCACCGACCTGAACGACGCTCTCGGTCACAGCCACGGTGACGGCCTGCTGGAGGCGATCGGGTGGCGCCTGCGTGATCTCGTCCGGTCGTGGAAGGCCACGGCCCGTGACCAGAGCACCGGGCTTGAGGACGACCGCTATCTGCTGGCGCATCTCGGCGGGGAGCAGTTCGTGCTGGTGGTGACGGCCACGACCAACGCACACCAGATGGTGAAGGTCGCGAAGCTGGCCCGGCTGGCGCTACGAACGGTGGTCCTGCCGTCGGTGGACGGCTACGTTCCGCTCGTGAAGACCAGCGCCGGGATCGTGGAGGCGCCGATCGATTCACGCCAGGATCCGGACGTGTGGCTGCGCGACGCGCATCGGGCGCTCGCGTGGGCTCGTGGCGAACCGGGCGGGGTGATGGTGTTCGACCAGGTCCGAGCCGAGCAGGACACGGTCCGGAACCGGCTGGCCGCGGCAATGCCGGCCGCGCTGGACCGCGGTGAGTTCGTGCCGCACTTCCAGCCGATCCTGGCGCTGAGGGACCGGCGCCTGGTCGGCGTGGAGGCCCTGGCCCGGTGGCGGCACCCCCGGGCGGGTCTGCTGAGCCCGGCCGCCTTCATCATGCTGGCCGAGCAGACCGGCCTGATCCGCCGGCTCGGCCACACGATGCTGGAGCAGGCCTGCCGCCACGGCGCCGACTGGCGCGCCCGCGGCCACGACCTGCTGATCAACGTAAATCTGGCGGCCCAGCAACTCACCGACCCCGGCCTCGTCGCCGCGGTCGCCGACGTGCTGCATCGGACGAAACTGCCGGCCGAGTGCCTGCAACTGGAGATCACGGAGAGCGCCGCCGTCGGCGGACACCGTCAAATGCTGCACGAGCTGGCGGAGCTCGGTGTCCGGCTGGCGCTCGACGACTACGGCACCGGTTACGCGA
>KL571196.1:49344-49736 GCA_000715855.1 Actinoplanes liguriensis
ACGACGGTCAAACTGGCGGCCGAGCTCGTTGCCGACCTGGAAGACGGTGACGACGCGGCGGCGGCCGCGATCGTGCGGCACACCATCAGCCTGTGCCACGACCTCAACATCACCGTGATTGCCGAGGGCATCGAGACCGAGATGCAGTACGTACGTCTCAGCCGGCTGGGCTGCGATCTCGGCCAGGGCTTCCTCTTCGCCGAGCCGGCGCCGTCCCCGCTCTGACGTCTCAGCGGCGGCCGCGACCGTAGTCGGCGGTCCCGCTCCGCTCTGACGTCTCAGCGCAGCTGCCATGACCGTAGTCGGCGCACCCGCCCTGACGCCTCAGCGGCCGCCATGACCGTAGCCGGCATCCCCGGTCAACTCGGCGAGGAACGCGCGCCGGACCTGGC
>KL571196.1:50007-74093 GCA_000715855.1 Actinoplanes liguriensis
TGTATAAGAGACAGCGGCGACAGCGTCCCGCGTCACGTCGTCGGTGGGCAACAGCGCGGCGTGCGCCTGCAGGATGCTGCGGGCCTCGTCGACCCGGCCACAGGTGTCGAGCATCCGCACCGTGTGCAGGAGCAGCACCGGCCCGAGCTCCGGCCGGCCACCGTGGTGCGGCTGCCACCCGTGGAGCATGTTCCGGGCGGTGGCGTGCGCCTCCCGGCAGGAGCCGTGGTCATGCAGCGCGTCGGCGAGGGCGAGCGTGAGACGCGCATGCTCGTGGTGCCGCTCCCGGAGCTGGTAGAACCCCACCAGCCCGCGGTAGAGGCTGATCGCGGCGGGCGCGCTCTCGTGGCGACGCAGGACCTGCGCGAGCAGTTCCGCGGCGACCAGCGCCCGCGGATGGTGGCTGCCGTGGACGGCCACCGCGGTGCGCCAGGCGTAGAGCACCCAGTCCATCGCGGGGAACCCGGTCCCGTCGTCGGCGACCGCGGTCGGCAGGTAGAGCAGAACCGCGTGCAGAAGGATCTCGTCGTCGGGCGCGGTGTGCGGGTCGAGACGCTGGAGACAGTGGCGCAGCTGGGGAGACGTCTGCCCGCCCTCGTGCCACAGCCGCTCACAGGCTTGATGCAGCGCGGCCAGGTCGCTGTCGGTCATGCGGCACCCCACACCACCGACCATAGCGCAACGACTAGATGCTTGGCGACTAGTCAACCGCCGCGCGGATCAGCCCAGGAGCTTGTCGCGGAGCGCGGCGTCCTTCTCGGCGACGAGTTTCTCCAGGCCGGCCTGGAAGTCCGACATCCTCTGCCGCAGCGCCGGGTCGGACGCGCCGAGAATCCGGACGGCGAGCAGACCGGCGTTGCGCGCGCCGCCGATCGACACGGTGGCGACCGGGACACCGGCCGGCATCTGCACGATCGAGAGCAGCGAGTCCATCCCGTCGAGGTGCTTGAGCGGCACCGGCACGCCGACCACCGGCAGCGGGGTGAGCGCCGCGACCATGCCCGGCAGGTGCGCCGCGCCACCGGCGCCCGCGATGATCACCTGGATGCCACGACCGGCCGCGGACTCGGCATAGTCGACCATCTTGCGGACCGTCCGGTGCGCGGAGACCACGCCGACCTCGAACGGCACCTCGAACTCGGCGAGCGCCTCAGCGGCCGCCTCCATCGTCGGCCAGTCCGAGTCGCTGCCCATGATGATGCCGACGACGGGTGCCATCACTTGCCTTCCTGAAGCCACTGAGCCGCGCGCACGGCCCGCGCGCGTACCGTTGCGAGATCATCGCCGAGCACTGTCACGTGCCCGATCTTGCGGCCCGGCCGGACCTGCTTGCCGTAGAGGTGCACGCGAGCGTCCGGCACCTCGGCGAACAGGTGGTGCAGCCGCTCGTCGATCGAGATGCCGCCCGGCTCGCCGCCCAGCACGTTCGCCATCACGACGACCGGCGCGGCCAGCGCGGTGGAGCCCATCGGATAGTCCAGCACGGCGCGCAGGTGCTGTTCGAACTGCGACGTCCGCGCGCCCTCGATGGTCCAGTGGCCGGAGTTGTGCGGGCGCATGGCCAGCTCGTTCACCACGATGCCGTCGGCGGTCTCGAACAGCTCGACCGCCAGCAGGCCGACCACGCCCAGCTCGGTGGCCAGGTCGATGGCGAGCTGCTGGGCGTGCAGCGCGAGCTCGTCGTCCAACTCCTGCGCGGGGGCGATCACCTCGACGCAGATGCCGTCCTTCTGCACGGTCTCGACCACCGGATATGCCGCGACCTGCCCGAACGGCGAGCGCGCGACGAGCGCCGCGAGCTCCCGCCGCAGCGGCACCTTCTCCTCGACGATCAGCGGGATCCCGGTGGAGACCAGGTCCTCCGCGGCCTCGCGCGAGCCGACCATCCACACGCCGCGGCCGTCGTAGCCCCCGCGGGTCGCCTTCGCCACGATCGGCCAGGAGCCGCCCGCGAAGGCCTCGATGTCGTCGGCCGTGCTGACCCGCGCCCACCGCGGCACCGGCGCGCCGAGTTCGGCCAGGCGCTCCCGCATCATGCCCTTGTCCTGGGCGAAGACCAGCGCTCTCGACCCCGGGAAGATCTTCACGCCCTCGGCCTCGAGCGCCTCGATGTGCTCGGTCGGCACGTGCTCGTGGTCGAACGTGACGGCGTCGCACCCCTTCGCGAACTCCCGCAGCGCGGAGAGGTCGGTGTGCGACCCGATCGGCACGTCCGCCGCGACCAGGGCCGCGGAGTCGTCGGGCTTCTCACTGAGCACGCGCAGTGACTGGCCGAGAGAGATCGCGGCCTGGTGGGTCATCCGGGCCAGCTGGCCTCCGCCGACCATGCCGACTACGGGCAGTCCGGTTCTGGTATCCATCGCCCGCCCAGCCTAGCGACGCCCCGGATCGAACCGGAAATCAGGCCGACCCCTTCCCGGTACGGCATGGGCGCACAAATTGGGCGAGGTCACCAGCGGTTACGGCCACTACGATGGCGGTATGAGCGCAGAGGCAATCGGCCGGTTGATGCCCGCCACCGTCACGCTCGACGATCTGACCGCCATGCTCGAGGCGGACACGCATGGGCATAGATATGAGACAAGCACACAGGGAGTGCTCTCGGTGGTTCCGCCCCCGGACAGCAAGCATGCCAAGCTGGCCACCCATCTGACGTTGTGGCTCGGTCTGGCAGGCTGGCCCGGCGATCAACTGCTGCAGGCTGCCGGGGTCCGGATCCCGGGACCGAACGGGACCGCCGGGCGCATCCCCGACATCACCGTCTGGTCTCACGTGCCGCAGGACGCGGTCTGGCTGGACACCGACGGCCTGCTTCTGGTCATCGAGATCATCTCCCCCGGTTCCGAGGCGACGGATCAGGTCACCAAGGTCGCCGAATATGCCGCCGCCGGCATCCCGCTGTACTGGATGGTGGCCCGGGACACGGCGAACACCGTGACGATGCACCGGCTCACCAACGGCGCCTACCAGGTCGTCGACCAGAAACCGCTGCGCTGGCTGTTGAACTCGGAGCCGCGGAACCATCTGCCGATGGAGCACTGATCACCGGTTGAGGCGAGTGATCAGGTCCTGCGGGGTGGTGACCGGACGATCACAGACAAAACCCCTGCAGACGTACGCCGTGGGCCGCCCCTCGATCATCGGCCGATCGGCCAGCAGCGGCACTCCGGGCAGGTCCGGCGCCCCGGCGACGATCACGGTTCCGCCGGGCGCCTCCCGGTACGCCTCGGTCACCAGCGGATCCGTCAGGTCGTCGGTGGCGACGGCGATCTCGTACGGCCCGGTCAGCGCCGCCTCCCCCACCATCGCCGAGTACCCCGCGAACCGCGGATGCCCGCCGATCAGCGGCCCGGCCGTGGCCAGCGCCGCGTCCGCCGCCTCACGGTAGGACGTCTCCCCGGTCAGCGCCGCGTAGGACACCAGCGCCGCGCACACCGACGCCAGCCCGGACGGCGTGGCGTTGTCGGTCGGGTCGGCGGGGCGGGTGAGCAGATTCTCCGCGTCGTCGGCGGTGTCGTAGAAGCCGCCCGTCCCGGTGCCGAAGTGGGCCAGCGCGACGTCCAGCAGCTCGCCCGCCGCGCGCAGCCATCGCGGGTCCGCGGTGATCTGGTGCACGGCCAGGAAACCCTCGGCGACGCAGCCGTGGTCCTCCAGGACGCCGGCCGGCTCACCGACCCGGCCGTCCCGGGACACCCGGCGCAGCCGCCCGTCCACCACGTGCCGCTCGGCGAGCACCTCGGCCAGCGCGATCGCGGCCGTGCGGGACTGATCGGAACCGGTCAGCACGGCGTGCTCGGCGAGCGCCGTCACGGCCAGCCCGTTCCAGGACGCGACCACCTTGTCGTCCCGGGCCGGCTGCGGGCGCAGGGCCCGGGCCGCGAGCAGCCGAGCGCGCACGTCCCGCCAGCGGGCAACCAGCTCCGGGTCGGCGGAGTCGATGTCGCGGCCGAGCACCAGCACGCTCGTGCCGTGCTCGAACGTGCCCTCCGGGGTGACCCGGAACAGGTCGGCGGCCCACGCGCCGTCGGCGTCGCCGAGCGCCTCGGTGAGCTGGGCGGGGGTCCACGCGTACGTCAGGCCCTCGACGCCGTCGGTGTCCGCGTCCAGCGCCGACGCCAGCCCGCCCGCCGAGGTGCCCAGGTCACGCAGCAGGAACGCGGCGGTCTCGTCGGCGATCCGGCGGGCGAACACGTCACCGGTCAGCCGCCAGAGCTGGGTGTAGACGCGCAGCAGCAGCGCGTTGTCGTAGAGCATCTTCTCGAAGTGCGGCACGGTCCAGCGCGCGTCCACCGAGTAACGCGCGAAACCGCCGGCGAGCTGGTCGTAGATGCCGCCCCGGGCCATCTGCTCCCCGGTGTGCCGGGCCAGCTCCAGCGCCTCGGCGGAACCCGTCCGCTCGTGGTGGCGGAGCAGGAACAACAGGTCCATGTGCGGCGGGAACTTCGGGGCGCCGCCGAACCCTCCGTACGTCTGATCGTGCTCTTCGGAAAGACCCTGGGCCGCGGACGCCAGCATCTCCGCCGAGACGGGCGCGGTCGGACCGCCGACGAGCTGGGCGCCGCCCACCGCCTCGACCACCGCGGCGCCCTGCTTGACGACGTCGTCGCGCTGTTCCCGCCAGGCGGTGGTGACCGAGGCGAGCAGGTGGGTGAACTGCTCCTTCGGGAAGTAGGTGCCGCAGTAGAACGGGTCACCGCCCGGGGTGGCGAAGACGGTCATCGGCCAGCCGCCCTGCCCGGTCATGGCCTGGGTCGCGGTCATGTAGACGGCGTCCACGTCGGGGCGTTCCTCGCGGTCCACCTTGATCGCCACGAACCCGCTGTTGAGCTGCTCGGCGACCTGCTCGTCCTCGAAGGACTCGTGTGCCATCACGTGACACCAGTGACAGGCTGAGTACCCTACTGAGATTAGAACTGGTGTGTCACGACGGCGCGCTTCCTCGAACGCTTCGTCACACCAGGGCCACCAGTCGACCGGATTGTCCTTGTGCTGCAACAGATACGGCGACGTCGCGTCGGCGAGGCGGTTGGCCATCCTGCCACTCCTGACCTTGACAGTGGTGTGTCACGGATGGTCCCGTGGCACCCGAGTCTGACACACGAGATCGGATCAGACCGTTTTTGCGCGGTCACGCTCGCCGCGGTTCGTTCACCAGCAGCATTGCCCGCCGGAGGAGGCGTACATGCGCTTCCCCGCGCTCCGGTTCGCACCGGTACGGTCCGCGTCGCGGACTGCCGATGACGGCCCCATGACAAACAACAACGGTTCCTCCTCCGGACAGGTCGCCGACAACATCTCCCCTCGCGACGTGTTCCTGACCCTCACCGAGGTCGCCCAGCGCTATCGATGGGGTCGCACGAAAACGGCCGAAATGCGCCGCACGCCCGGTTTCCCCAAAGCGCTCGGTGGCGTTTACCGGCTCGACACGCTCCAAGCGTGGGAAGATCGCCTACTGGCTGCGGAAGCCGACCTGTCAAGGACGATCCCGGCACCCCGGCGGAAACCCGCTTCGGAGGCCCCGGCACCACCGGCGCGGAAGCGCCCCATTCAGCGGCGCGAGGCCGAGGGAGTCACGAAGTGACAACCAAGAACTCCGCGTATCTCGTCGGCAAGGAGCGCACCCTCGGAGGAGGGCAGCGCTCCTGGCGCGCCGCCCTGTACGCACCCAGCAACAGCAGGCCCTACTGGTGGGTCAAAT
The DNA here is from genome assembly GCA_000715855.1 of Actinoplanes liguriensis. Taxonomy (GTDB): domain Bacteria; phylum Actinomycetota; class Actinomycetes; order Mycobacteriales; family Micromonosporaceae; genus Actinoplanes; species Actinoplanes liguriensis. The sequence continues at coordinate 55,706 of KL571196.1, forward strand.
TCCGCGAACTCCAGGACGGCAAGTGGGTAATGACCACCCGCAACGCCGCGGACGAAACGGAAGGCAGGAAGAAACTCGCCGAAGCCGAGGCTTACCTCGATGGCGCGGGGCACGCACCGGTACGCAGCGATGAGGCAGCCCAGCGCACCATGTCAGCGCTCGGGGTCGAGTACATCGCAGAAAGCCGGCGACAGAACAAGGAGCCTCGCACGGTCGAGGGCCGCGAATCGAAGTTGCGCGCCCATATCCAGCCAACGATCGGAGACATTCCAGCCGCGGACTGGAGGCTCAAGCACACCGAAGCGGTCTTCGCCCATGCCCGCAAGACGGTGCGTAGCCACGCAGGTCTTCAAGACATCAGGCAAACGCTGTCGGCGATGCGGGGACTCGCGTGGCGGCTCGGATGGTTGTCCAGGGCGGTTGATCCGCTCGACGGCCTCCAACTCCCGAAGGCGAGCACCTATCACGGCGTGCAAGGCTACGTGCCGCCCAGTGAGCGCCCCGAGCATCATCAGGTCGATGCGATGGCTCGCGCCGCCGATCTCATGACCGGCACCGGTCCGTTGGCAGATCAAGAGGTCGAGCCGGTGCTGACGCTGAAACGACTCCCGCTCTTCGGAGAGAAGATCCGGCTTGCCGGGTACGGCGGTCTGCGCCTCGGCGAACAGCATGGTCTACGGGCAATTGACATCGACTTCGCCCGAGGCGTCGTGACGGTTAACGGCGCTTGGGTCCAACCACGCTCCGAGGACGCGCCGCAGTATCGGGGGCCAGTTAAGAACCGGCGGCTTCATGACGTGCCCATGCCTGCGTCGTGGCTGGGACGGATGCTGCCCCATGCCGCGGTCGCGCTTGGCCTTCCAACGACAGCCACCAAGCAACAGGTGATCAACGCCCAACAGGCCGAGATCCGGCGGCGCAGACTCCTAGCGGCGGATGAGCCGGGCCACGATCTGCACTGGTGGAACTGGCCAGGAAGCACTCCGCAGGCATGGAAGTCCCATGACGCACGCTCCGAGCCGTGGCTTTTCATCGACACCGAGACAGGCGTGCCACCCCGATCCGAGTTGCACAACGACCGGTGGCACAAGGTGCTACGCAATGTCCGGAGGACCGACCCCGAGAACGAGTGGCCGAAGCACATCACGTACCGCAACCTACGGCACCACGCGGCGACCTTCTGGCACGACGAACTGGGCAGAGACTGGGTCGATGTCGCCGCGTTCCTCGGCGACGAGTTGAAGACGGTCCTGGAGCACTACGTCCTGCCGTCGGATCGCGCGCTGGAGGAGACCATTCGTCAGTTGGCAAACCTTTGACGGATCTCGGCTAAACCTGCGGCTTTCACTACGTGCGGCCGTCTGGTGCCGATTTCTTGTCGTACCCCCAGGTGATCATCAGGCCGCAACGCCCAGCGACCTTGAGGAGAGCCAGTGGCCAGCCGCAGCATCGTCACCCTCGAACTGGATGACCAGACGTGGAGTTGGATCAGGGAACAGGCCCAGCGATGGCGGATCAGTCCCGAGACCGCCCTAGCGGTGGTCGTTGAGCAGCAGTTCTCCGCCGAGAACCGGGACCAACCCCGGCGGTGGCCCGACTTGAACGACCGGCAGGCGGCAGCCAGCGACGAGTCGGCCGGCAAGGGTCACCAGGTGGCCCCAGATCCAGAGGCGTGGGACACCGCCGAAAGGCTTCATCCGTACAGTCAACGGCTTGCAGCGCAGGCACTCGAACGAGCCATGATGCAGTTGAGGATGGTTCATGGGGTGCTCGTAGGAGAGATCCGGCCGTTCGAGGAGCGGCCAGCCGACGATGAGCCTCCTGCTGAGCGCGAGCAGGGCCAGGAGGAATAGGCGTGGACGAGGAGCGGGTGGTTGCGGTGCGGCAGGAGAACCTCGACCACCTCGCCGCCGCCGGCATTCATGTCACGGCTGAGGGCGTCCGGCGGGCGGGTGAAGTTCTGGATGCTGCCGCTAAGCGCCTCTCGCCCGAGGCATGGGCGGCCTTACGCCGAGGCCCGGCCGTTTACCGGGACTTTCTCGCCGACCGCGATTCGGACGGTTGAGTCGAGCACTTTGCGCCTACGTCTTCTCGTCTTCTCGGGTGGAAGGCGCGTCACCCGACTTTGGTCTCTTCGGCGCACCGCACGCACTGTGCGAGGTCGTGATACCAAATGCAGGTGGGTCACGGCCAGCCACGCTCTTCGCGGTCGCGACGCTTCATGGCCGTCTGGAACGCCCGTAGGTCCTCCAACGTCTGAACGTCGGCGGCGGTAAGCCCTTCGCAGGAACCGTCCAACATCGGAAGCAATGTCTCCATCCCGAGACTGAGGATGGCGAAGGCAGCCCAGCCGGCGGCATCGAAGTTGGCGTCCTGGCGAGCCCCAGTCGCGGCGACGCGAGCGGCTAGATCACTGACCGGCACGCCGGCGGTCCCGGCCAGCCCGACGGCGAGCACCTCTAGCACCCTCTGATAGTCCTGTCTCTTATACACATCAGAGATGTGTATAAGAGACAGCCAAAACGGCGTCCGCTTCTCCTCGGCATGAAATCGGGCAGCACCGTGAAATGAGTCGAGCGCGGCACGATCGTCACTGGTCAAACTGGCGTGCCAGGCGGCTGCCCGCTGCACGTCGGCGGTTGTCGCCTCGAACTCTCGCCGGTCCTCCGAATCGGCCATGTCGGCAGCGTGATCCTTCCCGAAGTCGGACGGATCGTCGGCGGGCGGGCGTTGAGGATCATCTGTCACCGGGCCAGCATGCCAGCCGGCGAGCCCGTGCGCTGATACCGCCGTTTGGACGGTCGCGGCTACTCGGCACGCCGCCGGGAATGTCGAAACCGCATGGTCAACGTACGCGCCGCGGGGCCTGCCTCACCCCGGGTGCACCCTCGAACGGGTCGTGCCCGGTTCGCCGGGTGGACCTCTGTGTGATCCACCCACTACCGTCAGGCGGCGTGACCGTTCCTACCCATCCTGTCGATGTGATGCTCCTGCTCGCCGACGGTGACCGCGTGCTGCTGGGACTTCGCGAGAACACCGGGTACGCGGATGGGCAATGGGTGGTCCCATCCGGCAAGTTGGAGTTTGGCGAGGACGCCGTCAGCGCCGTCCTGCGCGAGGCAACGGAGGAGACCGGCCTTCAACTGCGTCGCGATGAGATACGCCTCGTCACCACCGTGCACCACCGCAGCCGCGCCGGCCAAGGCCGCATCGGACTGTTCTTCGCCGCCACGTACGAGCCAGCGCGCCACGGTGCGCCGGTTAACGCCGAGCCGCACAAGTGCGCCGAGATCCGCTGGTTCCCGGCCGTGAACCTCCCTACTGACACGTACCCGTACACGGCCGCGGGCGTCGCGGCATGGCTTGACGGCACGCCGATGCGCCTCAGCGGCTGGAAGTAGCGACGGTGCAGCATCCCAACAACGACGGCCACGGCCGTACTGAGCCCCACGACGTTCTGGGCCAGCGGGGAACGCCGTCGAGGCGGATGCGGTGGACTGAGTTACCCCAGACCGTCAAGGAGGCGATCGAGCAGGTGCTTGGCTCGCCCGTGGTGGCGGGAGTTTCGCAGCCGGGCGGCTTCTCTAACGGCGTCGCCGAGCGGGTCCACACCGCAGCCGGCGACGCGGCGTTCCTCAAGGCGATCAGCACCCAGATGAACCCCGGTGCCGCCGCGTTGAACCGCACCGAGGCACGAATCGGCGCGGCGTTCCCGCTGGATGCGCCCGTTCCTCACCTGCTCGGCCACCACGACGACGGCACCTGGGTGGTGCTGATTTTCGAGGACGTCGACGGGCGGCACCCGACCCTCCCATGGCAGGAACCTGACCTGACGCAGGTGCTGGAAGCGTTGGAGGTTCTGGCCGACCGGCTTACACCGTGTCCGGTCGCCGAAGTGCCTGATGCGCTTGAGGCGCTCGCCGCACCGTTGGACGGTTGGAGCCGCATCGCAGAAGCACCGCCGGTCGATCTCGATCCGTGGATCACCGACCGCCTGCCGACGCTTTGCCGGGCTGCCGCAGACGGACGGGCCGGGTTGGGCGGTGACACCCTCGTGCACTTCGACCTGCGCGCAGACAACATCTTGATCCGAGACGACGGAAGTGTCGCGGTCGTCGACTGGCCGTGGGCGTGCCGCGGGCCGGCATGGCTGGACGCCCTAATGCTGTGCGCTGATGTCTTCGTGAACGGTGGCCATGACCTCGACGGGCTGCTCCACCGTGGCGTCACCGGCCGCGCCGATCCGGCCGTGTCGGAGGCAGTGTTGGTCGCGCTGGCAGGGTATGCGTTGGACGCGTCGAGACTGCCCGCGCCGCCCGGTATGGATCGGCTTCGCCCGTTTCAGCGAGGCAAGGCCGACGCACTGCTGACCTGGATTCGCCGCCAGCCGAGGTTCACGTAGAGGCGGAGGCTGGGCGTCATATCGCCGCGGCGGGGCCGCGGTCCGTCAACCTGGGGCCGGCTCGACCGGTCCGATCGCCAGCCGACTTGCGAGCGTCCGACTCGTCCCCCGGAAATGTCATACCCCAGCGGTACGTTCAACGCCTCCGGGAATTTCGCGCCTTGGCGCGGCAGTTGGTTACGGCGGGTTTTACCCCTCAGCGGACGCGCCTACACCCGGCAGTACCACTTACCGATGCTCCATGCCAGTTTGACCAGAAGGGGAGAAATGAGAGTTAACGACGCTTTCGACGCCTTCCAGAAGGCGGTGGACGCCGACCGGTCACAGGTGCTGCTCGCTCGCGCTCGACGCGACATCTTCAAGAAGGCACTCGGAGCCGAGAGTGACGTCGAGGAGGTCTTCGGTTCGGGTTCGCTGCGGCGCAGCACGCAACTCAAGCCGATCCACGACGTGGACCTGGTGGTCGTGTACGCGGAGGACGACCACCCGGGCTGGGGCCTGCCCGGCGACTCAGCAGAGGAGGCCCTGGACTACACGCGCCGGCGGGTCAACACGTTGCTGGGGGCGACGAACGGCACCATCGACAAGTTGGTCCGGCTGGCGCGCTGGCGCAACCACGCGGTGAAGTGCTTCATCGACGACCCTGACGACCCAGAGGCATTCACCGTCGACGCGATGCCGGCGCTCCGGCAGGCCAACGGCACGCTGCTGATCCCGGAGGCGCTGTCGAAGACGTGGGTGACCGCGGACCCGGAAGACCTGATCCGGCGTGTGGCCGACCACCAGGCGGACTGGACGTACTTCCGGCCGATCGTGCGCGTCCTCAAGGACTGGCGGCGCTCCGTGGAGGTCGAGGGCAAGATCAAGTCGCTGCTGATCGAGGTTCTGGCGCTCGAATGCATGCCCCGCTCCGGGAGCCGGGCCGAGGCGTTGCGGGCGTTCTTCACGGCCGCGGCGGTGCGGGTGAATTTGCCGATCGAGGACCCGGCGGGCCACTGCGGCCTGATCCAGCCGGACCTGGACAAGGTCGGCTTGCGGATCGCTCTGGAGGAGGCGTCGGAGATTGCCACGCGGGCGTGCGACCATGCCGCGGCCGGCGACACGGACGACGCGCTGCGCGCCTGGCAGGAGATCTTCGGCGAGGACTTCCCGGCCCCGGCGAAGAAGAAGGTCAGCCCGGCCGTGACCGGGCCGGCGCTGATCCTGCCCCGGCCGATCAAGGACGCCCCGCAGGGCTGATCCGATGACATCAGACGACGACGGCGCGGTGACGTGGTGGCAATGTGAGCCGCGCCGGCTCGCCCGCGACCAGGCCGAGATCGGCGAACGGTTCCCCGGGCTGCAGTGGTTTGACCCGGGTGCGGGCGGGTGGATTGGGCGGCTGCCCCGGTGGCCGTTCGATCGACCGGAGCCAGCCGAGCTACCGATGTTGGTGGGCGACGAGGGGCTTGAGGTCGCGCTCCTGTACGGGCACGCCTACCCGATGGTCGCACCGGCGCTCTACCCGCAGGACCCGGAGCCGGGGATCGCCCAGCGCACGGACCACAAGTGGCACGTCAACGGCAACGGCAGCCTGTGCTTGCTCCAGGACGATGCCACCTGGAACGGCCGCGGGTCCGTGCTGGACCTGCTGCTGAAAGCGGCTGGATGGCGGGTGGAGTACGCGCTGATGACGGCTGGCGTGATCGAGGCGATGACCCTGCACGGCATCGTCGACGACGCGCAGTCCGACCACCTGATCGCGGTTGCGGTCGCGGCCATCAAGGATTCCGGTGACCAACAGGCAGAGCGCGAACGGGGCGGCGCTTCGTGAACCGGCTCCTGGTCCTGGTCCCACGCGAGGGCGTCGACCGGCTCCGTGGAGCTGGCAGCCACGGAAGTGCGACCTTCAGGGTCTCCGGTGCTGAGAACGTGGGCTACCTGTGCGCAATCTCGGTGAAGGAGGGTCTGACGCTCCCGGTGGAGATGTCACCGCGCACGCATTTCCTCAACTCTGGAGATCCCCGCCCGAGCGGCTACTGGTATCGGGTCGCCACCGACCTGCACGTCGCGTGGGAATACGGGCGACACCGCAACGCCGTGCTGCCGGTGCCCGCGTTCGCGGAACTGGTGCCATCCGGCTTCAAGCATCCGGGCGGCGGGGGCGGCTACATCGCGCTCACCTACGCGTCTAACGCGGAGACCGACCATCCGGGGGCCGGAATCGCCGAGTTCGCGGCCTGGCTCGTGACCGCCGACGGCGTCAAACCCCTGGACGTGGCCTGCGAACCACAGGTCGTCGGCAACGCGCAACTCGCCCCGCAATGGCCGGTCGATGTCTTGGCCGCCGCGACGGTGACCGTGGTCGGGGCCGGCAGCATCGGCGGCGCTACGGTGCACGCGCTCGCCGAGTTCGGCGTGGGCCGGCTGATACTCGTCGACCCTGACCGCCTGTTGTGGCACAACCTCGTGCGTCACGTCAGCGGCCCGACGCAGGTCGGCAAGATGAAGGTCTTCGCCCTCCGCGACGACCTTGAACAACTGCGGCCCAACACGCACATCGAGCCGTACGCCCTCGACGTCATTCGCGACGCCGATAAGGTCCGGCCGCTGCTGGCCTGCAGCGACCTCGTCGTGTGCACCGCCGACGGCGTCGCTCCGCGTCGGGTCGTCAGTCACCTGGCCCGCCGCGCGGGGCTCGATGCGGTACTCGCCTGCGTGCTGGAAAACGGAGGTATCGGTGAGATCCTGCGGCTCCGGCCGTGGCCGGACCGGGGATGCCTGGTCTGCCAACGGCAGGCACTCACCGACGACGGAGCGATCGATCCCGAGCCCGCCCTGGACGCAGGCTACGGCACCGGCACCCGTCACCGGCCCATGACCGCGGTCGGGTCGGACCTTCACCTGGTCGGCCTACTCGCCGCCAAGGCCGCCGTCGCCACGCTGCTGGAACGTGCCGGACACCCAGACCAGCGGCTGCCCGGCGACCACGGACTGCTCGCGCTTCGCCCGAAACCAGGCTGGCCCCCGCCGTTCGACGTGGCACGCGCCGGAGAACTGCGCTGGCTGGATGCTCGCCCGCCCGTGGCCGGTTGCCCGACCTGCGAGGAACCGTGACGGTCAAGTCGAAGGTCCAGCGTGTTCAACTCACGGCCGCCGCCCACGCGGTCATCAGCCGGGAGTGCCGTCGCTCCCAGGACGGCAACGAGACAGGCGGCATCCTGCTCGGCGAGCTCCGCGACGACGTGGCGGAAATCCGGGTCGCCGGCGGGCCCGGGCCGGCGGCCGTGCGGCAGCCCACCTTCTTCCTCCGCGATCTCGGGCACGCCCAGCGCCTCGCCCTCGACGCGTTCACCCGCGACGGCAGCATCTGGGTCGGCGAGTGGCACACCCACCTCGCCGCCGCCCCGGTCCCCAGCGAACGCGACCTCGCCACGTATGCGGGGCTACTCGCGGACCCCGATCTCGGCTTCGAGACCGTCGTCGCGATCATCGCTGTCGCGAGCCCTCAGTGGGATCGGCCGGCGGCGTACGCATGGGCCTGCTCCGGCAACCAGGCGGTCGCCGTTCCCCTGATCCTGGTCGCCGATGACCAATGCCCGACCTCAACGGAGGACCACCGATGACCACGCCCGAACCCGAACCCGCTGCCGGCTCACTGTCCCGGGTCGGAGCCTTGCGATCCGGGTTCCACTACCAGGACCTCATCGCCTGGTCGGCCGCCCTACGCGTCCTCCAGCCCAGCGGCGGATACAACCAACTGGAGATCGAGGTCAACGGTGCCGGCAACGTGGACGACGTCATCCTGCGTGCCATCGCCGCTCGGCACCGCTACGCGCAAGTGAAGTGGGCGGCCAAGACCGCCGACCTCATCAACGACGGCTACCTCACCGACGTACCAGCGAAGGGCAAGTCTTTGCTGCAGAAGTTCTACGGAAGTTGGGAACTGCTGCGCGACCGTGACGATGTACCACCAAGCCTGGAACTGACCACCAACCGCGCGCTCGACCCCGCCGACCCGCTGCTGAGCCTCGTCGACGGACGCTCCGACTCCCTCAACCCCGCGGCACGACTCGCACCCCCCACAACCCCTGCTGGGCTCCGCATCAGTGACTGGGCGACACACCTGAAATGCGACCGCGATGACGTGCTCGCCATGCTCGACGGGCTCCTGTTCAAGGTCGGTCTGACCGTCAGCAGCGAACAGGACCGAGCACAGGCACTCATGCTCGCCAACGGACTCCAAGCCGACAAAGAGGCCCTCGACCGCGGCGTTGCCCTCATCGACAAGTGGGTACGTGACGGCAGACGAATCCTCACGCGCGAGGACATCCGCAAGGAGGTGGACCGAGTGAACCTGCGCGCCGACGACCCACGCGCTGTACTTCTCGTCCAAGCGATCAAGCGCGAACCGCACCCCGACGACGCCGCCGTTGTCCTCGACTGGGTCGACCTGTACGACGGCGACTCACCACCGATGCGACGCCAGCCACGCGACCCAGCCGACTGGGCCACCATGAGCAACGACATCGACCAAGCCGTCGGCACCCTGACCGCCCAGGGCCACGCCGACATCGTCCTGCGCGGCTTCATGCGCCAGGCCACCTTCTTCACGGTCGGTGCCCGCCTCGCCCAGGTCAGCGGCACTACCATCACCTACCTGCAGAACGGCAACGCCTGGGCATCGAACGCGAAACACGTCTCTGTCCCCGCTCCCAGCAACGTCACGACCGTCGTGGGCGCAGGTCACGAACTGGCTGTAGCCATCGGCATGACCGTCGACCCTACGACCGCAGTGACTCGATACATCGAGGACGCGAACCTTCAGATCGACCGCGTCCTCACCCTTCTCCCTGCTGACGGCGCACACGATCAGTCCGTCGCCGGTCCTGGCGAGGCCGTCGCCTTCGCCCAGGCGTTGCGCAACGCCGTCCGGCAGGACCTCGAACGCAAGCCCGCTACCCGGGTCCATCTCTTCCTTGCCGGCCCCGGCGGCCTCGCGCTGCTGCTCGGCCACCGCTGGAACAGGGTCGCCCCGACAACGGTCTATGAAGATCTCGGTGCCGGGCACGGCTACGTTCCCGCCTTCAAGGTCGATGCGTGACGGAGCCTGAGGTGATACCCCGGTTCGTCGTTACGAAGGTTTGGACGGTTTGCGGCGAGGTTCTGCTGTAAACCGTCCTGGCCAGGTTCCGACCCTCCCCGAGCCGGAACCTCATGGCCTCGCCGAAGCCGCGTCAGTGCCCGTGGGGCTGCTATCGGTCGTGTTGCGCAGATTGTTCGACCGGTCATCGGGACACAGCGGCGTACAGCAATGACCGCCCGACGGACGCATCGTCGTACGGAAGATCCATTCAGGATGGTATGCAGGACGAGTGCATGAGAAGAACCGGCTTCGCCCGGTCCTTGTGAACCGCTACGAGAAGGTGACCGATCAACTTCTGACGGCAGTCGCCGCGGAGCATGGAGATCGCCTACTCGCAAAGGTTCGTGTCGCCGATGTGATGGACGTGGATTCCGTGACGGGTGCCGCGAAGCACTACGGACTTTCGGCCCACTACGACTTCGTCATGGTCGAGGCTGGCACGTCCGTACCCAAGTTCGCTGTCGAACTCGACGGCGCACAGCACTGGACTGATCCAGCCACGCGACGACGCGACCGGCTCAAAGATCAACTAAGCGAGTGGGCTGAGCTACCGCTGCTGCGCATCACGAGCGACTTCACGCAGCAGCGCGGCCGGTGGTCGGTGCTCACCTACGTGGTTGACGCGTTCTACCTCTCGGAGGGGTTTCTCGCAGCACAGGAGGCCGGAAGCGTTCCGTGGGACGAGCCCTTCGACGCCGCCTCGTTCCTCCGGCGCGGCACCGACGGCCGTCTTGGTTTCAACACACTTGACCACGAACCACGCCTTCAACTCCTCCGCATGCACGAGGCGAAGAGTCTTCCCTTCTTCGCCCCCGATGAGTGGCATACGCGAGATGTAGAGGTGCGGGCTGTACAGACGCATGCGTGGATGGCGGTGGCCTCGGACCGCTATCTGGTGTCCCGCGTTCGGGTTCGCGACTTCCTCTTTCAAGGCATGTCGGCAAGCGAACTATCCAGCCAGTTGGCGGTGGCCGAGTTCACCGACCTTGCGCGCCGGTGGCTGGCCGGCGAGCCCGTGGCATGCGATCAGCGCCGGCTGGCGCGCTACATGACGGAGGTACAAGGGGCCATCGACGCCGGCGGCTACCTAGGCTCAGGCACCGGAGGCGCGCTGAAAGCCAGCGGTCCCCTTCCCACCACGATCAACGTCCGGATGGCCGATCGGCCGCACTCACGCAGTTCCCGCCAAGAACCGCTCGTACAGGAGTGACGGTGACCGACGCAGAGCCAGAGACCAGCATCAAACGCCGGCAACGAGAGGCGTATGCCGCCACGACCGGCCGCTGGGACCTCCCGTTCGTAGGGAGGGAGCGCTCCAAGGAGACGTGGCATTGGTTCGGCAACGGACCCAACGGTGTAATCGCCGGACTATGCGATCTGCTCGACCGGCACGCCGCACGCGGGCGGGGCCGGCTTTGGCCTGCAGCCATCGGATGCGTTCCGTGGTTCAACCACACGGGCATCGCCGAACGGCTCGCATCGATGCCGACCTGCATCGTGATCAACAAGCCACAGAACCGAACGTCCTCAGCCGTCCGCCACCTTTACGAACACGGAAGTCCGTTCCACTCGGAGTGGCTCACCGACATCCGTGACCTTGCCCCGGCACAAGCCGGAGGCGGGCCACGGACCATCCCGCCAGGCGATCGATCAGGTAGCGCGTTAGGCCCGGTAAGGGTGTACGGCTACCGCCAGGATGGGACAAAGCCACTGCTCCATACCAAGATGCTGGTACTCGGTGGCACCTACGAAGATGACGAGCACTTCTCCGGCATCCACTTCCTGCCCGACCTGGTCTGGCTGGGCAGCGCCAACTGGACCGCCGAAGCCGACACACAACACGTGGAGGCCGCCGTGGCCGTCGCCGATCCCTCATTTGTCAAAGCGGCGACTCAACACCTCATGGCCATCATCAGCGGCAGCGAACCGCTTAGCTCGTACTCAGCCACGCCCTCCCCCAACTTGGTGCCAAGCCGACTGGACATGGCCGCCTTCGCTGATTACGCAGCCGAGTTTCTTCCGCGGGACGCGGACGAAGAGAACTCGATCTAGAGAAGCGACCTGCGGGCCGGGCATCGCGGCAGCCGGCCGTATGCCGTGCGTCCGACCCGCCGGGTAGGGATGACGACGCGACATGGAAATGTAGCGACTCAATCACCATCAGCGATCGGCCTGCTCGCTACCTGTCGGCTCTGTTCTAGAGATTCGATTCGTTGCCCCAAACCGACCCCGAGTGTCCGATGTGCCGGGGGTGCCCGAATCGAAAGCCGCCTCGGAAGTGCTCGGCTCGAAAGGCCGCTGAACTGGAGTTTTGAGCCGATTTCACTTACGGTCGACGCCGTGACAGATGCACCAACATCCCTACAGGGCGACATCGTCCCGGCGATCCCGGGGCTGCCGGTCGTCACGCACACCACCGGCGTCCTCATCGGCTACTGGCGATGCAGCAGTCGAGGCCAGGACGAATCGCGGCAAGTTGAGGCGTTACGGGCTGCCGGTGTCACGGAGCGCTGGATGTTCGGCGACAAGATCAGCGGCAAGGTCATGTCCCGCGACGGCCTCGACACGGCGCTCAGCCACTGCCGTCCAGGCGACGCCCTCTGCGTGGCCAACCTGGACCGGCTCGGCCGCGACCTGGCGTCGGTGCTGATCCTGGTCCGGGACCTCACCCGTCAGGGAATCGGGCTGGTGACGCTGCTCGACCGCATCAAGGTCGACACCCGCACTAACGACCTCACCTCGCAGATGGCCCTCCTCATCCTCGCGTTCCTCGGAGAGGTCGAGTTGATGATGATCGACGACCGGAAACGGAATGCAGCGGAGAACCGGGCCCGCACCGGCAAGCCGCTCGGCCGGCCACGCAGCGCGACGCCAGCACAGGTCGAGCACGCGGTCCTGCTACGGGCCGCCGGCGACTCGCACCGGCTGATCAGCGAGAAGACCGGGATTCCCAAGGGAAGCCTGAGCCGGTATTTCACGGAGGTGGACGCCGCCGCGGAGATCCTCACGGCGTAGTGTTTCGGACATCACGGATAGTGAGGCCAGCCACTGACGATCTAGAAGGAGCCCGTTCGTGCACCGATGTCACGGAGCCGACACCCGCGCGCCTGTTTGGACGGTTCAGGGCGGTGGGCCTCGCCAGGATTCTTCGATACTCAACGCGGGCAACCGACCTCGTCATCCGGGGACGGCGGGAGTCGAGATCGCCTCGTAGGCTCTGAACTATGGACGTGGGCAGAGTTGAGGCGTGGTATGCCGGCCGATGAGCAGGTCGTAGCAGCAGCGTTGAATGCCGCGAAGCAGGCTGACCAAGGTGATCCGGATCTGGACGGTCTAGCAGCAACGGCAGTGGCGGACGAACAACATCGGTACGAACTGAACCGCGAGGGCGAGGTCCCCGTCGCGCCGGTCGGAGACCCGCCAACCGCTTTGATCGTTTCCCGACTCGTTCTTTGGCTGGCGAGTCACGGGCTCGGCCCGGACCGGCTCGCCGTGCATATGGGAATCGCTCTGGACAGCGCTGTTGTGCTGGTGCCGACCCTCACCGTGTGGGCGGATGGGATGCTGCCCCGATCAGCCGGCTCGGTGGGGTACGCCGTGCCCGACGGGCTTCAAGTCGTCGCCGAGGTCATGGCAGCGGACGGCGAGTTGGCCGCCAGGCTGACCGAATACGCGGCAGCGGGAATCCCGCAGGCATGGGTCGTCGAGCCGGGGCCGGATGTGGTGTACCGGTATGTCTTGGACACCGTCAGCGGACGGTACGAGCCGACTCCCGGCGGCGAACAGGCCCTCAGCCTGTTCCTCGCAGGCGAGCCGAAAATCGGATGACGACGACCCGGACATCCGAGGGTTACCGGAAGGCCGAGCGATACCGGTGCCGCGAATTCCGTTTGTCGCTGGGGTCTGATCGGGCATGCGACCCGTCGGCGACTGAAGGCAGGATGGGCTTGACCCGATTCGACGGACAGGGTCGGTGTGTTGATCTTATTCAGGCAGCCAGGCTGATAGGTGACGGGTGTGGTCTGGTGGCTTCGAACGCGGCGGGGCTGAGGTAGCCGAGGCTGGAGTGCCTGCGGCGGGTGTTGTACCAGCCTTCGATGTACTCGAATATGGCCTGGCGGGCGGCTTGGTGGGTGGGCCAGGGCTGCCGGTGCAGCAGCTCAGTTTTGATGGTGGAGAAGAACGACTCGGCGACTGCGTTGTCCCAGCACTGCCCGCGCCGGCCGACCGACAGGCGAATACCGTGGGCTGCGGCGAGGCGGGCGTGCTGCGCGCTGGTGTATTGACAGCCGCGATCGGAATGAAAGACCAGCCCAGACGCGGGCCGGCGCCGGGTGAGAGCGTCGGACAGGGCGGCGTCGACCAGGTCGGTCTTGAGATGATCCGCGACGGCCCAGCCAACGATGCGGCGTGAGGCCAGGTCGATGACGGTGGCCAGATACAGCCAGCCCTGCCACGTGTTGATGTAGGTGATGTCGCCGCACCAGCGAGTGTCGACCGCGGCCGGGTCGGTAGTGAAGTCCCGGCCGACTAGGTCGGGACGCGTTGCGGCGTTCGGATCGGCGATGGTGGTGGCCCGCCACCGGCGTGGGCTCTTGCCCGCCAGCCCGGCGGCCCGCATGAGCCGGGAGACGCGTTTACGGCCGTGCCGCAGCCCGTCCTCGGCGAGGTCGGCGTGGATGCGGGGGACGCCGTAAGTGCCTTTCGACATCGAGTGTGTCGCGGTGATGCGCTCGATCAACTGGGCGTCAACGCGTTCCCGCTGCGATGTCTCACCGGATCGGCGTTGATAGTAGGCGGACCTGGAGACCTCGAGCAGCTCACACGCGCGTTTGACGTTGTGCTTGCCGGCCTTCTCCGCCTCGATGAACGGGAACACGTTCACCGGGTCTCCTTCGCGAAGAAAGCCGTCGCCCGCTTCAAAATATCGACGTCCTCACGCAGCCTGCGGTTCTCTCGCCGCAGCTGCGCGAGCTCGGCCCGCTCGTCCGAGGTCAGCCCGTCGGTGCGGGTGCCGGTGTCGATTTCGGCCTGCTTGACCCACTCCCGCACGGCAGTCTCGGTCAGGTCGAAATCCTGGCTGACCTGCCGGACCGTCCGGTCTCCACGCTGGCACAACTCGACGATCTCAGCCTTGAACTGAGGCGTGAAAGACCGACGAGGCCGTGCCTGCTTCTTGCCCATGCTTTCCATGATGATGGACATCCTCCCGGAGACCCCAGGTCCCCTGATCTTGGATGTCCGTCAAAACGGGGCAGGCCCAGAGTAGGAGCGCTGTATCGAGCGATCGCTCGACCGGAACTGCTGGCCCCGCCGGAGTACGTCACCGTCCCGCTTCTTGCCGCACCAGGCCGGGACTTGGCCATGGCAAGCACCGTCAGCCAATGGAACATGCTGTGGGAGGCCGGCCAGTTCCGCCGGCGTTACTTCGACGAAGAGGACCTGCCTGCACCGTTGCGCCGCGTGACCGAACGCGGGGACGTCAACGTCATCTTCCTGCCGCGAACACGAACCAGGTACTACGAGTACGCCCCGCTGTTCCATCTGCTCCCCCGCGCCGCGTTGAAGCGCCACGGGCTACCGCTGCTGCGCGCGGGCCAGTGGCCCTTCTTGATGCAGACAGGCCGCATCGAGGAGCACCTACCCGCGGACTTTGCCAAGCGCCTGGCACGTGCATGGGCCGGCACCGTCTGGTGCCACCTAATGCCGCAATACAAGTCTCCGATCAGCGCCTTCACCGCCAACGACCCAATCCGCCTGCTTGCACACAACCTGGACTACTGGGTCCCGCCGGTGACAGATGTGATCCAGGATCTCCTGAGCGACTCGCCGGAATCGCCCAACGGCGTCGCGCCCGGACCCGTTCGGTTGGAGGATGGCTCTGTGCTTCAGGGCGCGATCGGGGCCAACCCCCGGAAGGGAACCGACGCCTGGCGCGGCGAAGAACAGGCCGCAGAGGTCGTACGCTGGACGGTCGAGGCCGCCGACGCCGACGGCCGTTTGAGAGGCATCCTCGACGCGGTGCGCTCACATCGATGCGAGGACGACTTCTCCGATCGATGGAGCGGCGCGCGGGAAGACTTCGAGCGGAAGATCTACAAAACGCGCTCGAAGGTGAAGGTCCGGTTCGTCGAACTGCCTGACAGCATCCCAGTGCACGGCCCCGAGAACGAGGTCATCGGTCGAACGTTGTGCAGTGACTTCATGGCCTTGCTTGACGAACGCGACCGTACGGTCGTCGTCCTTCTGTCCAGCGGTATCACCAGCCTCACCCAGGTCGCCAGCATCATGGGCTACAGCAACCACAGCGCAGTCTCGAAGCGGCTGGACAAGATCCGACAACTCGCCGCACGTGCCCTCGCCTGATGTGGCTGCTCAGCCTCTTTCCCGGCCATCAGCGCAGGTCCATCGGGGTGACGACACCTGCGCATAAAGAGCAACCCGCGCCGAGCAAGGCCCAACCAGAACCGCCGTCCACACGGTGCGCGCACCGTAGCCAACGATGGCCGATTGCGCTCGCCGGCGCTGCTGCCGCTGCGACTGGTTTCCTGGCGGCACACGATCCGGCGTGGGCCACCGGTTTGGGTACCGCGGCGGCGCTGTTCGCTGCCGCCACCGGGTCGATGCGGAGGTAGCGGGATCATTGTCAGCGCTGCGGCGATCCCGGCCGCCGCATTGTGGCCGTCCCGACCGTCGCTGGCCGCGGCGGGGCGAGCAGCGCGGCAAACACCTCCCGCTTGGCCACGGGGCCGTAATCGATCTCCCTCGCGCAGCGCAGGAGCACTGGCGTCGACGAACAGCACGATCCGGGCCACGGCCGCGGCGGGGACATCGATGCTCACCCATCGGGTATCTCGTCACGAACCAGAGACCGCTTCGTGGATTTACGTTGGGATGAGCCTGGCCCGGAGCGGCTCCTCCGCTCCGGGCCAGATCCCGGTTACGACTTCATCGGGAAGAACGGCTTCGCCTGCGGGTCCGGGTGGTCCTCCGCCGCCTGGTCCCACATCTCGTCCAGTTCGATGACCTTGGAACTCCGGGTCATCCTGTTCGCCTCGGTGTACTCCGCCACCGGCGTCGCCATGCCGCCCAGTGCGGCACGAAGGCCGACGAACTTGGCGTTGGTCTCCGCCCATGGGCGGCTGAAGTCGAGCGGTCCGAGCCGCTCGATCAGGTCTCGGGTGGGCATCACAGCCCTCCTTCCGCGAGGCGACGTTCGCGCCTTCGCGACTACTACATCGGCCGTTCGGCTATCCATGCCCCGAAAGACACCTGCGGTGACCGAGCGGATGCCGTATAGGTAGCACGTACTTCCGTCCTGCCGGCATTCGCCGGACCTCGGCGGTGGGGTGATCTCTCCCACTTGGCACGCCAACATCCGCCCGCCAAGAGATCCATCAGCGCAGATGCGGACTGGAGGATCGAGATCGACCAAGTAAGCACCGAGGGCGCACCGCGGCCTGCCCCGCAAATCCCGAACTCGTGTTCCGATGGCACACGAGTCCGACACACGAGATTGCGGCCCACCCCGAACGCCAGCGGCCAGGTTCGGTAAAAGTGCAGTTCAGAGGCCATGTCAACTTTGCCGTTTTGGACCGGATTTGTTCGTTACTGTTTGCTGGCCATAACGTGACACCAGTGACAGGCCGCATAGCCGACCGAGATCAGCACGGGAACGTCACGCCGCCGCGCCTCCTCGAACGCCTCGGCCGACCACTCCCACCAGTCGACCGGGTTGTCCCGGTGCTGCTGCAAGTAGGGCGACGTCGCGCCGGCGAGGCGATTGGCCATCCCGCCACTCCTGACCTTGGAAACGGCTGTCCCGATGATCCCGAGTCTGACACACCCGTTCGGCCGACTCCGGTCACGACGAACGGCCCGGCGCGTTCCCGGACGCGCCGTCGACCACCCCGGCGGGAACGGGGCGTCCGTCAGGAGGCGCCGTCGGCCCGCAGCGGCGTGACCGTAGCCGAGGAGGACTTGCTGAGCTGGGAGAGTGCCTGCACGATCTTGTCGGCCGGCATCGGCTTGCAGAAGTGATAGCCCTGGGCCGACGGGCAGCCGAGCGCGATCAACGCCGCCCGCTGCTCGATCGTCTCGATCCCCTCGGCCACCACCCGCACGCCCAGCCGCGCCCCGAGCTCGACCGCGCCGCGCACGACCGCGCCCGCGGCCGGCTTGTCGATCATCTCGTCGACGAACGAGCGGTCGATCTTGATCTCGTGGACCGGGATCCGGGTGACCGAGGAGAGCGACGAGAACCCGGTGCCGAAGTCGTCCAGCGACAGCTGCACCCCGGTCGCCTGGAGCCGGGCCAGCACCTCGTCGACGATGTCCTGCTCGCTGACCGCCACCGACTCGGTGATCTCCAGGACCAGGCGGGACGCGGGTGTGCGGTGCCGCCGCAGCGCCTCGGTGACCTGCGCCGGGAAGGTCGGATCGGTCAGGCTGCGCGCCGAGACGTTCACCGACACCGGTACGTCGATGCCGGCCGCCGACCAGTCCGCGGCAGCCGCCAGGGCCAGGTCGAGGACCCGCCGCGTGAACGGGATGAGCAGCTCGCTGCGCTCCACCGCGGGCAGGAACT
Source organism: Actinoplanes liguriensis (assembly GCA_000715855.1). GTDB lineage: Bacteria > Actinomycetota > Actinomycetes > Mycobacteriales > Micromonosporaceae > Actinoplanes > Actinoplanes liguriensis. Next base: position 73,820 of record KL571196.1, read on the forward strand.
CGCCCGGCGACAGCTGACCGCGACGCGGGTGCCGCCACCGGACCAGCGCCTCGCAGCCGGTCGGCTCGGCGGTGATCAGGTCGACCGCGGGCTGCAGGTGCAGCACGATCTGGTCGTCGGCGGCGAACGCGTCCTGCAGCTCGGCAAGGAGCGCGAGCTGGTCGGTGCTGCTGGCGTCCTGGCTGCTGTCGTACGTCCCGACGGTCAGCCCCTGCTCCTTGGCCCGCCCCGCGGCGAGCGAGGCCCGCCGCAGCAGCTCGTTCGCCTCGACCTG
>KL571197.1:0-1364 GCA_000715855.1 Actinoplanes liguriensis
CCGCCGCTCTGCCGCTCGGAGATCGCGGTGATCAGCTCACCCTTGCGCATCCGGGCGGTGCCGGAGATGCCGAGGGAGGCGGCGAGGCTCTGCAGCTCGGGCAGCAGCATCGCGGACAGCCCGGTGCCGCCTCGGCGGCGCTTCGTGGCGGTCGCGGTGGTGCCGGCGCCGTCAGCGACGTCAGAAACACCCGACGTCACGTCGGTGGTGTCGCTCAATGGATTCCTTCCGTCGGAAAAACCCGAGTCCACCCGGAACTGCAGCCTGGGCCGGGTGCCCTCGGAACCCGCTTCGCAGCAGCGGCGCGGGGTTTTCGTACTGCACGGCAGCTCGACGGTTTCCCTGCCCGTCATACCTTGACGGGTAGGTCTCGGCGAGTGCAGCGATCAATGGCTTGCTGCTCGGCGTATGCCTTGATGAGAAGTGAGACGAGCCTGGACGGCCCAGAAATCTCGGGGGTGCGCCGAACCGCAGAGATCGCTTGCTTCGCGGCTGTGCTAGGTCTAGAGCGTAATCAACTCTTGCGACCTGCGGCAACAGGACCCCGCTCGGCGTGTTCCACCATACCCCCTTTCACAACAGCACCGACGCCGTCCACGCCCAGCACTTCGCTGTGCCAGTGCGCGCCCGGGTGGAAATCGCCCGGGACCTCGGTCAATGCCAGAACGGTCGGGCCCGCGCCGCTGACCACGGCCGCCACACCCACCGACCGCAGCGCCGCCACCAGGGACGCGGTGCCCGGCATGCCACCGGCCCGGTAACCCTGGTGCAGGCGATCCTCGGTGGCCGGGAACAGCAGCGCCGGGTCGCTCGTCACCGCGTGCGTGAACAGGGCGGACCGGCCCGCGTTGAAGGCGGCGTCACGATGCGGGACCTCGGACGGCAGCGCGGCGCGCGCGGTCGCGGTGTATCCACGCTCGGACGGGACGAAAACCGTCGGGCATACGCCCTCGGCGGGATCCAACCGCACGGCACGCGCGCCTGTTCCCTCGGTCCACGCGACGGTGAAGCCGCCGAGCAGACACGGGGCCACGTTGTCCGGATGTCCCTCGATCCTCGCGGCGATGCGCAGCGCGGCCTCGTCGTCGAGCAGGCCGAGCCCGCCCCGGACCAGACCGCGGGCCAGCTGCACGCCGCCCACGATCGCCGCCGACGAACTGCCCAGCCCACGGGCCTGCGGGATCCGGTTGACGCAGCGCACGGCCAGGCCGGGTGGCCGCTCGCCGAGCTCGTCGAACGTCTGCAGCATGGCCCGGACGACCAGGTGCTCCTCGTCGGCCGGCAGCTCACCGGCGCCCTGGCCGGTCACCTCGACCGAGAAACCGCCGTCGGTCACGGACGCGGTCAGGTCGTCGTAGAGGGTC
>KL571197.1:1528-3531 GCA_000715855.1 Actinoplanes liguriensis
ACCGAGAAACCGCCGTCGGTCACGGACGCGGTCAGGTCGTCGTAGAGGGTCAGCGCGAGGCCCAGCGCGTCGAAGCCCGGACCCAGGTTCGCGCTGGTCGCCGGGGTGCTGACGGTAACCGGATCGGTGACGAAGGTCAGGCCCATCGCCACATGCTAGGGCTTGATCATCTCAGGGTGATTGCCGCGCCCGGAGAATCCCGCCATCCGGCGCGTGGTCAGCCACCAACCGGCCGCGTAGACCACCGTGACCAGGCCACAAACCGCCAGCACCACCGACTCGTCGACGTGGTCGACAACCGCGCTGGCGCCCAGCTGGCTGACCGCGATGGAGAGCGTCGCCAGCATCATGTCGGTGGCGAACACCCTGCCCCGCAGCTCGTCGGGCACCTCGGCCTGCAGGGCGAAGTTCGAGAGCACCCAGTTGGTGCCGCCGGCGAAATGCGCGACGAAGACCAGCAGCAGCACCAGCGGGAACCACGGGGCGAAGGCGACGCCGATGTAGCCGAGGCCGTACAGGGCCATCGACAGGGCCAGGCCGGTGAAGAGCCAGGCCGGGCGGGCCAGCACCGGCCGCATGACGAACGGGCCGACCAGCGCGCCCAGGCCGCGGACCGCGAAGAGCAGGCCGGCGCCCAACTCACCGGCGCCGTACGCGACGGCGAGCAGCGGGAGCACGGTCAGCACGCCGTTGCCGAGGCCGACCGCGGACTTGACGGTGACCAGCGCGGTGATCCGGGGCCGGCGCAGGATGTAGCGCAACGCCTCGGCGAGGGCGTGGACCGGCCGCGGACGCTCGCCCGCGACGTCCCGCCCGGCCTGCAGGGGACGGCGTACCAGGATGGTGATCAGAGCCGCCGCCAGCAGGAACGCGGCGGCCACCGAGAAACTGGCGTAGGGCCCGAACGCGCTGCTCACGACGCCGCCCAGGGACGCGCCGAGCACGGTCATGGTGCCCCACGCCGAGCCGGCGATCGCGTTCGCGGCGGGCAGGTCGGCCGGATCCACCACGTTCGGCAGCGCGGCCGAGCTGGCCGGCTGGTAGAACGCCTTGGCCACGGCCATCGCCCCGATCGCGACCAGGGCCAGCGGCGCGGTGGCGGCCGAGCGGACCGTGAAGAGCACCAGCACCGCGGCGAACGAGGCGAGGTTCGCGCAGATCAGGATCTTCCGGCGGTCCAGCCGGTCGGCGATCGTACCGGTGTACGGCAGCAGCAGCGCGTTGATCCCGGTGTCCGCGGCCAGCACCAGACCGCCCCAGAAGCCGTGCCCGGTCAACTCCGGCAACAGCACCAGCAGCGGCACCATCACGAACCAGTCCGCGCCGAAGACCACCAGCTCAGCGGCGAACAGACGGCGGAAGTCGCGGTTGCGGGTAAGGACCGTGAACGTTCTTGGCACGTACCGGAATCTAGTCGGCCCGGTGGAAAGGCCGATGCCCGGCCGTGGGGGCCGGGCATCGCATTCCTTATTTCTTACTTATTTATCCGGTACGCCTTACTCCTGCGTCTGCGGCTTTTCCGGCCCCTTCGGCATCTTCAGCACCTCGAACTGATCGGTGTACCCGCGCAGCGCGCCGTTGCCGGAAGGCTGCGGCTTCGCGTCGTCCGGCACGGTGACCGGCTCGGTCGCCTCGGCCGCCGGGGTCTCCGGCGTCTCCGGGTTCTCCGGCAGGCCGGCCTTGCGAGCCCTCTTGGCCTCCCGCTTGGCCCGCCGCCTCTCCTTCCGCGACTCCACCATGGTGTAGAGCGTCGGGACCAGCACCAGCGTCAGCAGCGTCGAGCTGACCAGACCACCGATCACCACGATGGCCAGCGGCTGGGAGATGAAGCCGCCCTCGCCGGTCAGGCCCAGCGCCATCGGGAGAAGCGCGAAGATCGTCGCGATGGCGGTCATCAGGATCGGCCGCAGCCGGTGCCGGCCGCCCTCGATCACCGCCTCCTGCACGCCCATGCCGTCGGCCCGGTAGTGGTTGATCAGGTCCATCAGCACGATCGCGTTGGT
>KL571197.1:3745-5338 GCA_000715855.1 Actinoplanes liguriensis
GTGGTTGATCAGGTCCATCAGCACGATCGCGTTGGTGACCACGATGCCGACCAGCATCAGCACGCCGATCAGGGCCGGCACGCCGAGCGCGGTGCCGGTGGCCAGCAGCAGGCCGATCGCGCCGGTCGCCGCGAACGGGATGGAGACCAGCAGGATGATCGGCTGCACGATGCTGCGGAACGTCGCCACCATGATGATGAAGACGATCGCGATGGCGGCCAGCACGGCGAGGCCGAGCTGCTTGAACGCGTCCGCCTGGTCGGCGCTGACGCCACCGACCGTGTACGACGCGCCGGCCGGCATGTCGAGGGCGTCCAGCTTGGTCGTCAGATCCTTGTTGACCTTGCTGAGGTTGGAGCCGGTGACCGAGCCGGTGACCGTGGCGGTGCGGTTGCCGTCCGTCCGGGTCACCTGCTCCGGGCCGTTGACCTGCTTGACCTCGGCCACCTGGCTCAGCGGCACGACGCCCTTGGGCGTGGTCAGCGGCAGCGTCTTGAGCGCGGCGGTGTCGGCCGGCGCGGCGCCGAACGAGATCACCACGTCCTGGCCGGCGCCGTCGATGCTGATCTGACCGGCCGGGGCGGAGCGGAACATGCCGGCCACGGTCTGGCCGATCTGCGCCTCGGTGAGCCCGGCCGCGGCGGCGGCCTTGCGGTCCACGATCACGTCGAGCCGCGGCACGCTGGCGGCCAGCGTGGTGTCCACGTCGGCGACCCCGGCGATCCCGGCCATCGCGGTGCGGACCTGGTCGGTCGCACTGGCCAGCACGTCGTTGTCGGCGGCGGTCACCTCGACCGAGAGCTGGGTGCTGCCCAGCCCGGAGCTCTCCTGGCCGATCTTGATCTCACCGGCGTCGGTCAGCTTGCCGAACTCGTCGCGCAGCTGGTCGGAGACCTTCGCCGCGTCGGCGTCCTCGTCGAGCGCGACGTTGAAGGTCGCGGTGCCGGCGCCGCCGCCCCCGGCGAACGGGTTCGCCGAGTTGCCGCCGACGGTGACCTGGTACGTCGTCACGTCGTCCCGGTCGGCGATGATCGCCTCGACCTTCTTGGCCGCCTCGTCGGTGGCCGCCAGGCTGGTGCCGACCGGCAGCTCCTGGGTGACGGTGATGCTGTCCTGGCCGGACTCGTCCAGGAAGTTCGTCTCCAGGCGGGTGGAGAGCGCGAACGTGCCGATCAGCACCGCGATGCCGATCAGCACCGTGGTCCAGCGGCGGGTGGTGGCGAACCTGATCACCGGCAGGTAGCCGCGCTGCAGCGGGCTGCGCAGCTCCTTCTCCTCGGCGGCCTTGCGGATCGCCTCGGACTCGGCCGCGCCGCCCTTCGGCGGGCGCAGGAACCAGTACGCCAGGACCGGCACCACGGTCAGCGCCACGAAGAGCGACGCCAGCAGGGCCACCGTGACGGTGATCGCGAAGGACGAGAAGATCTGCCCGATCAGGCCACCGACCAGAGCGATCGGGGCGAAGACGGCGACCGTGGTGAGCGTGGAGGCGGTGACCGCGCCCGACACCTCGCGAACGGCGGCGAGGATGGCGTGGACCTTCTCCTCGCCGTACTCCAGATGTCGTTTGATGTTCTCGAGGACGACGATCGA
>KL571197.1:5585-8876 GCA_000715855.1 Actinoplanes liguriensis
CCCGGCCCACCGCGATCGTCAGCGCGCCGAGGGTGAGCAGGTTCAGCGTGTAGTCGCCGACCCAGAGGGCGATCAGCGCGACCAGCACGGAGAGCGGGATGGAGACCGCCGTGACCAGCGTCGAGCGGACGCTGAGCAGGAAGATCAGGATGACCACGACCGCCATCGCCAGGCCGAGCAGGCCCTCGGTGGTCAGGCTCTTGATCGAACGCTCCACGAACGGCGCCTGGTCGGTGATCACGGTCAGCTTGGCGCCGGAGTCCTTCTCCAGGTCGGCGAGCATGTCGCGGACCTTGTGGGAGATCTCCACCGGGTTGCCGTCCGGCCGCGCGGTGACCGCGATGCCGAGGCTGTCCTGACCGTCGGTGCGCGTGTACGACTCGGCGGCCGGCAGCTTGCTCTCCACCTTGGCGACGTCACCCAGGCGCACCGGCCCCTTCGAGCCGGTCAGGAACACGTCCTGCAACTGCTCGACCGTGGTGATCGGGGTGCCCACCTGCACGGTCAGCGACTTGTTGCCGTCGGTCACCGCGCCGGCCGGGATCGACACGCCGTTGGCCTGCAGCACCGTGGTCAGCGAGGCCGGGGAGATCCCCTGGGCGCCCATCTTCGCCAGATCCGGCGTGATCACGACCTGCTTGCCGCGAGCGCCGGTGACCTGGGTGTCACGCACCCCGGTGATCCCGTTCAGCTCCGGGACGACGGTCTCGTTCAGCTTGTTGAGCAGGTCGCTCTCGTCGGTCCCGCCGGAGGCGGCCAGCACGATCGCCGGGATGTCGTCGGTGCCGCCGGCGAAGACCTGTGGGTCCACGTCGTCCGGCAACTGGGACTGGATCCGGTTGATCGAGGTGGTGACCTGGTTGACGGCGGACTCGATGTCCGTTCCGTACTCGAACAGGACCACGACGCTCGTCACGTTCTCCCGCGACGTCGAGGTGACCGTGTCGATGCCGTCGATGCCCTTGACAGCATCCTCGATCGGCTTGGTGACCTGCTCCTCGACCGTCTCCGGCGAGGCGCCGGGCAGGACCGCGCTGACGAACGCGGCGGGCAGCTCGATCGACGGGAACAACTGCTGTTTCAAGGACGGGATCGCAAAGAGGCCGAAGCCGCTGATCACTATCGCGATCAGGGCGACCAGACCTCGGTTGGCAAGGCTTAGCCGTGTCAGAGCTGACATGGGCGCTCCCCCGAGATAATTTCGTCCGACACTGATAGTTTGCCTGACGCGAACAAATGGTTTTCGATGGGGGTGCGGGTGTACCGTCCGTCATCAGGTGGACCCACCACGGCCATCCGCACGTTACAAAAGGAGTGGGCGCTGAGCGAGAAGGAACAGCTCATCGCGGAGATCATGGGCGCGCAGATCCGGTTGCAGCACCTATTCGCGGACGACCGGTCGGATCCGCTCTTCTCGTCGCATCTGACGATGTCCCAACTGAAAATACTCTTGTTGCTGACCCGGCACGGCACGATGGCAGGCGGCGAGCTGGCCCGCATGGTCGGCGTCGGTGCCGCCGCGCTGAGCGGCATGATCGACCGGCTCGTGGTGCAGGACCTGGTCACGCGCACGGAGGATCTGCACGATCGGCGCGTACGCCGGATCGGGCTCACCAGGGCGGGCCGAGACCTCATCGACGGCATCATCACCGCCGGCATGACGAAACAGCGCGAGCTCCTCAGCCGGCTCACAGCCGAGGAGCTCGCGGTCGTGTCTCAGGCGTCGGCGATCCTGGTGCGCGAGGCCAGCGCGGCGATCGAGGCGGTCACGGACAGCCTCGTCGCCGATCTCACCGAACGCGCACGGCCGGAATCAGGCCAGGTCTAGCGCCTTCGCGGCGATCAGGGCGTCGTTGGCGATCACGGTCGGCGAGGGCGCGGTCGAGATGGCCCACTCCGGGTCCTTCAGGCCGTGCCCGGTGACCGTGCAGACCACCCGCGAGCCGGCCGGGACCTTGCCGGCCGCGGCCTGCTGCAGCAGCCCGGCGACGCTGGCCGCGCTGCCCAGCTCGACGAAGACGCCGACCTCACGGGCGAGCAGCCGGTACGCGTTGAGAATGTCCCGATCGGTCACCGCGGAGATCAGACCGCCCGACGAGTCCCGGGCGTCCAGCGCCTTGGTCCAGCTCGCCGGGTTGCCGATGCGGATCGCGGTGGCGATGGTGGACGGCTGCTCCACCACCTTGCCGTTGACGATCGGCGCGGCGCCGGAGGCCTGGAAGCCGTACATCTTCGGCAGTCGCGTGCTGTTCCCGGCGGCCTGGTCCTCCTGGTAGCCCATCCAGTACGCCGAGATGTTGCCGGCGTTGCCGACCGGGAGGCAGTGGATGTCCGGCGCGTCACCGAGCGCCTCGACGATCTCGAAGGCGGCCGTCTTCTGCCCGTGCAGGCGGAAGATGTTCACCGAGTTGACCAGCGCGACCGGGAAGTCCTGCGACAGCTTCGAGGCGAGCGAGAGGCAGTCGTCGAAGTTGCCCTCGACCTGCAGCAGCCTGGCGCCGTGCACCAGGGCCTGGGACAGCTTGCCGAGCGCGATCTTGCCCTGCGGCACCAGCACCGCGCAGCCGATCCCGGCGCGTGCCGCATACGCCGCGGCCGACGCCGAGGTGTTGCCGGTGGACGCGCAGATGATCGTCTTCGCGCCCTCCTCGACCGCCTTGGAGACGGCCATGGTCATGCCACGGTCCTTGAACGAGCCGGTCGGGTTGGCGCCCTCCACCTTCAGGTAGACATCCGCCCCGACCCGCTGGGACAGCACCGGCGCCGGCACCAGCGGCGTGTTGCCCTCGTGCAACGTGACCACCGGGGTGGCCTCGGTCACCGGGAGTCGATCCCGGTACGCCTCGATCAAACCCCGCCACATGGCCGCACTCCTCACTCAAGCTGGGCATTCGCGCACAGCGTGCCCCACACATCCGATCTTTGGGACCGGATGTCCATTATTCAGGACGGTGACTGACGGCCTCGACGTTGTTGCCGTCCGGATCCCGTACGAAAGCGCCGTAGTAGTTCTCGTGGTACTCCGGGTGCAGCTTCGGCTCGTGCAGAACCTCGGCGCCGGCCTTGGTCGCCGCCTCGAAGAACGCGTCGACCGCCGCCCGGTCGGCAGCCGAGAACGCGATGTGCGACTCGCGGAAACCGTCGCCCTCGCTCAGCCGGCTGATCCAGAAATCGGCGTGCTCACCGGTGCCGTAACCGAGGGCGACCTGAAAATCGGCCAGCCGCCGGCCGCCCAGCGGGGCCAGCACGGCGTCGTAGAACGCGGCGCTGACCGCCAGATCGGCGCACTGG
>KL571197.1:9141-32171 GCA_000715855.1 Actinoplanes liguriensis
CAGGATCGGCGCACTGGAAACCCACGTGGTCGAGCACTAGCCGGCCCCTCCCTCGACGCGCAGCACACTCGTGGGTGACGATGACCAGTTTCGCGTCGTCCGCCCGGCCGGACTGCCGGACCGTGGCGATCGAGACCTCGTGCTGGGCGAAGACCCCGGCCACGCCGGCCAGGACGCCCGGACGCTCGGCCACGGCGAGGCTGATGTCGCCCCGGCCGTAGAACATCAGCGGGCCGGCCGCCTCGGTCTCCACGAACACCGCGTTGAACGCGTCCCCCACGCCGGCCAGCGGGTGGCTGAGAGGGATCATCGCCGGGTGCACGCGCACACTGACCGAGTCCTCCCGGCGCTGCGCGATGCAGAGCAGCTTGATCGTGCAGCCCATCTCCTTGGCGCTGGCCATGTCGCCGGCCGTCACCCCGGTCATGCCCTCGCGGAACACGTCCGCCGCGGTGACCCGGGTGTGGAACGCCAGCGAGGCGAGGATCGCGGCCTTCGCGGCGGCGTCGAAACCCTCCACGTCGGCGGTCGGATCGGCCTCCGCGTAACCCAGCTCGGTGGCCTCCTCCAGCGCCTCGTTGAAGCCGGCGCCGGTCGACGCCATCGAGGAGAGGATGAAGTTGGTGGTCCCGTTCACGATGCCGGTGACCGCGGTGACCCTGTCCCCGTGCAGCGACTCGCGCAGCGGCCGCAGCAGCGGGATCGCGCCGGCCACCGAGGCCTCGTAGTAGAGATCCGCGCCGCCCTCGGCGGCCGCGTCGTGCAGCGTGCCACCGTCCTCGGCGAGCAGCGCCTTGTTCGCCGTTACCACGCTCTTGCCGGCCCGCAACGCCTCGACCAGCCAGCTCCGGGCCGGCTCGATGCCGCCGACCACCTCGATCACCACGTCCACGTCGTCGCGCTTGACCAGGCCCAGCGCGTCCGAGGTGAACAGGGCGGGGTCGATCGGCAGGTCACCGCGCTCGCGGCCGAGCCGGCGCACGGCGATGCCGGCGATCTCCAGCGGGGCGCCGATCCGGGCGGTCAGATCGTCGGCCTGCTCGTGCAGCAGCCGGACGACTTCGGTACCGACGGTGCCGCAGCCGAGCAGGGCTAGGCGGACCGGTCTCGTTGGGCTCATCCAACATCCAATGCAAGCAGGTCGTCCTCGGTCTCGCGCCGCACGATGACGCGGGCCGCGCCGTCGCGCACCGCCACCACGGGCGGCCGAGGAACGTGGTTGTAGTTGCTGGCCATGCTCCGGCAGTAGGCGCCGGTGCCCGGAACGGCAACAAGATCTCCGGGCTGCACGTCGGCGGGCAGGAATTCATCCTTCACGACGATGTCCCCGGACTCACAATGTTTTCCCACAACGCGGGCGAGCATCGGCTCCGCCACGGAGCTCCGGTTCGCGAGCGTGGCCGAGTACGAGGCGTCGTACAGCGCGGTCCGGATGTTGTCGCTCATCCCGCCGTCGACGCTCACGTACGTCCGGATGCCGTCGACGTCCTTGACCGTGCCGACCTGGTACAACGTGAAGACCGACGGCCCGACGATCGCCCGGCCCGGCTCGATCGACAGCTTCGGCACCCGCAGCGAGGCCAGCTCGCACTCCGACTCGACGATCTTGTTGATCCGCTTGGCCAGATCGCCCGGCGTGGACGGGTCGTCCTGCGTCGTGTACGCGATGCCGAACCCGCCACCCAGGTTCAGGTCGGGCAGCTCCACCCCGCGGGCGTCGCGGATCTGCGCCTGCAACTCCAGGATCCGCCGCGCGGCGACCTCGAACCCGCTGGTGTCGAAGATCTGCGAGCCGATGTGCGAGTGCAGGCCACGCAGCTCGAGCACGTCCTCGTCGAGGATCTGGGCGGCCGCGGCGAACGCGGCGCCACCGGCGAGCGAGAAGCCGAACTTCTGGTCCTCGTGCGCGGTCGCGATGAACTCGTGGGTGTGCGCCTCGACCCCGACCGTGACCCGGACCAGCACCTTCGGGCGCTTGCCGGTCTCCCGGGCCAGCTCGGTGAGGCGGGCGATCTCGTGGAACGAGTCGAGCACGATCTTGCCGACCCCGGAGTCCAGGGCGCGGCGCAGCTCGGAGGCCGACTTGTTGTTGCCGTGGAAGCCGAGCCGCTCGGGCGGGAACCCGGCCGCCAGCGCCACCGCCAGCTCGCCGCCGGAGCAGACGTCCAGGAAGAGGCCCTCCTCCTCGACGATCCGGACGACCGCCTTGCACAGGAACGACTTGCCCGCGTAGTAGACGTCCGCCCCCGCGAACGCGGCGCCGAAGTCCCGGCAGCGGGCCCGGAGGTCCTCCTCGTCGAGGAAGTAGGCCGGGGTGCCGTAGTCGGCCGCGAGATCGGTCACCGGCACGCCGCCGACCGCCAGGACCCCTTCGCCGGTACGGCTCGCCGTCCGCGACCAGAGCTGCGGGACCAGGGCGTTCACGTCCTCCGGCGTACGCAACCAGGCCGGTCCGCGGTTGCCGAGGTCGCCGTGCAGCGCCCCGGCCTCGTGTGCGCGCATGACTACATCTTCTCCGGAGCCGAGACGCCGAGCAGGGCCAAACCGTTCGCGATCACCGTTCGGGTCGCCTCGGCCAGCCAGAGGCGGGCCAGGTTCACGTCCTCGACCGGGTCGTCGCCCTTCGGCACCACCTGGCAGGCGTCGTAGAACCGGTGCCAGTCGGTGGCGACCCGTTCCTCCAGGTAGACCGCGATCCGGTGCGGCTCGCGCAACTCGGCCGCGGTGGCCACCACCGCCGGGAACTGGCCGAGCGTCTTGAGCAGGTTGTTCTCCCGCTCGTGGGAGAGCAGCGACGGGTCGTACGAGTCACCCCGGCTGATCTTCTTCTCGGCGGCGTTGCGCAGGATCGAGGAGATCCGGGCGTGCGCGTACTGCACGTAGAAGACCGGGTTGTCGCTGGAGTGCTTGGTGATCTCCTCGATGTCCAGCGTCAGCATCGAGTCGGTCGAGGACCGGGCCAGCGAGTACCGCGCGGCGTCGACGCCGACCGCGTCGACCAACTCGTCCAGCGTGATGATGTTGCCGGCCCGCTTCGACAGCCGCACCGGCTGACCGGCCCGGACCAGGTTCACCAGCTGGCCGATCAGGATCTCGATGTTCTGCTCCGGGTCGTCGCCGGCGCACGCCGCGATCGCCTTCAGCCGGCCGATGTAGCCGTGATGGTCCGCCCCGAGCAGGTAGATGCAGCGGTCGAAGCCCCGCTCGCGCTTGTTGATGTAGTACGCCACGTCGGCCGCGAAGTAGGTCTTCTCACCGTTCGACCGGATCAGGACCCGGTCCTTGTCGTCGGTGAAGTCGGTGGTGCGCAGCCAGATCGCCCCGTCCTCCTCGAAGATGTGCCCCTGCTTGCGCAACGCGTCGAGGGCATGCTCGACCGCACCACCCTCGTGCAGGGTCTTCTCCGAGAACCAGATGTCGAAGTGCACGCCGAAGCGCTCCAGACTCCCCCGGATCTCGGCGAGCATCAGCGGGTAGCCGCGGCTCCAGAAGACCGGCAGCGCGGTCTCGGCCGGCTGCCCGGCCAGCTCCGGGTCCGCGCTGAGAATCCGCTGGGCGATCTCGGTGATGTAGTCGCCGCCGTAGCCGTCCTCCGGAGCCGGCTGCCCGTGCGCCGCCGCGAACAGCGACTGGGCGAACCGCTCCACCTGGACGCCCGCGTCGTTGATGTAGTACTCACTGGCCACCTCGGCGCCCGCGGCGGTGAGCACCCGGCGCAGCGAGTCGCCGACCGCGGCCCACCGGGTGTGCCCCAGGTGGATCGGCCCGGTCGGGTTCGCGGAGACGAATTCGAGGTTGATCCGCTGACCCGCGAGCTGGTTGTTCCGCCCGTAGGCCGGGCCCGCCTCGACCACCGTGCGGGCGATCGTCCCGGTCACCGCGGCGTCGAGCCGGATGTTCAGGAAGCCCGGGCCGGCGATCTCGACCGTCTTGATCCCGTCCCGACTGCCCAGCTCCTCGGCGAAAGCCGCGGCCAGCTCACGGGGCGGGACACCGACCTTCTTGCCCAGCTGCAGGGCGAGCGTGGAGGCGTAGTCGCCGTGCTCGGGATTGCGCGGGCGCTCCAGCGTGATCGTCGCGGGCAGCGCCGCCAGGTCGAGGCCGCGCGTCTCGAAAACGGCACGAGCAGCTGAGAGAACGGTGTCAGCAAGGTTGGCGGGAGTCACCCAGCCATGCTATCGGGGGTAGACTTCAGCGTTCGGCGGCCACCCGAGCCCCGCATTCCCCCTTTTTGACGAATCGACGAGGCGCGATGAGTATGAGCACGCCGGGGCCCGAACGGGTCCCGTCCACCGTGAAGGTGGGCAAGACCACCGGTCAGGGTAAGCCGCCGGCCAAGAAAGCGGGGGCGAACCGGCCCAACGCCGGCAAGGGCGGCAAAGGCCGTAAGCCGGTCACGCCGGTCAAGGTCAGCGGCGGGCGCAACTGGGGCCCCATCGCCGTGGCCGGCGTTGTCGTGCTGATCGCCGCCGGCATCATCGGGTACGGCGTGTACGCCTCCGTCCAGGGCTCCCGCGCCTGGACCGACAAGCTCGCCGACATCAAGGGCGTCGTCAACTACCGCGCGCAGAAGAACGCGACGCTCGACGACCGCACCCACAAGGACGGCGCGCTCACCTACCTGACCAGCCCGCCGGTCGGTGGCTCGCACAACCCGACGTGGCAGAACTGCATGGGCGACGTCTACACCGAGCCGATCGCGAACGAGCACGCGGTGCACAGCCTCGAGCACGGGGCGGTCTGGGTGACGTACAAGCAGGGGCTCGCCGCCGACCAGGTGGCCGTGCTGCAGAAGAAGGTCGAGGGCAAGGACTACATGTTCATGTCCCCGTACACCGGCCTCGACAAGAACGTCTCCGTCCAGGTCTGGGGCTACCAGTACAAGACCGACGACGTGAACGACTCGTCGATCGACGCCTTCATCTCCGCCGCCCGCCTCAAGGCGTCGATGGAGCCCGGCGCGGCCTGCTCCAGCGGCAACACCACCACCGGCCCGGTCACCGCGGCCACCAGCAACGGCGCCAGCATGGACACCGCCACTCCCGGAAGCTCCAGCGGTAGCTGATGATCTCGGACGTCACCTCCTCGGACGCCGGCGCGGCGCCCGAGGAGGCACCCGCCCCGAGCCGCAGCCGGTTCGGGTATGCCGCGGTTGCCCTCCTGCTCGCCGGGATCGTCCTCGGCGCCGCGATCGGCCTGGTCGTCCCCCGGTTCCGGACCCCGGGCACCGACTCGGTCGAGGCCGGCTTCCTCCGGGACATGTCCACGCACCACGCCCAGGCCGTCGAGATGGCGATGATCGCCCACGCCGGCTCGGACACCCCGGGCATCGTCACCCTGGCCGCCGACATCGCCACCACCCAGCAGGCCCAGATCGGCTACATGCAGGCCTGGCTCCGCGACTGGGACCTGGACCCGACCGGCGACCAGCCGGCCATGGCCTGGATGCCCGACGCCGCAGGCTCGGTCGTCAACGGCCTGATGCCCGGCATGGCCACCCCGGAACAGCTCGCAACGCTGCGCAAGGCCACCGGCAAGCAGCTGGACGTCCAGTTCCTCACCCTGATGCGGGCACACCACCTCGGCGGCATCCACATGGCGCAGGAGGCGGAAGAGCTGTCCGGCAACAAGGACGTGGACTGGCTGGCCGACAGCATGGTCACCGCCCAGCAGGGCGAGATCCAGCTGATCGACGACCTGCTCAAGCAGGCCCAGGCAGGCTGACCGGTACCGGTTGGCGGTGGTTCCGGACAGCCTGCTAGGCTTTCGAATCACTGGGCCCCCGTAGCTCAGGGGATAGAGCGTCGCCCTCCGGAGGCGAAAGCGCAGGTTCGAATCCTGCCGGGGGCACGATTAGGCAGGCGCCGTTTGTCCGCGGAGTGCGCGGACCCGGCGCCATCGTGCTTTCTAACCTGGGGCCCGAGCCCCAGACCCCGCGCCGGGGACACCCCGGAGCCCCATCCGGTCGCTCGGGGGGATCCTGCGGTTCTTGTCCAGGTCGCTTCGACCCGTTCTTCCCCCAAAACCCGATTTGGTACGGCGGTTGCACTCGCTCCCGGGCGTTTCGAAGGCCGGAATCGTGGGGTCGGACGTCTCCTTCCGCTGATCAGACCTTCACGACGCACTGCCCTCGGGCGCGATCGTGGGCGGCTAGGTGATCCACGTTCAGAGGCGCTGGGTCGCTGGCTTCGCAACAACGCTTCACCGGCCGAATCCCCCGACGACGTCGGCTTGCTCCTTGATGCGATCAGGGCGACATGTCCAACGGCGCTTGCGGCTGATCGCGGTCAGTGCTGCCAGTGGAGGTAGTCGACCTGCATGGTCTGGGGGAAGCGGAGAGAAGGGCTGGGAGATTGGGGCCAGTCGCCGCCGACCGCGACGTTGAGCAGGACGTAGTAGGGCTTGTCGAAGAGCCAGGGACGGCCCGGGGACAGGTCTTCGGGGGCGAACGAGGCGTAGGCCGTGCCGTCGAAGGAGATCTGGACGGAGCCCGGCCACCAGTCGAGGGTGTAGAGGTGGAAGCCGCCCGACGGGGGGCGCGGGGTGGACATCGGGACTTCCAGCTGCCAGGGGCGGCCTGCCTGGTCGGGGCCGTGGATGGTGGCGTGGACGGTGGAGGGCTCGCGGCGGCCGAGGCTCTCCATGATGTCGATCTCGCCGCAGCGGGGCCAGTGGAGCCGGGCGGCGTCGGCTCCGAGCATCCAGAAGGCCGGCAGCAGACCGGCGCCGCCGGGTGTCCGGATGCGAGCCTCGAGGTGGCCGTAGGCGGCGGAGAAACGGCTGTTCAGGCGGCCCGAGGTGAACGTGCCGGGTGCGGGGCCGCGGCGGGCGATGATCGACAGCCGGCCGGCGGTGACGGCGAGGTTGGCCGTCGACGCGGTGTAGTTCTGGAGCTCCCGGTTGCCCCAGCCGTGGTCGCCGAGCTCCGGGCGCCACTTGGCGCTGTCGAGCCGCGGGCCGTCGAAGTCGTCGGCGAAGATCGTCCGGGGTGGGGTGGTCTCGTGCCGGGCCAGGGTGAGCGTCACCGAGGTGACGGTGATCGGGACGGACGCCGGCTCGAGGCCGGCTCTCAGACTGCCCCCGGTGGCCGGCACGGTCAGGCTCACCCGGCGCAGGTGATGGAGGTCGGCGGCCTGCCGGACCGGGCCGGCGGCGCCGTCCGCCGTCAGGGTGAGCGCCGTCGCGGCGGTCTTCCCGAGCCCGAACGTGACCAGCCAGGTCCCCCGGGCCGGGATCGGCAGCAGATAGCAGGGCCGGGATGCGACGCCCGCCCAGCGGCGCGACCAGCCGACGGCGATCGGGCTTCCGGACTCCGGGGCCGGACGGCCCAGCGTGTGGCAGCCGGGGGCGGTTCGGGCGTGCCCGGCCAGGGCCAGGCCCGCGAGCGTGAGCACGAGGGCGACGACGAGACCGGCCCGGACCGCCCAGGGCGACGGCGAACCCGCCGCCGGCGCGACCGGAGTCGCGTCGACGGCGGGCCGGTGAGGCTTGGTCGTCAACGGTCGGCGATGCTCAGGGCTTCGCCTTTCCGCCCGGGCGCATGAGCCCGATGACCGCTCCGATGGCGAACGTGATGGTGACGCCGGCCATGATCCACGCCGGCAGGTTGACGAGTGCACCGGCGATCGGGATGGTGCCGCCGCCGGCGAGGGCCATTTTGCTTCCGTACATCGTGTGATCTCCTGTTGGTTCTACGCGGCCTCGGCCGCGTACTGCATGCTCCAGCGGTCCTTACGGCGCCCGGTGATCCGGCTTCGCAGCACTTCCACCCACGCGGCCACGAACCAGCAGGCGCGCATCCACGCGAACGCCTCCTGCGGCAGCAGAAGAGCGGCGAGGATGATGTCCCCGCGATCGCGGTGCGGAATGCGCAGCGCCTGCTTCACGTCGTTGGCGATGAACAGCAGCGGCACGAAGAACCAGACGGGCGCGAAATGGAGGATCCCCAGTGCGGCGTAGAGCGCCGTGAAGAAGATCCAGCCGAACCGGACGCCGGCCGCCAGCAGGCCTGCCGCCTGCTGCCGCCAGTCGAGCCGGGTGTGCTTGTTGTAGCCGAACCGCAGCAAGTCCTCGACCGTTCCGACCTGCCACTTCATCCGCTGACCCCAGAGCGCGCGGACCGTGACCATGGCGTCGGTGTAGGCCCGGACGGTGGGCGACACCTGGCAGTAGTACCCCATCTCACGGATGCGATAGGTCAGCTCGAAGTCCTCGACCTGGCTGGCGTGCAGCCACGGCCCGTGCCGCTTGTGGGTCCGGGTGACCTCGTGCAGCACCGAGTTGCGGATCGCGCACGCCGTGCCGGCGAGCACCGAGGTCCAGCCGCGGCGCAGCGACGAGTCCGTCCACTTGGCGAACTCGGCCCGTTGCAGGCGGACCAGGAACGCCGTACCGCGCATGGTGAATTTGCTGCTCGACCCGGCCAGCTTCGGGTCCTCGGCGAACTCCTTGACCCAGTCCCCGATGGCGTTCGGCGGGAGCACGGTGTCGGCGTCGAGGCAGACGACGATGTCGGCGTCCATGGCGTAGCGGCGCCACGCCGCGTTCAGCCCACCGCACTTCTTGTCGCGGTTGTTGACCGTCCGGGTGACCACCAGCACCTGGTTGTGCAGCGCGGACGCCTTCTCGACGGTCTCGTCGGTGCAGTTGTCGGCCACCACGACGATCCGGTCGGGCATCCGCTCCTGGGCGAGCAGCGCCTCCACGGTCGGGCCGATCGAGGATTCCTCGTTGTGGGCGGGGATCAGCACGACGACCCGGGCCGGCCGGTTCCCCTCGACGGTGGAGGTCGAGCCGCCGTACAGCGCACTCGGCCCGTGCTGCGCGAGCCGGCTCGGCCGGGTCAGGATCTGTGTCGGTGCGTCGAACGAGGTCCGGGCATCAAACGCAGGTGGGGCATCGAACGCGGGCGGGGCGTCGAACGCAGTCGGGGTGTCGAACGCAGTCCGGGTATCAGTGGCAATGGTGTCACTGGGGAACATCGGGACCTTCCGAATGGTCGTGGGTTACTGCGCGGCCAGGGAGTAGTCGTCGGTGACCAAGGTCCCGGTGCCGCTCAGGGCGAGTCCGAAGCTGACCGCGTCGGCGCCGGCGGGCAGCGGCTCGGTCACGTAGTCGGTGAGCTTCCAGGTGCTCGACGGGGCGACGCAGGTGCCGGTCTCCCAGTACTGCCAGGTCCCGTCCGCGTCGCGGTAGTACGTGATCACGCAGACCGTCGCGGCGCGGGCGCCGCTCGTCGCCCAGCTGCCCTTGAACCAGACCCACGTCCCGTACCGGACACCGGGTCTGGCCGCCGCCAGGCAGGAGCTGTCCTCGGTGTTCTGGCTGAGCACGAGCTTCCGGTCCCCGCTCGCCCACCGGGTGACGGTCACCTGGTCGGCGGCGACGCCCCGGTGGGCGCCGGCGATCCGGGACCACTTGGCGGTGGTTCCGGCGAGATCGGCGCCGGCGTGCTGGAAACAGACCGGCTCGGCGCTGAGGCCGGTGCCGCGGCGCTGCTCCAGGGACGGGTTCTGCACCAGGTTCAGGGACGCGGGGGGTTCGGGCAGCGGCGGCGCCGGCACGACACCACCGGTGGCGTCGGCGCGGATCGTGGTCGTCGCGCACAGGTGGTTCGCGTTCATGTGGTCGACGATGGGTTGCAGGGCCGCGATCGAGTTGAGGGTCTCCTGGCCGAGACCGTCGTGCATGAGCACGATGGTCCCGTCCTCGATGCCGTTGTACGTGCTGCCGTCGATCGTGTAGCCGTTGACGACGTTCGACACGATCTGCTCGGTCGAGCTGCCGTCCCAGTCCTTGGAGTCCATGATGTTCGTGCCGGGCAGACCCCACGGCATGACGATCCGGTAGCCGAGGCCACGGGCCAGGGCGTCGGCGTGCGCGTCGATGTCCCCGTAGGGCGGCCGGTACAGCGTCGGCTTCGGCACGCCGGCCGCGACGATCGCCGTGGACGCCTTCTCGAGCTCCTGCTTGATCTGCTTGTCGGTGAGCGGCGCCGTCCCGGTCGACCCCCCGGTGATGGAGGCGTGGTCGTACGTGTGGTTCTGCACCGAATGCCCACCCGCGACTTCGGCCCGCAGCATCGCGGCCGCCGCGGCCCCGCCGGTGGCGACGTTCTTGCCGACCACGAAGAAGGTGGCCTTGACGCGCAGCGCGTTGAGTTCGTCCAGCATCGCCCGGGAGTTCGGCCCGGGGCCGTCGTCGAAGGTGAGGGCGACGTTCCCGCCCGAGCAGTCGTTGCTGAGCGGGCGCTTCGGCTCGCTCGCGGAGGCCGCCTGTGAGACCGCGACTCCGGCGGCCAGGGCCAGGCCGGCCGCGGCCAGAAAGGCGAATGGCCACCGCCATTGCCTGCGTGTCATGATTTCTCCATTGCGAGAACGACTCATTCGGGTTTCACGTCGGCACGCGGCGTCAACCGGCGCGGTCGGCGCCCCTGAAACCACGAGATCGCTGTTCGAGGTGTACGGCATTGATCGCCGTACCAGCAGGTCAAGCGAGATCCGACGCAACCTGCTGGGCGCACGGAGTCGTTGAATCCGCCCTGCCGAGAAATAGGCTAGGGCACTTCAGCTCTTTTTCAAGACACCCAATGGGGGTCGCCCGAAAGCCGGTTCACATAGCCGGAAAGCGACGCGAAAACCAAAAGGACCGCGGCGAGGGTTCTCGCCGCGGTCCGGGTGTTCGCCGATGGGTGCCCTACTTGTCGGGGACGCCTTCGAAGGTGGACGGGACCGACAGGCTGGTCCAGTGCGAGACGGGCCAGTAGATGGCGAAGGCCCGCCCGGCGACCCGGCTGATCGGGACGGTGCCCAGATCGGAGTCGAGGTGTGCGCGGGAGTCGGCGGAGTCCGAGCGGTGGTCACCCATCACGAAGAGACGGCCGTCCGGAACGGTCACGTCGAACGTGTCGTCGGAGGGCGCGTCGCCCGGGTAGAGGTAGTTCTCGTCCAGCGCGTGGCCGTTGACGGTGATCCGCTTCTGGGAGTCGCAGCAGATCACGTGGTCGCCGGGGGTGCCGACGATGCGCTTGATGTACTCCTGCTCGCCGGGGCCGGCACCCCACGAGGTGGGCGGCTCGAAGACGATCACCTCGCCGCGGTGCGGGTCACGGAATCGGTAGAGAACCTTGTTCACCAGCACCTTGTCGTTCAGGAGCAGGGTGTTCTCCATCGATCCGGACGGGATGTAGAAGGTCTGGAGCAGATAGGTGCGCACACCGGCGGCGACGATCACGCCCACCACGATGAGCACCAGGAGCTCGAAGCCCTTGGAACGGTAAAAGGGACGACCGGTGATCTTGTCCTCGGACACGGGCGGAGCGTACATCAATCGTCACAGCCCGGCAGGAAAGTACCGGGCTGTGACCGATCGATCAGGCGAGCTCGATCTCGGCGGTCACCGGGCCGCCGGCCGCCTCGGTCGTCAGCGAGCGGATCACACCGGCGGCCAGCATGTCCCGGCTGACCAGGGCGAACGACGCCTCCGGGCCGCGCACGACGAGCCGGGCGACCTCGCTGCGCATGGACTGCTTCGCCTCCGACTTCGCCTTGCGGACCAGGCCGAGAACGGTCCCGGCCAGGGTGAGCAGACCGGCCGGCAGCGACGGGTCGAGCGCGGGCGTGAGCTCGTCCGTGGACGGCCACGGCGCGCGGTGCACCGAGCCCTCCTGCCACCAGGACCAGGCCTCCTCGGTGACGAACGGGAGCATCGGCGCGAACAGCCGCAGCAGCGTGCGCAGGGCGATCGCCAGCGCGGCGTGCGCGGACCGGGTGGCCGGGTCGTCAGCGGCCCCGTAGGCGCGTTCCTTGACCAGCTCCAGGTAGTCGTCGCAGAACGTCCAGAAGAACTGCTCGGTGCGCTCCAGGGCGCGGGCGTAGTCGTACCCCTCGAAATGCTTCGTGGCGTCAGCCACGACGGCCGCGAGGTCGGCGAGCATGGACCGGTCCAGCGGCTCGGTGACATCGCCCCCGTCAAGATCGGAGCGCAGGTCGAAGCGCAGCACGAACTTCGTCGCGTTCAGGATCTTGATCGCGAGCCGCCGGCCGACCTTCATCTGGCCGGTGTCGAACGCTGTGTCGGTGCCCGGCCGCCCGCTGACCGCCCAGTAGCGGACCGCGTCCGAGCCGAACTCCTCGAGCAGGCCCATCGGGGTGACGGTGTTGCCCTTGGACTTCGACATCTTCTTGCGGTCCGGGTCGAGGATCCAGCCGGAGAGCAGCGCGGTGCGGAACGGCAGGCTGCCGAACTCCTGGTGGGCCCGGAGCACGGTGGCGAACAGCCAGGTCCGGATGATCTCGTGGGCCTGCGGGCGCAGGTCCATCGGGAAGACCCGCGCGAACAGGTCGTCGTCGGTGCCCCAGCCACCGGCGATCTCCGGGGTGAGCGACGAGGTGGCCCAGGTGTCCATGACGTCCGGGTCGCCGATGAAGCCGCCCGGCCGGCCGCGCTGGTCCTCGGTGAAACCGGGCGGCGTGTCACTGCTCGGGTCGATCGGCAGCGAGGACGGGGTGATCGGGGAGGCGTAGTCCGGCTCGCTGGCCGCGTCCAGCGGGTACCAGACCGGGATCGGGACGCCGAAGAAGCGCTGGCGGCTGATGATCCAGTCGCCGGCCAGGCCCTCGACCCAGTTCTCGTACCGGGTCCGCATGAACTCCGGCGACCAGGTCATCTCCCGGCCGCGGTCGAGCAGGGTGGCGCGCAGCGCGGCGTCGCGGCCGCCGTTGCGGATGTACCACTGGCGGGTTGTCACGATTTCGAGCGGCTTATCGCCCTTTTCGTAGAATTTGACCTGCTGGGCTGTGGGCCGAGGATCACCGTCCAATGCGCCGGCCTCGCGCAACAGCGAGACCATTGCCTCTTTCGCGGAAAAGGCCGTTTTGCCCGCCAAATGCGCATAAGGAATCGCGGAAACACCCTGCGGCGGCACGGGAAGCAGCCGCCCGTCCCGGCCCATGACCGGCCGCGTCGGCAGGTCGAGCTCACGCCACCAGATCACGTCGGTCAGGTCACCGAAGGTGCAGATCATCGCGATCCCCGAGCCCTTGTCCGGCTGCGCCAGCGGATGCGCCTTGATCGGCACCGGGACCCCGAACACGGGCGTCACCGCGGAAGTGCCGAACAGATGCCGGTATCGCGGATCGTCCGGGTGCGCCACGAGCGCCACACACGCCGGCAGCAGCTCGGGCCGGGTCGTCTCGATGTGCACGGAACCGCCGTCGGCCAGCCCGAACGCGAGCCGGTGGTACGCGCCCTGCCGCTCCCGGTCCTCCAACTCGGCCTGCGCCACCGCGGTACGGAACGAGACGTCCCACAGCGTCGGCGCATCCGCCAGATACGCCTCCCCGCGTTCGAGGTTGCGCAGGAACGCCCGCTGCGACACGGCCCGGCTGACGTCGTTGATCGTGCTGTACTGCAGCGACCAGTCGACGGAGAGGCCGAGCTGGCGCCACAGGTCCTCGTAGGCCTGCTCGTCGATCGCGGTCAGCTTCTGGCACAGCTCCACGAAGTTGCGCCGGGAGATCGGCACCGGACGGCTCGGCGCCTTCTCCGGAGGGGCGAAAGCCGGGTCGTACGGCAACGACGGGTCGCACTGCACGCCGTAGTAGTTCTGCACCCGCCGCTCGGTCGGCAGCCCGTTGTCGTCCCACCCCATCGGATAGAACACCTCGCGACCGGTCATCCGCCGGTACCGCGCGATGGCGTCCGCATGCGTGTACGAGAACACGTGCCCCACGTGCAGCGATCCGCTGACCGTCGGCGGTGGCGTGTCGATCGAGAAGACCCGGGACCGGGGCGCCGTGCGGTCGAACGCGTAGGTGCCCCACGACGCCCATACCTCACGCCACTTCCGCTCGATCCCGTCGAGTGTGGGCTTATCCGGCACGGATGTCGTATGAGTCACCCGAAAACTCTACGCAACAGCCGCGGTCGACAACGAGCGACCCGCGCTTCGGCGACTACCACGGCGTACGCGCGCTTTGTTCTGATCGAAGCCCAAGAACGCGACGAGATCTCATGAACCGGCGCACCGTTCTCGCCGCCACCGCGGGAGCCGCCGTGGCCGCGCACACGAGCCCCCGCCGTCGGCCCCGCGGCGACCACCGAGGCGGACGCGATCGTGATCGGGCACGGTCTGGCCGGTCCGGTCGCCACGTCCGGCTGCCTCTTCTCCGGCCGCCGAACCGGCAAAGCCGCCGCAGCGCTCGCTTAAAAAAGATCAAAACCCTTTCCCGTACGGCATCCGGCTGCGGGCGTCCACATCCCGGCCCGCTGCCAGTTGCCGTAGCCGCAGCTCGCGGCGCAGTCCGCGCCAGGTGTCAGGCGAGGCTGACAGCACTGATGGTGTGGCTCAGGGTTCCCTCGAAACGGGAGATCTCCGACTGGCTGATCCCGTTGCCGCGGGCGACCGACTTCCAGCCGCCGGCGGCGTCGGCAACCTCGCGGAGCACGGCACGTGCCTGGCCGCCGGTCAGGCCGAAGCTCTCCGCATACACAAGGAGCGCGTTGACCTCGTCGGGTGGATTGGCGGCACCGCCGATGCTGGTCACTCGGTGAGTCGAAAGGGAGGGGTTGGGGTTGATGTCGAAACCGGGAGCGAGTCTCCATCCGGATCCCTGGCGGAGGAAACCGAGGTTACGAAGGTGGTCGTCAGTGTTGTGGACGGCGACGGAGAACGCGATGCGCCGCCATAACTGCCGGAGGTCGTCAACAGCTGCGGAGCTGTGCTCCGGGATGACTTCCGCGATCTCGGTGTAGTCGCGGGACTCCCCGTCCTTCGCCTCCAGCAGAGTCATCGCGCTGACGTACCCGATGCGATGGGAACCCCTCCGGTCGAAGCGCTCCAACAGGAGCACGGGATTACCCTCGATGCCGACCAACTGCCTGTTCGGCACCGGGATACCGGCAGCTTCGCCCAGGTCGAGTGCGGTCTTCTCCCACGCGATGACACTCCACTCGTCGGCGTGGTGCGGAAACTTCGCGATCATGAGGCGGTGATCGTCGCGTACCGAGGCTTTGGGCCGGGCCCCTCCGAGCGAGCCTGTCCCGGCGTCCAGGAGCACCTTGATCGCGTCCATGTTGCCCGGATCGTCGCGGGCGACAGTGTTGGCGGCGTGCAGGAGTGCGGGGAGGGCGATGAGCTTCGGCACATCCGGCGCCGGGTGCTGGAAATCGTCGTCGCCATCGGTCTTGAAACGCAGAGCGCCCTGCCGGGTCTCGTCGCTCACCCCGAGCAGGTAATCGCGGTCGTCGAGGGTGGGAGTCGACCGGCCTTCGGCTGCGGCTTCGCCGCGTAGTCGTCTGGCGATCAGGTTCCGGCCCCAGCGGTCGGGAGCCGCATCGCTGAAGGCGCCCGGCAGCCCGTTCGGCAGCGGCCACGAACCGGTCGTGAGGCTGAGTGCGGGATCGATCGCATAGGCGCCCGGCAAGGCGAGGTAGTCACGGTCGTAGGAGAAGGTCGCGGTCAGCCGGCCACGGCGGAGGTTGAAGTAGGCATCCCCAGCCGGACAGCTCCGGCCGTCGAGCTCGACATAGGTGAGGACGTGACTCATTGCCGCACCCGCTTCGGCAGAGTCTCGTCCGCGCGCGCTCGGCCGAGGTCGGTCTCGTAAGGATCCGTTGCGGTCACCAACGCGTCCAGGATTCCGAGGGCTCTTACGACGCCCAGAAAGGCTTGCAGGCTGACACCGGCGTCACCGACCTCGATCCGCCGTAGCGTGTTGCGCGAAATACCGGCTCGTTCGGCGACCTGGACGGCGGTAAGCCCTTGCAGCTTTCGCCACGCGACGAGTTGCTCACCGATGCTCACCGCGGCCGCAGTCACTCGTGAGGACGGGCGCGGCATGACGTCTCCTCGGCTTAAGGGTCAGATTAGTGACCACTATACCGCTTAACGCCCACGATTCTGCCCCTTAGGTGTGCCCGGGAGCGAGACGTGCAACCGCACCACATGGAGTGTCAGGACCCCTCCCCGACGGGAGGGGCCACTCGCCGTCAGGAGCGCTGGGTGCCCATCAGGGCGTTGAGGCCGCCGGTGCGCCGGAGCTTCTGCCAGCCCAGGCGGATGCCGCCGAGCGCCGCCAGCGTCGACTGGATCAGGACCAGGTACATCAGCTGGCGGTAGACGAACTGCTGCAACGGCACCCGCCACAGTGGCCTCAGAGACTCCCCGTCCAGCCGGAACGCGTAGCACGTGCTGATCATCTGGACGGCCAGCATCAGGAGCCAGGCGGCCACCGTCTTGACCGGGTCGAGGAAGAACAGCCCGTAGATCAGGAACACGTCGATCAGCGGCGAGAGCAGCGGCAGCACGGTCTGGAACAGTGCCAGGTTGAGCAGCCCGCGCCGCCCGAACTTGCCGCCCGGGCCTTTTTCGAAGAGCGCCCCGCGGTGCTTCCACATCGCCTGCATCGTCCCGTAGCTCCACCGGTACCGCTGCCGCCAGAGCTGCGACATCGTGGCCGGCGCCTCGGTCCAGGCGCGCGACCGCTCCTCGTAGACGACCCGCCAGCCGGCCCGGATGATCGCCACGGTGAGGTCGGTGTCCTCCGCCAGGGTGTCGTCGCTCAGGCCGTTGACCTGCGTCAGCGCCTCCCGCCGGAACGCGCCGATCGCGCCGGGGACGGTAGCCATGCAGCGCATCACGTCGTAGGCACGGCGGTCGATGCTGAAGCCGACCACGTATTCGATGTGCTGCCAGATCGCGACCATGCCGGTCCGGTTGGCCACCTTGGCGTTGCCGGCGACCGCGCCGATCTCCGGCCGGGCGAACGGCTGGACGAGCAGGCGCACGGTGTCCGGCTCGAACACGGTGTCGCCGTCCATCATCACGACGACCTCGGTCTTCGCGTGCGCGATGCCGTTGTTCAGCGCGCTGGACTTGCCGCCGTTGGGCTGCCGGACCACTTCGACGCCGGGATGGCCGAGCGCCTCGGCGATCTCCGCGGTCCCGTCGTCGGATCCGTCGTCGACCACCACGATCGTGATCGGGTGCGTGCTCGCCACCAGCGATCTCAGCGTGTCGGCGATGCATTCCTTCTCGTTGTAGGCCGGCACGATCACGGTCACCGGCTCGGTGTACTTCCCGCCCCACGGATCAGGGTTCTTCTTGTACCTGTTCGCATGCTTCCGGCCAAGGATCAACATCATGATCAGGCGTACGACCGTGAGCACGCCCAGCACGAGCAGCAGGTAGGAGAACCCGATCGTGACCCCCTTGGCCAGCCGGATCGCGTCGACCAGTCCGATCCCGATCAGGTGGTCCCGGGTGCTCGCCGCGGGGTTGATCGTGCTGTTGCCGGTGAGCGCCGCGACCGTGGTGAAGGTGTAACCCTCGTTCTGCAGCGCCGGGATGACGGTTTTCAGCGCCGTCGCGGTCTTCTCCCGGTTCCCGCCGCCGTCGTGGAAGAGCAGGATCGCGCCCGCGTCGTCGTCCGGCATGACGGCGTCCTCGATGTCGGCCATCGTCGCGCCCGATTCCCAGTCCCGGCTGTCCAGGTTGTTGACCACGGTCAGGTAGCCGCGCTCGCCCATGTCGGCCATCACGTTCCAGGTCTTGTTGTCCAGCGCCTTGACCGTGGACGAGTACGGCGGCCGGAAGATCAGGCTGGTCACCCCGGCCGCCCCGGCGAGCGCGAACTGGGTCTCCTGCATCTCCACGCCGCGGCGCCGCTCGCCCTTGGAGGACATCTCCGGGTGCGTGAAGGTGTGGATGCCGATCTCGTGCCCGGCGTCCTTGACCCGCTTGACCAGCGACGGGTATTGGCTGATCTGTGAGCCGATCATGAAGAAGGTGGCCGGGACGTCGTACTCCTCCAGCACGTCCAGGATCTCCGGCGTGTACGTCGGCGAGGGCCCGTCGTCGAAGGTCAGCACGATCTTGTTGTCCGGCACGGTGACCGTGGTCGTGGTGGTGCCGTCGGTCTGGATGATCGGGCCGCCGCTCAGCGCCGAGGCTGGCACCTGATCGGTGTCGTTCGTCGAGGCGGCCGCGCCGTCCTGGGTGAACTCGCCCTGCACGATCCCGTTCACCACCAGGATGCAGGAGAACAGGCCGAGCACCACGGTCAGCACGATCCAGCGCGGCTGGGGCACGGGCACACGGACACGGCGCCGGCGCGCCTCCTGCGACGTCTCGACGGACACCGATCTCCCCCTCGCCGCGCTGCGCTGGCTCAAAGGTCTAATCGGCCGGAATTCCACGTACATGAGGCTTTTGCCGGTGAGATAGTGCTCGGGTGGCTTTTCACCGCTTGGCGTACGTCTCGGCCGCCGCGCTCCTGACCATCAGCGGCTGTTCCGGGGACGACGACAAGAGCGACACCAGCGCGACACCCACCTCGTCCGCATCGGCAAGCGCGTCGGCGTCCACCGTCACCATTCCGGAGACGTTGAAGTCGGCGCCGTACGTGGACATCGTCAGCGGCTCGGTCGACATCTCCGACGTGGCCGACCAGACCGGGCAGACGGACTTCGCCCTGGCGTTCGTCCTGGCCGACAGCGCCGGCGCGTGCACACCGACCTGGGGCGGCAAGACGGCGATCAACGACAGCACGGTGGCCGCCTCGATCGCCGAGATCACCACCGCCGGCGGGAGCTCGATCGTCGCCACCGGTGGGGCGAGCGGGACGTACCTGGAGACCGCCTGCTCGGAGGACGAGCTGGTCACGGCGTACGAGGCGGCCCTGGACGCGGCCGGCAGCAACCGCCTCGACATCGACATCGAGCAGTCCGTGACCGTGGAGACGGTCGCCGGGGCCCTGGCCGCGCTGCAGAAGGCCCGCGGCACCGCGATCACGCTGACCCTGCCGGTGGCCGGCACCACGCAGGGCCTCGCCGACGACGGGATCGAGCTGCTCAAGGCGGTCGAGGACACCGGGATCGAGGTGACCGTCAACGCGATGACGATGAACTTCGACGCGGCCGGCGGCGGCTGGGGCCTGGCGATGACGAAGGCGGCCGCGGCGGTCAAGGACGACATGGACAGCATCTGGACGGACAAGTCCGACGCGGAACTGTATGCGATGCTCGGCGTCACCCCGATGATCGGCGTGAACAACTCCGGCGGGACGACGACGACGGCGGACGCGACATATCTGCTCTCCTGGGCCGCCGGGAAGAACGTGGGATTCGTACGATTCTGGTCGGTGAACCGGGACAACGGCAACTGCACCGACGGCTCGGTGGCCTCGAATTGCAGTGGCATATCGCAGACCACATATCAGTTCACCGACCAGTTCCACGATTACGCGGGCTAGCTCGCCGAGGACGACGTCGCCGTCGCGGTGGCGGTGGCCGACGCGGAAGCCGAGGCGGTGGCCGACGTCGATACCGTGGCCTTCGTGGTCAGGGAAGAGTCGGAGGCCTGTACGACGCTCGCGCCGACCACACCCATGTAGAGAGCGGCGAACAAAGCGACGAAGAAACCCATCACGGCAAGCAGCCTCTTACGCCGCCCGGTCGCATCGACGAAAACCTGGGTGCCTTCCTCGACAGGCATGACTGGAGTGCGAATCATCGTTTCCGATTCCTTCCGATTGGTCAGTCTCAACCCTAGGAATGGAATCTACGAATCAGCTTTGCGGCTCCCGGAGGAATTCTGTCAAGAATAGTGACTAATTGTCGGTAGCGCCATTACTGAGAGCATTCATCCGGCCGTAGTCGACCGCGCCGTCGATCTCCCGGTAAGTGCCGGCTCCGAAGACCTCCCGAGCGGCGCGCTCGACCAGGCCGTACGCCGCCTGGGCCACCGCGGAGCCCAGGCTGATCCGGGCCACCCCGAGCTTCGCCAGCTCGCCGATCGACGGCGCACCCGGCCCGGCCATCACGTTGACCGGCCCGCGGACCGCCTCGACCAGCTCGGCGATCGTGTCCGGGTCGGTCACCCCGGGCACGAAGATCCCGTCCGCGCCGGCCTCCAGGTACGCCCGCGCCCGCGTGATCGCCTCGGCCACGTCACCGAGGCCGAACAGCAGCGTGTCGATCCGCGCGTTCAGGAACACCTCCGGCGCGGCCCGGTGCGCCGCCGCGATCCGGGCGGCCTGCTCGTCGATCGGCCGGGCGCCGTCCTCCAGGTTCACGCCGGCCACCCCGGCCGCGGCCACCTCGCGCAGCGTGCGGGCCGGGTCGCCGTAGCCGGCCTCGACGTCCACCGAGACCGGCACGGACACGGCGGCGACGATCCGGCGGGCGGCCTCGACGGCGAGCTCGCGACCCAGGGCGTCACCGCCGTCCGGCGAGCCCAGGCTCCAGGCCACCCCGGCGCTGGTGGTGGCGACGGCGGCGGCCCCGGCCGCGGCGACGATCCGGGCGCTCGCCGCGTCCCAGGCGTTGACCAGGACGAGCGGGGAACCGGGCTGGTGCAGGGAACGGAAGTCAGTCACGCGGTGAAGTCTTCGCCGCCGCCTGTCCGGCCGACAGGTATTTAGCGGAGACTAAAACCATGGTCGCGATCGCACTCCCGCCGGATGCCGCCACCCGGATCAGGTTCGCCGTGTCGTGCCTGTGGGAGGTCCTGGCCAGTCTGCGGGGTGTTTCCTCCGTACATCGGGAATGGGCTCTGCGAAATCGGCCCGGCCCCGGGGGACTCCTCGCCCGGCTGGTCCCGCCCACCGGGGGTTATGCCCCCGACTTCCTGACGCCGCCGCCCACCGGCCTGACCGCCGACCTGGACGCCGAGCTGGCGGTGCTGCGCCGGACCGATCCGGAGGTGGTCCGCGGGCACCTCGCCCTGATGCCCGGCGGGCGCGACCTCGACCTGTTCCACGATCCGGCGACCGGGCTCGCGCGGCTCTGCGACGAGATCGCCGCCTACTGGGCCGCGGCGATCGCGCCCGACTGGCCCCGGATGCACGCCCTGCTCGACGCCGACGTCCGCCGCCGGGCCCACCACCTGGCCACCGAGGGCGCCGCGGCGGTCCTCAACGACCTGCACGAACGCGTCCGCTGGACGGACGGCACGCTCCTCGTCGACCAGCGGCACTGCACCGCGCCCGACGTGCCGGACGGCAGCGGCCTGGTCCTGATCCCGTCGGTCTTCGCCTGGCCGTCGGTGCTCACGGTGTCGTCGTGGGGGACGCCGCAGCTCGCCTACCCGGCGGCCGGCGTCGCCACCCTGTGGGAGGAGCCGTCCCACCTCCCGGACGCGCTGGGCGCCCTGCTCGGCGCCGGTCGCGCCCGGATCCTGACCGAGCTGGCCGGCGCGCTGTCGACGACCGAGCTGGCCCGCCGGACCGGCATCACCCCCGGCGGGATCTCCCAGCACCTGCGGATCCTGCGCGCGGCCGGCCTGGTCACCACGCACCGGGAGGGCCGGCTGCTGCTCAACTCACGTACGGACGCCGCCGAGACCCTGCTCACCGCCGCCCTCGGTAGATTGCCGGCATGGAGAACGAGCGCCTCCGCGCCGCGCTGACCCTGCTCGACGTCGACGCCCTCGGGCAGACCTGCCCGACCCGGAAGATCGTGGAACAGGTCACCAGCCGCTGGGGCACCCTGGTGCTGGCCGTCCTGGCGACCGGCCCGCACCGGTTCGCGGCGGTGCGCGACCGGATCGGCGGGATCAGCGAGAAGATGCTGGCGCAGACGCTCAAGCAGCTCGTCCGGGCCGGCCTGGTCGACCGGGCCGTCGACGCCTCCGTGCCGCCGCAGGTGACGTACTCGCTGACCGAGCTGGGTGCGGGTCTCGCGACCCCGCTGTGCGAGCTGATCCAGTGGCTCGGCGAGCATACGCCGGAGATCGTCCGGGCCCAGCAGACGTACGACGGGCTCACCGAGCGGTAAGCCCCTTACCGGAAAGTGCGTTCTTCCTGGTCAGGCTCATTCTCCCTACCGTTGGCCCGGTCACCTTTCGACGGAACGACCACGGGAGCACCATCATGTCCAAGCTGGACGGGAAGATCGCTGTCATCACCGGAGGCACGTCCGGGATGGCGCTGGAGACGGCGCTTCTCTTCGCCGATCAGGGGGCGCACGTCTACGTCACCGGGCGCGACGAGGCCCGGCTCGCCACGGCCGTCGCCGAGGTGGAGCAGGTCCGCGCGGGGTCGGTCACCGGGGTACGGGCCGACTCGGGTGTCCCCGCCGACCTGGACCGGCTCTTCGCGACCGTCGCGGAGCGGCACGGGCGGGTGGACGTCCTCTACGCCTGCGCCGGCATCGGCAGCCTGTCCGAACCGCTCGACGCCGTCACGCCGGAGTCCTTCGACGAGGTGTTCGCCGTCAACGTCCGCGGCACCCTGCTCACCGTGCAGAAGGCGCTGCCCCTGATGGCCGGCGGCGGCTCGATCATCCTCAACGGCAGCGCCGGCTCGGTGCTGGGCGTGCCGGGCGGCACCGTGTACGCGGCGAGCAAGGCCGCGCTGCGCTCGTTCGCCCGCACCTGGACCGCCGAGTGGGGCGCCGGTGACCTGCGGGTCAACCTGGTGAACCCGGGCCCGACCGCGACCGCCGTCGTGGACCGGATGCCGGCCGCGGTCGTCGAGCACGTCGTCGGCCTGGTCCCGGCCGGGCGGATGGGCCGCCCGTCGGAGATCGCCTCCGCGGTGCTGTTCCTGGCCTCCGACGAGTCGAGTTTCGTCCGCGGCGCCGAGCTCTTCGTCGACGGCGGCGCCGCCCAGGTCTGACGTCCGATCAGAGCGGCAGCACAACCGCGGACGGCTTGTCGCCGAAGCACGTGACCGACATGCGATAGCGGCTCAGGCCGTTCGCGAAGACCACCGACGCGGTCAGACCCGGCCCGGGGTCGGCCCGCTCCACCACGAAGCCCTCGGCCGGCTCCCAGCTCAGCACCTGAGCGTTCCCGGAGACGCAGACGACGTTGATCGCGCCGCCCTTCGACTCCAGGCGGGTGCTCTCCGGCCCGTCCGCGCTGGGCGGCGCGCTCTCCCCGGTGCTCGGCTCCGGCACCACGGACGGCGCCGCCGAGCCCGGCGCCGAGCCGGCCACGCTGGCCGGTAGGTCGCTGGTCACCGCGGCCGCGCTCCGGTCGTGCCGGGTCCCGGCCGGGCTCGGCGTGGCGCCGGCCGGCTTCGGGA
>KL571197.1:32327-34099 GCA_000715855.1 Actinoplanes liguriensis
GCTTCGGGACGCCCGGCGGGCCGGCCGTCGGGGTGGCCGACGGCGCGGCGCCGACCGCGGCCGGGTCAGAATCACTCTCCCGGGTGACCCACCAACCGGTGAGGGCGATCAGCAGCGCGACCAGCACGGTGCCGGCGAGCAGCAGCCGCCGGTTGTCGTAGCGGGGCCGGGCCGGCCGCGGCACGGAGACCAGCTCGGTCTCCTCGTCGAGCCGGGTGGGCGGCAACGGCGCCGCCGCCTGACCGGCCTCGAACTCCGGGACGTCCTCGACCGGCGACGGCTGGACCGGTGGCGGCTCGACCGGCGGCGCGGGCTTCAGCGCGGCCGCCTCCGCGGCGTCGCCCAGGATCGCCGACACCTCGGCCGCGTCCGGCCGGTCCGACGGCTCCTTGGCCAGGCACCGGTCGACCAGGGCGGCCACCGACTCCGGCACCCCGGGCAGCTCCGGGAGCGGCGCGGGCTCGGCGTAGACGTGCGCCGACAGCATCTGCGTGGTCGTCTCCACCGTCCACGGCGACTCGTCGGCGAGCAGGCGGTACAGCAGCACGCCCAGCGCGTACACGTCCGAGGCGGGCTCGATCGCGCCGCCGGTCAGCCGCTCCGGCGCCAGGTAGGCGGGCGTCCCGAGCAGCCCCTCCTCGGGTTCGGCCGGCCCGACCGCCGCGGCAATGCCGAAGTCCACCACCTTCGCCCCGGCCGGGGTGACCATCACGTTGGCCAGCTTGATGTCGCGGTGCACCAGGCCGTCCGCGTGGGCGGCGGCGAGCGCGGCGGCCACTTCGCCGCAGATCCGGAATACCCGCCGGGGCGGCATCGGGGCATCCGCCACACGCTGCTGCAAGGTGGGTCCGTTGATCAATTCCATGACGACGTACGGAACGGGAGTCCCGTCCTCGTCGGATTCCCCGAAGTCGTAGATCTGCGCGATGTTCGGATGCGAGAGGGTCGCCGCCGCGCGCGCCTCGTGCAGGATCCGCGAACGGAACCGGTCGTCGCCGGCATAGCGCCCGGCCAGCACCTTCACCGCGACCGGCCGGTCCAGAACCTCGTCGGTGGCCCGCCACACCATGGCCATCCCGCCCCGGCCGAGCTCGTCGTGCAGCCGGTAACGTCCTCCGAGTTTGCGTCCCTCGTCCACTCGACGCAGTTTGCCGAAATGCTCGCCGATTCGCACATCGGCAATCTTGCGAATGCTATTCGTCTTTCATATTTGAGGACACATGGATATGTTCTGGGATCGTGGACGAAGCCTCGAAACGCCCCCGGCTGGCCGACGCTCTGACCAGTCGGCTCCTCGGCCTCCCGCCGGCCCCGCACGGCTACACCGAAGAGCAGGTCCGGACGCCGATGCGGGACGGTGTCCGCCTGCTGGGCGACCACCTCGCCCCGGATGCCGGCGAGCCCAAGGGGACCGTGCTCATCCGGACGCCGTACGGACGAAATCTTCCCAACCCGGTGATGAACGGGCGCATTTTCGCGGCGCGCGGCTACCACGTCTTGTTGCAGAGCGTGCGCGGCACGTTCGGCTCGGAGGGTGTCTTCCGCCCGATGGCGCAGGAGGCCGAGGACGGTCAGGACACCATCGCGTGGCTGCGCGAGCAGCCCTGGTTCACCGGGAACCTCGCCACGCTCGGAGCGTCCTACCTGGGCTGGTCGCAGTGGACGCTGCTGCAGGACCCGCCGCCGGAGCTGCGTGCCGCGGTGATCTACGTCGGGCCGCACGACTTCCGCGAGGCCGTCTTCGGGACGGGCGCCTTCACTCTGGGTGACTT
>KL571197.1:34383-34498 GCA_000715855.1 Actinoplanes liguriensis
TCTGGGTGACTTCCTCGGCTGGAGTTACCAGATCGCACACCAGGAGGACGGGCTCGCCGGCCGGCTGTTCAGCATCGCCGCCTCGAAGCGCCGGCTGCGGCCCGCGCAGGAGGGT
>KL571197.1:34800-35555 GCA_000715855.1 Actinoplanes liguriensis
GCCGCCGAATCGGTCCTGCTCGGGCGCGCGCCCTGGTACCGGGAATGGCTGGAGCACCCGGACGGCGAGGACCCGTGGTGGACGCCCTATCGCGCCGGCGCCGCACTGGCCGGCCTCGACATCCCGGTGCTCCTGATCGGCGGATGGCAGGACCTTTTCCTCGATCAGACGATTTCGCAGTACGAGGCCCTGCGCGCCCGTGGCGTCGACGTCGCGCTGACCGTAGGCCCGTGGACACATCTGCAGGCCGGGATACACGGCGCCGGTGTTCTCACCCGGGAGAGCGTCGCCTGGCTCGATCAGCACCTGGCGGACGGGCCCGCGGCGCGTAAATCACCCGTCAGGGTGTACCGGACCGGCGAGCGCGCCTGGCACGAGCTGCCCGCGTGGCCACCGCCTGCCGATCCGGCGACGTTCCACCTGCGGGCCGGGCGACGGCTCACCACCACCGCGCCGGACGGGCCGGAGGGGGTCGCCGAGTTCCGCTACGACCCGGCCGACCCGACCCCGTCGGTGGGCGGCCGGACCCTGGTCGGCTCGATGGGCGTGAAGGACAACCGGGCCCTGGAGGCGCGGCGGGACGTGCTGGTCTTCAGCACCGATCCGCTGCCCACCGCGGTCGACGTGATCGGCCGCCCGGTGCTGGAGCTGACCGTCACGGTGGACAACCCGCGCGCCGACCTCTTCGTGCGGCTCTGCGACGTGGATCCGCGCGGCCACTCGCGCAACTTCGCCGACCCTGTCTCTTATACACA
>KL571197.1:35789-43167 GCA_000715855.1 Actinoplanes liguriensis
CGCTGCACCTGGACCCGTGCTTCCACCGGCTGCTCGCCGGCCACCGGTTGCGCCTGCAGATCTCCGGTGGCGCGTTCCCCCGCTTCGACCGGAACCCCGGCACGGACGGCGCCGGCCTGGCCGCCTCCCTGCACACCGTGGACATCGCCGGGTCCCGGCTCACGCTTCCGGTGGCGGCGGCACCTCCATCCACCACTCGGTGAACTGGCGCGCCTGGCCGGTGTGGTCCAGGCGCAACACCCACAGGTTGCGGTACTCCCGGTCCGGGTAGACCGTGCGCCCCTCGATCACCGCGAGCTCCTCGGTGATGATCAGCGGCTGCCAGGTGAACGTGGTGGTGCCCGGCTCGTCCCGGTGCGCCAGCCAGCCCGCCACGATCGCCTCGCGGCCGACCCACGGCGGTGAGTAAGGCTCGGTGAAGTACGCCGCGTCGTCCGCGAACAGGTCCCGGACGTCGTCCGGATCGTTCGACTCCCACGCCGTGCGGTAGCGGTCCACCCAGGCGGTGACCGCGTCCAGGTTCGTCATGACGCCTCCCGATAGGGTCGCTGGATGACCGAGAGCTGGCGCCACCTGCCGTCCCCGGCCCGCCCGGTCGCGGCGGCCGTCACCGCGGCCGTCGACGCCGTCCGCAAGGACGATGCGGCGGCGCTGGACGACGCCGTGGACGCCCTGGCCGCGCTCGACCTCACGCACACCGGCCTGATCGTCGGCACGACGGTTCGCCTGCTGCTGGAGGACGGGCACCCGGACGGGCTGGGCGCCGAGGACGTCCGCGACACGCTCGCCTCCTGCGTCCGCGCCCACCCGGAGGCGCATCCGCAGGTCGTCCTCTGGCTGCTCGCCGGGGCGCTCGGCGTGCTGGAGGAGGACGGCGCCCCCGCGCCCCGGGCGGACTCGCTGGCCCGCAACGCCGCGCTGCTGCTCACCGACCTGCTGGCCGGGCGCGACCCGGCGGTGTGGCTGACCACCGCGCTCACCGACATCCAGCACGCGCAGCTCAACGACTGACTCCCGGGTTCTCCCGGGCCCAGGCGCAGATCGCGGCGAGCGGCTCCCGCAGGGTGCGGCCCAGCCCGGTGAGCTCGTACTCGACGTGCTGGGGCGGGTCGGGCTTGTACACCCGGCGGCTGACCAGGCCGTCGCTCTCCATGCCGCGCAGCGTCTCGGTCAGCATCTTCGGGGTGATCCCGGGGATCCGCCGGCGCAACCGGGCCGGTCGCTGCGGCCCGTCGGCGAGCGCGTAGATCAGCAGCACCCGCCACTTCACCGCGAGCCGTTCCAGGGCCTGCCGGGTGGCGCAGCCCTCCTCGAGCACGTCCGGTACCACCAGATCCACGCCTCACCCCCGATGGGCACCCGCAAGTGCCCTCTGTCCGTGCCGACGGAAGCAGCCTAGCGTCGCAGCGTGACCGAGACAGTGACGTTCTTCAGTGACGGGCTCCGCCTCGAAGGGGTGCTGCGCACCGCGCCGGGCCACCGCGCGGCCGTGCTCACCGGCCCGTTCAGCGGCGTGAAGGAACAGGTGGTGGCCGAGTACGCGGAACGGCTCACCGCCGCCGGCATCACCACCCTGGCGTTCGACCACCGCGGCTTCGGCGCCAGCGAGGGCCGCCGTGGACACGAGGACAGCCAGGGCAAACTGGCCGACCTGCGGGCCGCCGTCGAGGTGCTGGACGGCTACGACCGGGCCGTGGTGGGGATCTGTCTCGGCGCCGGGTACGCGATGCGTGCCGCCGCCACGGATCCCCGGGTGAAGGCGGTCGCCGGGATCGCCGGGGCGTACAACAGTCCCGCCTGGTTCGCCGAGCGGATGGGTGTCACGACGTACCGGCAAGCCTTGATCGGCATGGTGGAGCGCTACGACGAGGAGATCCCGGCGGTCGCACTGGACGGTGAGGCGGCGATGCCCGGGGAGGAGCCGTGGTCGTACTACTCGAAGTGGATCGGCTCGCCCGGGGAGAAGACGGGCTGGGAGAACCGGGTCACCCGCGGCTCGCTGCACAGCCTGATGACGCTGGACGTGCTGGGCGTGCGGCCGCTGCTGCCGCCGAGCCTGATCGTGCACGGCCGGGTGGACGCCTACTGCTCGCCGGAGTTGGCCGAGGCGATGCGGGCGGAC
Organism: Actinoplanes liguriensis; assembly: GCA_000715855.1. Taxonomy (GTDB): domain Bacteria; phylum Actinomycetota; class Actinomycetes; order Mycobacteriales; family Micromonosporaceae; genus Actinoplanes; species Actinoplanes liguriensis. The sequence goes on from KL571197.1 coordinate 37,912, forward strand.
GAGACGCTCTGGCTGGACTCCGACCGGCACGTCGATCTCTATGACGTGGACGAGCACGTCTCCCGGGCGGTGGACGCAACCGTGGAGTTCCTGAGCCGGACCCTTTAAAACTTTGCAGAGACTGCAAACTTTGTCGTAGCCTCCGGGCATGAACCGGGACGACAAGCGACGGCAGACCCGTCGTGCCCTGATCAGCGCCGCGCTCCGGCTGACCGACGAGCGCGGCGCCGATCGCGTCACCGTGGACGAGATCAGCGAGGCCGCGGGGGTCTCGCCACGGACGTTCTTCAACTACTTCGCCACCAAGGAGGACGCCCTCGTCGGCGACCCCCTGGAGGGCTGCACCGACCCCCGGGCGCTGCTGCTCGCCGCCCCGCCCGGCCCGGCGCTGGCCGCGGTCGAGGCCGCGCTCGCCCCGGCGATCCGGATGATCCAGGACGATCGCGAGCTGTGGGTGCTCCGGCTCCGCGTGATCGTGAACAATCCCCACCTGCTCCCCCGGCTGGCCGCCACCGCCACGACCGCCGAGCAGGAGATGACGGCCGCGATCGCGGAGCGCCTGGGACTCGATCCGGGCCACGCGTATCCGCATGTGCTCGCCGCGGTCACCGGCGCCGCGCTCCGGGTGGCCCTGATGAGGTGGGCGTCCGACGCACGGAACGACCTATCGGACCTTTCCCTTGCGAACCACGTTCACCAGGCATTCGGCATGGTTGCCGGCGGCCTGACCGACCCCACCCCGACGAACGCCCCGAGGAATCGATGACAGCTGCACCCGTCCCCTCCGACACCGCCGAGTCGAGCGGCCGGATGACCCACCGCGAGGTCATCCAGGCCCTGTCCGGCCTGATGCTGGGCATGTTCGTCAGCATCCTGGCGTCCACCGTGGTCGCCAACGCCCTGCCGAGGATCATCGCCGACCTGGGCGGCAGCCAGTCCGTCTACACCTGGATCGTCACCACCGAGCTGCTCGCGATGACGGCCACCGTCCCGCTCTGGGGCAAGATGGCCGACCTCTACAGCAAGAAGCTGCTGATCCAGCTCTCCCTGGGCCTGTTCGTCCTCGGCTCGCTGATCGCCGGCCTCGCCCCGAACGTGGAGATCCTGCTGGTCAGCCGGATCGCGCAGGGCGTCGGCGCGGGCGGCATGTCCGCTCTCGCGATGATCGTGATGGCCGCCATGATCCCGCCGCGCGAGCTGGGCCGTTACTCCGGAATGTTCGGCGCGGTCTTCGGCGTCGCCACCATCGCCGGCCCGCTGATCGGCGGCCTGCTGGTGGACACGTCCTGGCTGGGCTGGCGCTGGTGCTTCCTGATCGGCGTGCCGTTCTCGCTGGCCGCGATCGCGATGCTGCAGAAGACCCTGCACCTGCCGGTGACCCGCAAGGCAGTCAAGATCGACTGGCTGGGCGCGTTCCTGATCACGGCCGGCGTGAGCACGCTGCTGATCTGGTCGACGCTGGCCGGCCAGCACTTCGCCTGGATGTCCGCGGAGACCGCCGCGTTCGTCGCCGGTGGCATCCTGCTGCTGGCGCTCGCGGTGTGGGTGGAGTCCCGGGCCGCCGAGCCGATCATCCCGCTCACCATCTTCCGGCACCGCACGGTCAGCCTGACCATCATCGCGAGCGTGCTGGTCGGCGTCGCGATGTTCGGCGGCACCGTCTTCCTGTCGCAGTACTTCCAGATCTCGCTGGGCAAGTCGCCGACCGTCGCCGGCCTGATGAGCCTGCCGATGATCTTCGGCCTGCTGGTCTCCTCCACCGTCGCCGGCCAGCTGATCACCAAGTACGGCCGGTGGAAGATCTACCTGGTCGCCGGCGCGGTGATCATGACCGGCGGGATGCTGCTGCTCAGCACGATCGGCGCGGACACCTCGGTGCCGCTGATCTCGGTCTACATGGCCGTGCTCGGCATCGGCGTCGGCATGCTGATGCAGAACCTGGTGCTGGCCGCGCAGAACGACGTGCTCGCGACCGAGCTGGGCGCCACCACCTCGGCGCTCACGTTCTTCCGCAGCATGGGAGGCTCGATCGGCGTCAGCGCCCTGGGCGCGGTCCTCGCCGACAAGGTGACCTCGCTGTTCACCGAGAAGTTCGGCGCCGCCGCGAGCGGCGGGGGCACGGCGAAGGTCCCGGACCTGGCCACGCTGCCGCCCGAGGTTCTCAAGATCGTCCAGGACATCTACGGTACGGCGACCGCCCACCTGTTCATGATCGGCGCCCCGATCGCGTTCCTCGCGGTGATCGCCGTGCTGTTCATCAAGGAGAAGCCGCTCTCGACGCTCTCCGGGGACGAGCGGGCCGCCCAGGAGCAGGCCACCGCGGCCATGCACTGACCTGGCGCGGAGGGGAGCGAACGTCAGGCCCGCCGTCTCGGCCCGCACTGACCGGCTTTGCACTGACCGTCCCGCTGACCGGCTGCGCACCAGCCGTCCCGCGCCGAGCGGCTTGCATCGACCGGCCGTGCTGTCCACTGACCGGAGGAAAAAGCGCGGTCCTCGTCCGAGGACCGCGCTTTTCCATGTCGAAATCGGTCAGCCGTCGCCACCCACGTGGGTGAAACGGCCGTGGGACCGCGCGTGGGCGATCAGGAGGGCCGCAGGCCCACCGAGGTGCGCGGCGAGGGTGGCTCGGCGCAGCCGAGCAGGCCGACCAGGCCGGAGACCCAGAGCTGCCGGTAGACCGTGGCACTGGGGTGGCTCACCACGAGCTTGATGCCGCTGGCCGCGGCGGTGTGGAAGCACGCCACCAAGATGCCGATCCCGATGCTGTCGATCAGCATCACGCGCTGCAGGTCGAGACAGATCTTGCTGGGTGTCATGGTGGTCAGGACGTCATTCACGGCGTCCCGCATGACGTGCGCGTTGTCCAGATCGATCTCGCCGCTCGGGGCGATCTCGACGGTGCCGTCGGCCAGCTGGCGGGTCGTGATCGGCAGATACACAGCTGCCCTCTCTTCTGGCGGCGGGAGGTCCGACGCCGACTTGCCGCGGGACACGGTGCGACGACCGAGGAAAAGGTCATACGCACGCGGCGTTCGCTGGGAGACGCCACAGGAACCCGCGTTCCTACAACAATCCGCTGGTCTGCAAGTTACGCCACGTAGGCGCGGAACGCCAGAGTAGTTCATATGGCCGGAATGTGCTGGAACGGTCACTGCGTGGCGGCCACGTTGACTGTCCACTGAATCTGGCCGAATACTCACCGTATGCGATGGAGCACCGGACGGCATGGGTGACGCCGTACCGGGCACCGGTTCCACACCGGCCCCGGGCAACGTCTACTTCGACAGCGTCGGCGTCCGCGAGGCCCGTGACGTACTGAATCGTTTCTACCATCCGGTGTCGCTGGGCGCTCCGGAGAGCGCGGACACCAAGGTCGGGGTCGAGGTGATCCAACTCGGACCGCTCACCGTCGGTCATCTCACGTTCGCCGGCCATGTGACCCTGGTCGCCGCCGAAGCCGACGCCTATCACGTCACCCTGCCGGTCTCCGGGCGCGTGGTGGCCCGCCGCAACGGGCGCGACGTCGTCGCCGGGCCGGCCACCGCGGTCGCCTTCCGCCCCGGCGATCCGGTCTACCTGAGACCCGAGGCGCCCTCCACGGAGATCGACGTACGGATCGAGCGCTGGGCCCTGGAGAGTGAACTCGCGTCGCTGCTCGGTCACCCGGTCGAGGGACCGATCGACCTGCCCGCCGCGTTCGACCTGACCGGCGGCCCGGCGCACAGCTGGAGCCGGCTGATCCGGCTGCTCCACGACGAGCTGGAGCACGAGACCAGCCTGATCTTCCAGCCGATGATCGCCGGGCAACTGTGCAGCAGCGTGCTGAGCGGGCTGCTGCTGAGCGTGCCGCACCGCTACCACGACGAGCTGATCACGCCGGCCGGCGCCGGGCCGCCCCGGGCGATCCGGCGGGTGCTGGACGCGATCAATGACGAGCCGGACCGGGCGTTCACCGTCGCCGACCTGGCCGGGATCGCCGGGACGAGCGTGCGCTCGCTGCAGGAGGGGTTCCGCCGGCACATCGGGCGCACGCCGATGGAACACCTCCAGCAGACCCGGCTGAACCGGGCGCACGAGACCCTTCTCGAGGCCGATCCGGGCCTGGTCACGGTGGCCGCGGTGGCCAACCGATGGGGCTTCGCCCACCTGGGGCGGTTCGCCTCGGCGTACCGGATGAGGTTCGGTGTCTCCCCCTCGGAGACGCTGCGCCGGCCCGGTTGAGCCGCACTCCCCGGCGCGGCCGAGCTTCACTCGCCGGCGCGGCTGAGCTTCACTCCCCCGGGTCGCACCGGCGGGGCTGGGGGACCTCGTTGATCCGGCGGGCGCCACGCCTCGCCGGGCCGCGATGGGCGCCGAAGAGGTGGCCGCGCGACGGCGTCCAGTCCCGCCAGGGCGCCAGCACGGGCGACAGCGCGACCGCGTCACCGTCGCCGGCGCCGCGCAGATCCTGCAGATACCCCTGCACGCGGGCGGCCGACGACGCGCCGCTCTCGGCCAGCTGCCGCACGATCCGCAGGGTGTCCGCGTCCGGGGGCGCGCCCTCCGGGTCCCGCCCCAGCAGGGCGGCCAGGCCGCTCAGCGCCCGCGCGACGTCACCCGCGTCCCGCTCGGCGTCCCACAAGCCGGTCATGCCGGGCCGGCCTTCGGCGTACCCTCCCGGCCGTGACCTGGGATGTCGTGGTCGGTGCAGTCCGTCATGCGGATCCAGTCCCCTCACCTCACGCACGCCGCGCCGGACCTCGGTCCGGCTGTCGGGACGGTTCGCCCCGGGCGTACATGACAGGCGAAAATGTATTCGGCCCGCTACTTTGCGTCCATCCGTAACGCGCAGGTTCTGTCCAGTTAGCGCTCAGTTCGGGCACCCTTGCCCCGGCACGGCGTACAGAATGAAAAAACGGGCCGAGAAAAACGCCTGGTCGATCACCCGGAAGGAGCCACCATGAGCACGATCCGGACACCCTCGGAAGCCGCGGCGCCCGTCTGGCGCACCGGCGCCGAGCAGCCCTGGGATCCCGAGGATCTGGCGGTCGCCCAGGGCAAGGACCCGACGCCGGAGAACATCGCCCGGGCTCGCGCCGAACTCGAGCGGGACGGCGCCGCGGCAATCGAGCGGACCGTCCCCTAGCAGGGATTACGCGTCGAGTCCGGCTCAGCCGAGCCGGACCGTCCGCCCCTGCGCGATCGCCTCGTCGGCGGCGGCCAGCACCTCGGTCACCCGCTGCCCGAACCGGACGTCCACGGCCGGCTTCGGCC
>KL571197.1:43356-44962 GCA_000715855.1 Actinoplanes liguriensis
GTGTATAAGAGACAGGCCAGCATCTGATCGATCGCGCGGCCGAACATCTCCACGGCGTCGAACTCGACCGCCGGCACCTGCCACACCCCGGCCTCCCCGGCGAACTCCGCCGCCTGCCGCTCGGCCGCCGCGGGGGCGTCCACCGAAAGGGTGAGCCTGCTGATCGCCCCACCTTCGTGGCGCAGCACCAGCGCGGTCAGGTCACGCTCACCGGCCAGCCCGGTCACCTCGGCCACCGGCCCGAGCACCGGCAGCACCAGCGAGAGCGCGTGCGGCCCGACATCCCAGAGCCCGCCGCGATCACGCCGCCACGGCGACGCGCCGAACGGGTTGTCCGGCGTGAAGATCGAGCCGAGATGGTCGATCCGCGCCTCGGTCCAGCCACCCGCCGCGACCGCCTCGGCCAGGAACTTCTCGATCTCCGGCACGAAGCGCCGGGTGAAGAAGACCACCGACGCCACGTCACGGTCGGCGACCGCCGAGGCCAGAACAGAGGCTTCCTCCGTACGGAGGGAGACCGGCTTGTCCAGCACCAGGTGCCGCCCCGCCTGCGCGGCCCGGAGCGCGATCGGCGCCTGAACATCCGGCGGCAGCGCGATCGCGACCGCGTCCACATCGGCGATCAGCGCATCCGCGTCCGCGTAGGCCCGGGTCCCGTGCTTGGCGGCCAACTCCTCGGCCTTCGCCGCGTTCCGCCCCCAGACACCCGCGAACTCGACTTCCGGGTGCCGTGCGAGGGCCTCGGAGTGCACCATGTGCGCCCACGGGCCAGTACCGAACAATCCGAAGCGCACTGTTTGCCCACTCTCCTGTAAAGGATCTCCAGGGGCCGGAAGTTACCAGCCCACGGCCACGTCAGTAACCTGTGCCGGGTGAACGGTCCCCTCTCGGTGGCGACCATCGTCGTCGCTCTCCTCCTCGCGGCGTGGTATTTCCTGCGCTCCGCGCTCGACCGCGCGCCCAGCCGCATCGACCTGCTGACCATGGGAGCGCTCAGCGCCCTGGTCACGGTCCTCGTCGTGGTCGCCGTGATCGGCCTCTTCGACGGCACCCGGCCCTCGGACACCGCCACGTTCGGCGGCTACCTGGTCACCACGATCTGTTTCGCCCCGGCCGCCGTCTGGCTGGCCAAGCTGGAGCCGACCCGCTGGGGCAGCCTGATCCTCGGCGTCGGCGCCATCGTCCTACCCGTCCTAGTGCTGCGCCTGCAGCAGATCGCGTCGGTGACCGGTGCCTGACGAATCCGCCTCGACGACCTCCACGCGCCCCCGCGACGCGGCGCTCGGCACCGGCCTCGGCCGGGTCCTGCTGCTGGTGTACGGCACGTTCGCGCTCTCCGCGAGCGCCCGCGCCCTGGTCCAGATCACCACGCACTTCAGCGAGGCGCCGCTCGCGTACCTGCTCTCCGCCCTGGCCGGTGTGGTCTACATCGCCGCCACCGTCGGCCTGGCCGTCGGCGGGGTCCGAGGACGCATGATCGCCCTGGTCAGCTGCACCATCGAACTGCTCGGCGTGCTGATCGTGGGCACCCTCAGCATCGCGGACGCGGTGGCCTTCCCGGATGACACGGTGTGGTCGCGCTATGGGAGCGGCTACGGCTACGTGC
>KL571197.1:45197-52825 GCA_000715855.1 Actinoplanes liguriensis
TCATCGGCCTGTGGTGGATCTGGCGCCGCCGCCCCACCCCCACCAACCCCACGTGACCCACTGACCCACCGAGCCACTGACCCACCGAGCTCGACACCACCGCCGGCCCAACCCGGCACCGTCGCTCACCGCAGAGCCGGCACCAGCCCACCCTTAGACCCGGCACCACCGGCCACTCACAAACCCGACATCACCGGCCACCCGCAACCGCCGCACCACCGGCCACCCGCAAACCCGACACCACCGGTCACCCGCAGACCCGACACCACAACGCCACAGCAGACCTGACGCCACAGCGCACCCGCGAGCCAGGCCATCCACGCCGTCCAACCGCCGGCCAGGCCCGGCTGCCCAATGCCGACCAGGCCCTGGCGCCACTACCTCAACCGCCGGCGGGACCTGTCAGCGCCACTCCCGCGACTCGCCCGTACCGCATTCCGGACACCGGCTCCCGCCGCCGGTCGCATGCCCCCTCGACACTGCCAGCCAGCCGGCACCGGCTGGACCCGAAAGTGGTTATGAAACCTCTATAACCACGCTGCAGCCCAGCCGGGCAGCGCCAGCTGGGGCTGGCCGTGGTTATGAGCCCCGCATAACCACGCTGCAGCCCAGCCGAGGGCGACCGGCTGGGCCTAGTGGTGGTTTTCGGGCTGGCCGGCGGTGATGCGGCTTCGCCCGTGTGCGGTGTTAGCCGAGACCGCTCGCGAGGGGCGCCGACCAGCGAAAACGCCTGCCGATCGGCATGATCATCGACTGACGGCTCGCCTCGAAAGTTATCCACACCAGCGGGTTGTCCACAGGGCACCTGCGAGCCCCTGCCGTTTCGATTCACACTGATGCCAGCGGAGGTGGCTCCCCAGGGTGGGTGGGTCGTGTGGGTTGGGCGGGGTGATCTTCAGGCTGTGCGTGGTGACTCGTGGTTGAGGTAGAGGACGATCTGCAAGCGGTTGCCGTCGTCGTGGAGCAGGTAGGACGAGGCCATCGGGACCGGATCACCTCCGGTCAGGCGGGGTGCCGTCCATTCTGTCCGGACCAGCACATAGTGCTCATCCCATTGCGTCGTGGTGAGACCGGTCAGTTGTGCGCGGCCGATTCCCAGGTTCGCGAACATCTGCGCGCGACGGGGCAGCGCCCGCAGGAAGTCGGCCCGGCTGGCCGGCCGTGCGCCGGTGGCGTCCGCGACCAGGAACTGCTCGGCGAAGTGTCCGCCGATCCCGCCGCCATCGTCGGCCTGACTGCCTGCCTCGCTGCTGAGCTGGGTGAACGTCTCGAAGAACTGCTCGACTCTGCCCACGGGAGCAACCTCCAGAAATGCGAACGGCGCCGCTCCCAACCGAGAGCGACGCCGACCACACTAGGCAGCTTCCCGGTAAATCATACCAGTTTGTCTATTTGATAGCCAGTACCTCATGGTTCGACCGGAATAGACCGAAAGGTCAGTTCTCCGACTCGATGGCGTGCGGCAAGAAGTTGCAGTTGTTCTTGGTGACCAGGCCCTCGACGCCGATTCCCTCGCGGATGCCCATCCCGGCCGGCTCGCCGTCGATCAGCCACGACCCGATCATCGGGTGCACCGTGCCCTCCAGCCCGTCGAAGGACGGCAGCTCGCAGAGCTCCTGCACGATGTAGCGCCCGTCCGACCCGTACTCCGATGGATTGTCGATGATCGGAGTTCCGTCACGGACCAGGGTGACCGAGCCACCCTCGCGACCCCAGACCGGCTTTTTCGCGTACGACGTGAGCTCCTTCGCCCCGGACGACTCCGCGAAGTAGGCCGGCAGCAGGTATTTTCCGCGCGACGGGTCCGAGCCGAACAGTTTCCACAGCACGGGGAGCAGCGCCTTGTTGCCGAGCAGCGCGGCCTTGTACGGCGGCTCGATCCACACCGTGCCGCGTTTCGCCGGGTCGGCCATGTTGCGGAAGAAGGCCTTGCCGCCCTCTTCGTGCCAGAACCACTCCCACGGGTAGAGCATGAAGATCACGTCGATCGGCTGTGCCTCGTGTTCCCGGCCGGGGGCGGGGACGAACACCACCCGGTCGCCGGCGACGTCCCAGCCGATCTGGCTCATGGCGATCAGCTCGACCGGGAATCCGGCTTCCTCGGCCGTGGCCATCAGGTAGGCCGCGTTCATCCGGTCCTCGCCGGAAGTGTCCGACGTCTCGTACGCAAAAAAGATCTTGGGTTTTTCCGGGAGCCAGGGACGGGCCTCGCGCAGCTTGGCGATGTTGCGCCGCCACGCGCCGGGCTCGGCCGGCTCACCACCTGGCGTGGCCTCCCAGCCGACCAGACGATCGTGAATGGAGTTCCACTGCCGCCACTCGTGCCGGGTCACGCCGGTCTGGTCCATCCAGTGCCATTGGATCACCGCGGCCTCGACCAGCGACGTCGGCGTCTGCGCGTTGAACTCCAGCAGTCGCGGCGTGCTGCCGGCCCCGTTGTACCAGAGGTCGAAGCGCCCGTAGACGCTCGGCGAGAAGTCCGGCGTCTGCATCGGCGTGCGCATGTCCGGATCTTTGTCGTAGTGCGTCCACGTCTCCGCGTCGCCGTCGAACCAGGTCCGGATGATCTGCTCGTGCGCGTATTCCGGGATGCCGATCCGGCTCAGGAAACACGCCTCCGGCGTGCAGATCGAGGACATGAAACCCCGCCTGCGGCCTTCGACGGTACGTCGTGGGCACTGCTCGACCATCCAGTCGCCGGCCTCGAGGCACATGTCGTAGAGCGTCGCCGTGGCGGTCTCGAGCTCTTCGATCTCGCCCGCGGTGAAGTCGTAGTACGGCCCCTCCTGCCAGTACGAGTACATCGACCCGTCGGGCAGCACGTCGTCGTTGTACGTCAGCCCGAGACTGAAATTGGTCAGTTTCCAGCCGTCCCGGACCGGACCGTAGGGAATGCGCCGCATCTAAAGATCATCCACCCGAGGAGCCGTGACCCGAGGAGCCCTTGCTGCCGCTTCCACCCTTGCCGACCACGCCGGTCTTGACCGTTCCGTTGCCGACCCGGCCGGTCGGCGGCAGCCCGTAGGTGCTGCGAGAGGCCGCGTCGTTGTACGCGAAGCGGCTGCCGCCGGAGGGCAGTTTCTGACCCACGCGATAACCGGACCGGTAATTCGGCGAGTGGTAGATGTAATACCCGCCACCACCGTAGTACCCGCCGCCGCGGCTGTCGTCGCAATAGTCCTCGTCGACGATCACACCGTTCTCGTCGGCGCAGTAGAAACCTTCGTCGTGATAGCGGTCGTTGTCACAAGCCGCCGTGCCGCCCGCCGCGAGCAGCAGGAATGTGCTGGTCAGCGACACGCTGCGGGAGCTCATGCGTCGGTTCATCACTTCTTTGTAGCCGCTTTCAGCAAGTTGCCAGCACTAGTCTCTGGGCCCGCCGGCCACATAAATCACCTGACCGGACACGAATCCGGCACCCTCGCTCGCGAGGAACGAGACGGTGTTCGCCACATCCTCGGGACGGCCCGCGCGGGCCACCGGGATCTGACCGATCGACGCCTTCTCGAAGTCGGCGAAGTCCACGCCCATCCGCGCCGCGGTGGCCCGGGTCATGTCGGTGACGATGAATCCGGGCGCGACCGCGTTCGCGGTGATGCCGAACTTGCCCAGCTCGATCGCCAGCGTCTTGGTGAAGCCCTGCAGGCCGGCCTTCGCCGCCGCGTAGTTGGCCTGACCGCGATTGCCCAGCGCCGAGGTGCTCGACAGGCTGACGATCCGGCCGAAGCCCGCGTCCACCATGTGCTTCTGGACCGCGCGGCTGAACAGGAACGAGCCCTTCAGGTGCACGCTCATCACGATGTCCCAGTCCTCGTCGGTCATCTTGAAGAGCAGGTTGTCGCGGAGCACTCCGGCGTTGTTGACCAGGACGGTGGGCGGGCCGAGCTCGGCCACGACCCGCTCCACCGCGGCGGTCACCTGTTCCGGCTTCGAGACGTCGGCGCCGATCGCGACCGCGGTGCCGCCGGCGTCGTGGATCGCGGTGACCGTGTTCGCACATGCGCCCTCGTCGAGGTCGACGACCGCCACGGCGAGGCCGTCCGCGGCCAGCTTGAGCGCGATCGCCTCACCGATGCCGCGCGCGGCTCCGGTGACGATGGCGATCCTCGACGATGCGGACTGCGACACTGCGGCCTCCCGGTGTGATCTTCGCTGCTCCTGACGGGTGACTCTAAACCCGTTCAGACCGTTCTGCGCAGGCGGATCCACCGGTATCCGTAGCCGGCCACCTTGAGATCGGCGAGTTTGCCCGGATCCGGGTACTCCCGGTCGGCCAGCACGTCGTTGGGCTGCTCCGACTCGTCCTCGACGCTGCTCAGGTCGACCGTCACGTCATCCTTGCCGAGGTTGTGCAGGAACAGCATCGTCCCGGTGTGCGAGTCGGCGCGGTGCACGAGCAGACCCTTGGGCGCGGGCACGTCGACGTACATGCACGTGCCGGCGCCGATCTCGGGCGCCTCGCGGAGTGTGCGGATCATCCGCTCGAACCAGGAGAGCAGCGAGGACGGGTCGTGCCGCTGCAGGGTCACGTTGACCCGTTCGTACCCGAAATCGCCGTCCGTGACGACCGGGCGCACCAGCTGATCCGCGGCGGCGGTGGAGAACCCGGCGTTGGGCAGGCCGTTCCACTGCATCGGGGTCCGGATAGCGTCCCGGCCCTCCAGCGCGAGGTCGTCGCCCATGCCGATCTCCTCGCCGTACCTCAGCACCGGGGTTCCCCGAAGGCTGAACTGCAGCGCGTACGCCAATTCGAGCCGCCGCCGATCGTTGCCGAGCATGGGGGCCAGGCGACGCCGGATGCCCCGGCCGTAGAGCTGCATGTTCTCGTCGGGGCCGAACTTCGCGAAGACGTCCGCGCGCTGCTCGGCCGTGAGGCGCGACAGGTCGATCTCGTCGTGGTTGCGCAGGAACGTCGCCCACTGACCGCCGGCCGGCAGCGTCGGGGTGTCCCGGAGCCCGTCGATGATCGGCTCCGGATCCTCCCGGGCCAGCGCGAGCACCATCTTCGCGTTCAGCATGAAGTCGAACAGCATGTGGATCCGGTTGCCCGAGCCGCCCTCGTCACCGAAGTACGTGACGAGTTGCGCCGGCTCCACATTGGCCTCGGCGAGCAGCACCGCGTCGCTCTTGCGCCACTGCACGTGCGAGCGCAGCTCGGTGAGGTAGCCGAAGTCCTTCGCCGCGTCCGACTTGCCGGGAACGGTCTCCTCGATGATGAACGGCACCGCGTCCATCCGGAACCCGGCGACCCCGAGCTGCAGCCAGAACGCGCAGATCTTCTTGATCTCCGCGCGCACCTCGGGGTTCTTGATGTTCAGGTCCGGCTGGAACTTGTAGAACCGGTGGTAGTACCAGAGCTTCGCGGTCCGGTCGTAGCTCCAGGTCTCCGCCTGCTCGCCGGGGAAGACCATGCCCTGGTTGCGGTCCGGCGGCGCGGTCTCGCTCCAGACATACCAATCGCGGTACGGCGAGTCGGGCGACGACCGCGCGGAGACGAACCACGGGTGCTTGTCGGAGGTGTGGTTCACGACCAGGTCGATGATCACCTTGATGCCGCGGTTGCCGGCCTGGTGCAGCAGCTCGGCGAAGTCACCGAGGGTGCCGAAGCGGGGGTCGACGTTGTAGAAGTCGGCCACGTCGTAACCGTCGTCGCGGTCCGGCGAGGGATGGATCGGGTTCAGCCACAGGCAGGTCACACCCAGCCGGGCCAGATAGTCGAGGCGGCCGATCAGCCCGGGGATGTCGCCGCAGCCGTCACCGTTCGAGTCGGCGAAGGTATCGATGTCGAGGCAGTAGACAACCGCCTGCTGGTACCACCGGTCACTCATGCACCCTTACATGTCCGCGCTCCCGCGGCGCAAAACGTCGGGCGAGCCAGAGGCCGGCGACGGCGACGACCGCGAGCGGCGCCAGGGCGAGCAGGACGCCACCCGGGTCGACCGTGTCCGGCACCCAGGTGGTCGAGCCGCCCATCACGGTCAGGTCCCAGCTCTCCAGCAGCACGATCGGCGCCACCAGCATGCCCAGGAACACCAGCGCCACGCGACTGCGCACCGGCCGGTCGATGCCGATGACGACCCCGGCGAACAGCGCGAGCGGCAGCCAGACCGCGACGTCGTCGGACTGGAGGACGGTCGCCCGGACCGCCCAGGAGGTGAACAGCGGGACCGTCACGGCGATCACGATCATTCCGAGACCGAAACGGCCGACCACGCCCCGGATCGGCCGTGCCGTCCGGGCCGCCGCGAACGCGACCGCCACCAGGACCGCCATGGTGGGCGCCCAGGCCAGGCGCATCGCTGCCCACGGCACCCGGCCCAGCCAGAACATCAGGGTGCCGAGCTCGACGAGCACGGTGACTCCGGAGAGCAGGGCGGCGGCACGATCTGTCAGGTCCGACACCGCTTCGGTGCACGTCGTCACGACGAAGTCGCCGATCAGCAGGGCGACCAGGAGCGCGCTGACCGCGGCGGCGTCGCGCCACGCCGTACCGTAATCGGCCTTTGATCTTCTGCCGAAGCGGACCGCGAGGCCCGCGCGGAGCAGGTCGAACGCATCGGCCGGGCGCGGGAGACGGCGGCCCGGCGGCGAGCCGGCGAGCAGGACGCCGAGCATCTCCTCCTCGTAGACCGCGCGGTGCGCCGCGGGATAGACGCGCAGCAGCCGGCGGTATCGCCTCTCCAAAACGGTCATGCGGTGGCTCCCCCGAGGGTGGCGCGACGGATCTTCAGGCGGCGCTCGGCGATGGTGGCCTGCCGGCGCAGGCGGGCGGACTCGGCGGCCAGGGCCTGCTCCCCGGCCCCCGTGAGCCGGTAGTAGCGCCGCAGCCGGGACTGGACGACCTCCTCGCGATCGATCTCGATCAGGCCGTCGAGGCGCAGGCGGTCGAGAGCGGCGTAGAGCGTGCCGGCGCGCAGCCGGACCCGCCCGCCGGTCATCGTGGCCACATCCTCGATCACGGCATAGCCGTGTCGCGGCTCCTCGGCCAGCGCGGTGAGCACCAGAAACGTGGGCTCCCGCATCGGGGCGTCGCTCATCGCAGGAGAATATACCGATCATCGGTATATACGGAAGTGGTTGCTCGCGCGATCGCCGGGTACCAGTGATGGATGGCAGAACTGAGTGGGCTGGCCGGCTGGGTCGCATCGGTCATCGACGCGCTCGGCGAGGCCGGTGTCGGCCTGCTCGTCGCGCTGGAGAACATCGTCCCGCCGATCCCCAGCGAGATCGTGCTCTCCATGGCCGGCTACCTGGCCAGTGCGGGCCGGGTCGGGCTGGCCCTGGTCTGGGCCGCCGCCACGCTGGGCGCGCTGATCGGCGCGCTGCTGCTCTACTGGCTCGGGCGCGGCCTCGGCGAGGAACGGCTGCGGCGCTGGCTGGATCGGATTCCCCTGGTCGACGCGGGCGACCTGGACAAGGCGGACCGGTGGTTCGAGCGTCACGCGAAGGCCGCGGTGTTGTTCGGGCGGTGCGCTCCGGTGGTCCGCAGTCTCGTCTCGATCCCGGCCGGCGCGAACCGTATGCCGCTCGGCCAGTTCGCGTTGTTCACCGCGATCGGCAGCGGGGTGTGGAACGCCCTGTTCATCGGCGCCGGGTACACGCTCGGGTCCCGATGTGTATAAGAGACA
>KL571197.1:53096-54140 GCA_000715855.1 Actinoplanes liguriensis
GCCCGCCACAGGCAGCCGCGCTCCTTGATCCGTACGGGCAAATCGGTGGTGATCTTTACTTCAGGCGACCTCAGAAACCGGCGCTGACCTTGGTGAACGCCCAGTCGGACTGCGCGATGCCGGAGCAGTCGGAGACCACGCCGCCACCGGCGCAGCCGCGGTCCCGGTTGACCGCCCAGAAGGTGAAGCGGGCCAGGCCGTTGTTCTTGGCGTAGTCCCGGATCCGGGTCCAGGTGTCGACCGAGGTGACCTCCTGCTGGTCGGACAGACCGTTCATGCCGGAGATGCCGATGTGCGAGTAGGCCTGCGCGTCGGTGTAGCCGAAGGTGGTCTTGACCAGGTTCTTCAGGCCTTCGGTGGCACCGACCGTGGAGGCGTACATGTCGGAGCCGCCGCCGAAGTCGAACGGCATCTGGGTGAAGACGTCGATGTTCGCGCCGAGCGCCTTGGCCTGCTGGACCAGCCGGGTGCCGTAGTAGTTCGGGCCGGTCGGCGAGGTGCCGAAGGTGACGATGGTCTTCACCGACGGGTTGTTGGCCTTGATCACCTTGAGCGCGCCGAGGATCCGGTCCTGGACCGCGGTGTTCTCGAACTCGTCGGTGTTCTCGATGTCGATGTCGATCGCCTTGAGGCCGAAGGCGTTGATCACCTTCTGGTACGCGCCGGCCAGGGCGTCCACGGTCGTGCAGTTCGGGCCGAGCTTGTTGCCGCTCCAGCCGCCGATCGACGGGATGACGTCCGCGCCGGCCGCCTTGATCTGCGAGATGTAGCTGGCGTGCACGCCACCGGTCAGGCCGGACTCGCCGTCCCACACCGGGTTACAGCCGCTGGCCAGCACGAACGCCATGGTGAACGACTTGATCCCGGTGGCGTTGACGACCGTGGCCGGCGCCGGCGGGTTGCCCCAGCCCGGGTAGACGTACGGCGCCGAGGCCATCTTCGTGCCGGTGGTCGGCGGGTTCGTGGTCGGCCCGGTGGGTGGCGTCGTGGTCGGGGTGGTGGTCCCGCCACAGGCGCCGTTGTCGATCCAGACGTCCCACTGAC
>KL571197.1:54365-57515 GCA_000715855.1 Actinoplanes liguriensis
GTGGCCGCTCTGCGAGGCGACGTTGTCCTTGACGTAGACGGCGCTGCTGCTCCAGGCACCGGCACACGCGGTGGCCGCGCTGGCGAAGGTCATCGGGAGGACGGCCGTGGCCGTGCCCACCGCGGCGACCGACGCCAGGAGCGCGATCTTCCGGCTGAGTTTCATGAGGGGGGAGCTCCTTCAGGGGAGGGTGGAGAGGTGGGGATCGATCGTGTTGGCCCAGTTGTTGCCGTTGGTGACGTCCCAGTTGATGGACCAGGTCATCGCGCCGCGGATGCCCGGGTAGGTGGCCGGCGGCTTGAACGTGCCGCAGTTCGTGCCACGGGCCAGGCAGTCCAGCGCGGCGTTGACCACCGACGGGGCGACGTATCCGCCCCCGGCGGCGCTGGTGCTGGCCGGCAGGCCGAGCGAGACCTGGTCGGGCCGCAGGCCGTTCTGGGTCTGGATGCAGGCGAGCGCGGTCAGGAAGTTCTCGGTGCCCTGGCTGTACGCGTTCATCTGGTCGCAGCCGAGCATCGCGCCGGAGTTGTAGAACTGGGTGTGGACGACCGTGAGGATGTCCTTGATCGACAGTGCCAGCGCGAAGTACGACGAGCCGGTGCTCTGCATGTCGATCGTCTGCGGCGCCATCGTGATGATCAGGTTCGCGCCGGCCCTGCTCCGCAGCGATCGCAGCGCGCTCGCCATGTAGGTCGCGTTGAGCCCGTTCTCCAGGTCGATGTCGACGCCGTCGAAGCCGTACGTCTGGATCAGCGAGTAGACCGAGTTCGCGAAGGCCGTGGCCGCGGCGTCACTGGAGACGCTGACCGAGCCCTTCTCACCGCCGACCGAGATGATCACCTTCTTGCCGCGCGAGTGCAGCGTGGCGATGTCGGCCTTGAACTGCGCGTCGGTGTAGCCGCCGACCGCGCTCGCCAGACCGGGGTCGAGTGTGAAGCTGACCGCGCCCGCGGTGGAGGTGGCGTCCGCGAAGGCGACCGCGATCAGGTCGTACGTGCTGGGGACGGCGGCCAGCTTGAGCGGGGTCGCCCCGTTCACGAAGTTCTGCCAGTAACCGGTGAGGAAGTGCGCCGGAAGCGACCCGCTCCCGGTCGGCTGCGTGGTCGGGCTGGTGCTGACGGTCGGGCTGGTGCTGACGGTCGGGCTGGCGCTGACGGTCGGGCTCGCCGTGGGGCTGCTCGTCGGCGTCGTTCCCCCGCCGCAGGTCCCGTTGTCGATCCACACGTCCCACTGACCACTGTGGGTGGCCGGCGACTCGTTCTGGGTCCACCACTTCGCGGTGTAGTTGTGGCCGCTCTGGGAAGCAACGTTGTCCTTGACGTACGTCGCGGTCGAGCTCCACGCCGTGGCGCAGGCGGTGGCCGCGGAGGCGTCGCCCGCGAACCAGGTGGCCGTGCCTGCGGCGACCACCGCGGTGACCGTCGCGAGAAGAACCGATCGGGAGCGCTTCATAACTGTCCTTCCCTGCGCCTCCGGTGAGATGGTTCAATCTTTAGGACTGTTAACAGTAAATGTAAAGAGGGTGTGAACCTTAAATATCTTTAAATCTCGATCCGTCACGAAGACACGACGAAGGGCCGTGACCGCTGGTCAGCGAGCACGGCCCATCGATGTGACTGGCTACTTGCGGAACTGGATCCAGTTCACGTTCACGAAGTCGGCCGACTGGCCGCTGGTGAACGTCAGGTACACCGTGTGACTTCCGGTCACATTCGACACATTGCCCGGGATCGACGACCAGGTCTGCCAGCCACCGGTGCTCCCCAGCGCGAAACTGCCGATCGGCGCGTTGCTCCGGCTGTCGACCCGCACCTCGATCAGACCGCTCACCCCGCTGCCCGCGCCGGACGCGACCCGGGCCACGAAGTCCTTCACCCCGCCGGTCCCGAAGTTCACGTTGTTGAACTGCAGCCAGTCACCGTTCGCGATGTAGCCGACATCCTGACCACCCTCCGAACACGTCTCCACCGTCACGCCGTTCGCCGCGTCATAGGACTCGGCCTGGATCTGCGCGTACGCGTCCCGCGTCCCGCCCGCCGGCGGCGTGGTCGTGGTCGGCGGGCTGGTGCTGCCGGTGGACGACTGGTACACCGCCACGTAGTCGACCAGCATCGGCACGCCGGACTGCGTCGCCGAGGTCGGACCGCCCCCGAACGCGGCCGGGAAGCCACCGCCCATCGCCACGTTCAGGATCACGAACATCCCGTGGTGCGTCGCGTTGTTCCAGGTGGTCGCGTCGATCTGGGAGGAGTTGAGCGTGAAGTAGTTGTTGCCGTCCAGATACCACCGCAGTTGCTCGGGGGACGTGCTGCGGTCGTACTCGATCGCGTAGGTGTGGAAGCCCGTCTGACATCCCGAACAGGCCCGCTCGCCGCTGGTCAGGCCGGTCGTCTCGTTGCAGACGCCGCCCGGATTCGTCCCGCAGTGCAGCGCCGCGAAGACCGAGGACCGGCCGTTGATGTCCTCCATGATGTCCCACTCGCCGATGCTCGGCCAGTTCGTCGCGCCGACCGGCCGCGCCGCGTCACCGAGCGCCCAGAACGCCGGCCAGTAACCGGCCGCCGCCGCGCCGCTCACGTTCGGTTGCTGGATCCGCGACTCGATCCGCACCTTGCCGCCGGCCGGCGCCGCGAAGTCGGTGCGCTGCGTCTCCACCCGCCCCGAGGTCCACTGCCCCGAGGAGCTCCGGATCGGCTTGATCGCCAGGTTGCCGGCGCCGTCCTGGTAGACGTTCGCGGTCGAGTCGGTCATCGTCTCGACCTCGCCGGTGCCCCAGTTGGCGGCGCCGCCGGCGTAGCCCGTGCCGATGTCGTACAGCCAGTTGGTCCGGTTCAGCCCGGTTCCGGCCGCGCCGGTGAAGTCGTCGCCGAACACCAGCGACATCCCGGCCGGCGGTGCCGGCACCGCAGCCTCCGCCGCGTTCACAAAGGTCACGGACGCCACGATCGTCAGCGCCGCGGCGCCGACGGCAAGAAGTCTTCGGGGAGCTGCCATGGGGAACACGCCTTTCCGAGGGGATGGGATGAAGCGTGAGAGCGCTCTCAGGAGAAGATTGCACGCTTGTTTCCGCAACTTGTCAACGAGCGTCGATGCCCTGTCGCATTCTTAAGATCAAATTCTTGATGTCCTACGTCCGCCGTGGTCCATGTC